>CANCOC010000044.1 GCA_947379755.1 Alcaligenaceae bacterium | reverse complement strand
GAATTAAACAAACAAGCTCAGGAGCACTGATGAATTCGCATTTTCTTTCCCGCCGTAAAGTCCTGGCGATCGCTGCCAAAACCGGTTTAGGTCTTTCTATCGCGGGTATCGGTGCACCGGTATTGGCGCAGGAAAAGAAGTTGTTAATTGGTTATTGGCCATTGTCAGCAGGCCTGCCTTTTTATGCTGCGATGGATCGTGGCCTGTTTAAAGCGGCTGGCGTGACGGTTGAGGCGGTCAAGTTTGCCAGCCCGAACCAGGTTGTTGATGCGATGATTGCTGGCCGACTCGATGGGTGCGCCAATGGCGTGGCCATCACGGCACTTGCTTTGGCCGATGCCCAGTCACCCGGATCCATCAAATTTACCTGTATGAATTTTGCCAATCAAGAGTTTGTTCTGGATCAGGTGATTGTGCCAATCGATTCGCCAATCAAAGCCATTTCTGAGCTCAAGGGTAAAAAGGTTGCTTGCGGACCAGGCATCAACAACGTGACGCTGGCCAAGGCTGTACTCGAGGGCAATCAGATTACAGATGCCAAGGTGATTGAGTTGCCTGTCCCCCAGATCTTGCCAGCGCTGGCTTCGGGACAGATCGATGCCGCCTATGTGCTTGAGCCATCGGCTGTGATTGGCAAGCAGCAGAATATTTCGCGTTCTCTGGGTGCGGGGGTCATCACTCAGTACGTCCTGGGCAATAATCTGCCCTGGATCGGCGGGGCTGCGGCACTCAATGCCACCACCTTGAAAGAAAAGGCTGAGCTAGTTCCTGCCTTTTTGAAGGGCTATACAGAAGGGATCGGCTATGTACGTCAGCAGGGTCTGGCTGCCAATGCCTACCTGAAGGGCTTTACCCCGATCGACGGCGAACTGGCCAAAGAGGTGCCGATCAGTGGCTACATCAATTACAGTGAGGTCAAACCCAATGACGTAGTGGCGTTGCAGCGCCTGTTCGATATCTTTACCGAGAGAAAGGTTTTCGCACAGTCCATTTCGGCGCAGTCGCTCCTTTACATGCCTGCATAAATAACAAGATAACTTTGACGCCTTAAGATATGATCATGGCCATTCATTATCAAGGGGATGGCCATGCGTCTATTCAGTTATCAGGACTCTAACAAAAACAAGCGTGTCGGTTTGCTGCGCTCCAAAGACTCAGGCGAATTTATCGATTTGTCTGCTACGGATGCCAGTCTGCCCAATACGCTGCTTGAAATCATTGCTTCAGGTCAGGCGATGGGACACATTGCCGCCCTCGCTAAAAATCCGGCGGCAGTGATCAAGTCGATTCAGGGTATCAATTTCATCCCCCTAATCGATCAGCCAGGAAAAATTATTTGCCTGGGCCTGAATTATGCCGATCATGCAGCTGAAGGCGGACACTCGAGGCCAGAGTACCCGGCTTTTTTCATGCGCGGCCCAAGCTCTCTGGCTGCCCATCTGCAACCTTTGATTCGTCCTAAAGTTTCGGATAAATTTGACTACGAAGCCGAACTGGCTTTTGTGGTTGGAAAGAAAGCACGTCATCTGACTGCCGCGAATGCGCTGGAATATGTTGCGGGCTATAGCGCCTTTAATGATGGCAGCCTGAGAGATTATCAGCGCAAATCGACACAGTGGACCATCGGTAAAAACTTCGATGCAACTGGTGGTTTTGGCCCCTGGCTGGTGACGCCGGACGAATTACCCCCAGCTGCAGACGGCTTGAGAATTCAGTCACGGCTCAATGGCCAGATCATGCAGGATGCTAATACCAAGAACTTCCTCTGGGGGATTGTGGAGACGCTGGTGCTCATTACCGAATGCATGACGCTCGAGCCTGGTGATGTGGTCATCACTGGCACTCCAGCTGGAGTAGGCTACGCCAGAAAGCCTCCAGTTTTCATGAAGGCTGGCGATACGATTGAAATTGAAATCGACGGTGTCGGTGTACTGTCCAACCCGATTGTCGACGAAGTCTGAATCACTGCTCTTTGAGCTGCTGCGATCCTGACGCACATACCAAAACGCCTCGAACGAAAGAACGAGGCGTTTTGTATGGAGAGATCAGAAAGTCTTTAGCGTAGAGTCTCTCAGACAACGCCCTGATCGTGAAAACTGGCAATCTCGGTCGAGGAATAGCCAACCTCGGCGAGGACCTCGTCGGTATGCTCGCCCCACTGTGGTGCGGTCGTGACGACATCGGCGGGAGTGCGTGAAAGCATTGCAGGCTGGGTAATAAAATGCTTTTCTTTGCTGGCGCTGTCTTTGACTGACTTCGAGACATGGGACTGTTTGATATGCCTGTCTTCAAACATCTCAGGCACGTTATAGACCTGTCCGGCCGGGACGCCCGCATTGTTGAGTGTTTCAACCCAGTATTCGACAGTGTTGGTGCGGAACACTTCATTGATCACTGCATTGCAGCGCTTACGATTTACTGATCGGGTTTTCTCGTTTGCAAAATCTGGATCACTCAGCCACTCCGGACGCTTGCAAATCTCAACCAGGCGCAGCCAGTTGCCCTGACCTGAGGCACCCAGATTAAATACGCCATCGCTGGCTTCGAACAGACCCATCGGGGTGGAGGTAGGATGATCATTGCCGGCCTGGCCAGGAATGTCACCTTCATTGAGATATCGTGCTGCCTGGAAATCCATCATGGCGATCTGGGCGTGCAACAGCGAGGCATGCACCCACTGGCCGCGACCTGAGCGTTCGCGCTCCTGGAGGGCCACCAGAATGCCGATTCCGGCGTACAGGCCGGCACTCATGTCCGCGACAGCCAGACCCGCGCGCACTGGACCACCGCCAGGAATGCCGGTCACCGACATCAGACCGCCCATACCCTGCATGATCTGGTCAAAACCTGGACGTGAAGAGTAGGGACCCGTTTGACCATAGCCAGAGATACTCGCCAGAATAATTCTGGGGTTCACTGCAGCGAGGGACTCATAGTCCACGCCGAGTTTCTTTTTGATGTCAGGACGCCAGTTTTCGACCACGACGTCGGCAGTCTTGACCAGACGCATCATGATTTCAAGTGCACCGGGTTTTTTAAGATTCAGCGTCAGTGAACGCTTGTTGCGGTTCAGATTCTGAAAATCACCGCCATCGCGGTTCGCCGCAAACATCCCTTCATTGGGATCCACGCCCTTAGGTGGTTCGATCCGGATGACGTCTGCGCCAAAGTCGGCCAGAAGGCGAACGCAGTTTGGACCCGCCCGAACGCGCGACATATCCAGCACGCGTAAGTTAGAGAGTGCAGAAGAGGCCTGGATTTTTGACATAATTTGCTTGATCTTTTGATTGGTTAAACGATTGGTCCTGGCTTTTGTAAGTATTCAGGTGCCGGACTGAATCAAGATTGTTTTATATGTTGCTTTGACTGTTTTTGCAAGAGATACTGACTGGCGCATTCCTGTATAAAGATGAAAAGAATATTAAAAACATCAATCAGACAATCAATTAAGGAGTTTTCATGGCTGAACTAATCGTAGAAAAGAAGGGTTCGGTTGGATACATCACGTTTTCCAACCCGACCAAAATGAATGCAATGTCTGTCCAGATGTGGGCGGGCGTGCCGACAGCCATTAGCGCTTTTGATGCGGATCCGGACGTGCGGGTGATTGTGCTGGCAGGTGGTGGCGAAAAAGCCTTTATCTCCGGGGCGGATATTTCACAGTTCAACGAACTCAGAGCCTCTCAGGAAGCACAGGATCAGTATGAGATTGCGGTTTCTGGCGCGATGAATGCACCCGTGAATTGCTCCAAGCCTGTCATTGCAAAAATCCGCGGCTTTTGTTTTGGTGGTGGATTGGGGATGGCAGCTGCCTGCGATATCAGGATCTGTTCAGAAGATGCGACGTTCAGAATGCCTGCCGCACGTTTGGGACTGGGCTACGGCCATAAAGGGATCAAGCGATTTACCGACATCATTGGTCTGGCCAATGCAACGGACATCTTTGTGACTGCGCGTCGCTTTGACGCAGCAGATGCTTTGCGTATGGGGTTTGTCAGCAAAGTCTGCACCGGTGCCGAGCTCGATGCAACGATCGATCTTTACACCAAACTGATTTCTGAAAATGCGCCACTGACCGTGGCAGCCAGCAAGTACAACATCAGACAGGTCTGTGCGCATCCCGACGAGCAGGATATTACGGGTGCCGTCAGGATGGTTGAAAAATGCTTTGCCAGTGAAGACTTCAAAGAGGGGCGAGCTGCCTTTCTTGAAAAACGCCAGGCAGTTTTCAAGGGACGTTAAGCATGCAGGCTCCTTACGCTGTTTACGTCACCAAACTGGGTGGCCCTGAAGTCTTGCAGGCTAAGCCGATCGACATGCCCGTCGCGCAGGCAAACGAAGTGGTGATTGCGCATACTGCCATTGCAGTGAACTTTGTCGATGTGTATTTGCGTGCCGGTCAGCCTCACTCTCATAATCCGGATCCTCCGTTTATTCCGGGTGTGAGTGGTGTGGGCCGTATTGTTGAAGTGGGTGCGTCGGTCACAGGCCTGGCAGTCGGTGAGCTGATTACCTACACCAATGCAGGTGTCGGTAGTTATTGCACCCATGTCGCCTTGCCTGCTGAACGAGCGATTCCTGTGCCTGCCGGCCTCAGCGATGAGCGCGTGGCAGCAGGCATCGTGCGGGCTCTGACATCGCAGTATTTGCTCAGACAGATGTATCCGTTCAAAGCAGGTGATACCGTCCTGATCCACGCCGCAGCCGGGGGCGTTGGACAGATTCTGACGCAGTGGGCCAAGCGACTGGGCTTAAAAGTGATTGCGACAGCAGGCAGTGATAAAAAAGTAGCGATCGCTCGTGAGCTGGGTGCGGATTTTGCCATCAACTATTCAACGCAGGATTTCGTCGCTGAAGTTAAACGCATCACCAATAATGAAGGTGTATGCGTGGTGTTTGATTCGGTTGGCAAAACAACGTTTGATGGTTCTGTTGCCTGCCTGTCTCCAAAAGGGCTTGTCATCAACTTCGGAACAGCCTCGGGTCAGGTAGAAGGATTTGCCTTGCAGGATTTACATGCCCGCTCACTGTGGGTGTGCCGGCCGACCTTGCGTACCTATGTGGCAAAGCGCGAAGACATGCTTGCCATGAGTGTGGAGGCGTTTGCCATCCTTGCTGATCCGACAATCCGTCTGGATATCGAAGCGATTCTGCCTCTGACGCAAGCCGCGCAGGCGCATCGATTGCTGGAAGGACGCACGACTACAGGTGCGATTGTGCTGGTGCCTGATTTTGACTGAATAGCTAGTCGTTCAGGTTCATGCATGCATTGGCATTGATGAGTGTGTCGTAGTCATCGTCTGACAGTCCAAAAGTCTGCAGGACTTCGCGCGTGTGTTGCCCAAGTAATGGGGCAGCACCGCGAGCCGGGCTGTTTGAGCCATTGAACAGGATTGGCAGACCAATAGACTGGAGGGTGCCGCCGTTGGCATTCTGCGCCTCGATGACCATGTTGAGTGCCTTCGTCTGGGGATGATTCAGGGCCTCACCAATATTCTGGACTGCTCCCGCAGGCACTCCTGCAGCCAGGAACTTATCTTCCCAGTGCGCGCGAGTATGCGTGAGCAGGACCTCATTCATGAGCAGTGCGAGGGCAGAGCGATTGTCCAGCCGATTCTTTGGAGAATTGAAGTGCGGATCTTCATCCCATTCGGGCTTGTTGATGACCTGCACGATGCGCTTCCAGATTGAATTGTTGCCACCTCCGACTGCCAGCTCTCCATCGGAACAGGTGAATGTTTGATAGGGTGCAATCAGAGGGTGCGCTGTACCGAGGCGTTCAGGCAGCTGGCCCGTCGAAAAAAATAATGCGGCATACCAGTACAGCTGCTGCACGGAGGCTTGTAGCAGTGAGGTCTGGACCCATTGTCCCTGGCCAGTCTTTAAGCGATGGATGTAAGCGCTCAGCGTACCCAGAGTTGCGAGCACCCCTGCGTTGATATCCGCCAGTGGCACGCCAGGTTTGACGGGAGTCCGGCCAGGCTCACCTGTTACGCTGATCAGACCGCTAAATGCTTGCAGCACGAGATCAAAACCACCAAGATGGCTGAGTGGGCCGACCGATCCATAGCCGCTGACCGAGACGACAATCAGCTTTGGGTTCAGTTTGATGAGATCCGCTGGTGCGAGACCCAGTCGATCAAGCGTTCCCGGACGATAGTTTTCGGTGACCACGTCGACTTGTTCGATGAGCTTCAGGAGTGTGGCGTGTCCTTCAGGCGTTTTGATGTTGAGCGCGACAGATTTTTTGCCTCGGTTGATCATCTGAAAAGAGGCAGGCATTTCGCGAGCGCCGCCCGTATTATTGAATGCCCTGGCATCATCCCCGCCTGGAAATTTTTCAATTTTTATGACTTCTGCACCGAGATCTCCCAGCATCAACCCGCATATTGGTCCAGCCATAATCTGAGAAAGCTCAAGTACTTTTATACCTTCGAGTGGGCGGTCTGGTCTTGAATGGTGTGTGGTCATTAGTCTGCTTTCATGCCTGTTGACTTGACGATCTGACTTGATTTACTGAAATCTGATTCAATATATTTTTTGAATTCCTTGTCATTCATATGGCCGACCTCTCCTCCTAAACTTGCCACCTTGGCTTTCACCGCATCATCGGCGAGTGCCTTCATGACTGCGCCGCTCAGTGTGGCGGCTTGTTCGTCAGTTGTTCCCCCAGGGGCGAATAGTCCAATGAATGTCATATGCGCATAGTCGGGCAGACCAGACTCGGAGACCGTTGGAATATTTTCAGAGCCAGGCCAGCGTTTGCTGGAAGTGACCGCCAGAGGACGAATTTTTCCGGCCTTGATCATGGGCATGGCTGCAACCAGAGATGAAAATACAACTGGAATCTGGTTGCCTGCAAGGTCGGCCAGCGATGGGCCTGACCCACGATACGGAGCGTGAACGAGTTTGATGCCTGCTGCTTGATTGAGCATAGCCCCAGCTATATGACTGGGCGTGCCAATGCCGGCACTACCAAAGGTGATGGCGTCAGGACGTTTTTTTGCATCCGAGATCAGTTGTTCCAGCGAAGTGTAAGGCGAGACGGCAGGCACCACGATGACGGAAGGTCCCCACATGAGATCCGAGATCGCAACAAGATCTTCAATTTTGTAACCCGCATCTGCAAAGAGAGATGGATTGATGGTGTGGTTGTTGGCCGTCACGAGTAATGAGGTGCCATCAGGTGCTGCGCGTGCAACGGTTTGCGTTGCAAGGTTTCCACCCGCACCCGGTTTGTTTTCAACGATGATGATCGTATCGAGAAGCGGGCCGAGTTTTTCGCCGACCATGCGTGCCATTGCGTCCGCACTGCCACCAGGTGCGACGATGACATACATGCGAATCTGATTGCCTGCAGCATTTGCAAGAGGCAGCGCTCCAGCAGACAAGGCGAGACAGAGCAATGCTGGGGTGAACCGCCTGCGAAACAGATTCATTGCCGTTTAGTCCTTACGCCTTGGAAATTGCATCATCAGAATCGAGACGCCTGTCTCGCCTGCCACGATGGTGGGCGGCTGTTCGTCAGGTGCAATAAACGCGAGAGACCTCACGTTTGCCTGATGTTCATTGATCTGGCATTGCCCCTGTAGGACAAGCCAGTACTGGCCGCGTCCCATGCTTGGTGCAGGCCCATGAATGGAAACAGCAGGCCCTGACTGATAGAGCGTCGCACCCAGGCCGTCTAGCTCAAAGGGCACAACGTTCTGTTCGAGCAGGCCAGCCAGGCCTTGTGGGCCATCTGGCGTTCCAGTCAAGGCTGGTACAAGCCCCAGGCCGTGCCGGTAGGCGTGCTTGCTGGCCATCAGTTCGGTCTTATTGTCTGGCATCCAGCGCGCACCGGGATCCCAGCCGTTTCTCAGTGTGTAGTACTCAATCGGGGTGTTGGTTGCATGAATCGGTGCGTACGGTGTGAAGGCCATCGCATAATGAACGGTCATGCCGGTAATCGGCTTGATGCCAAAATTACCTTCCCCGGATACAAACACCTGAAATTGATCGGCCTGGTGATAATGACCCGGTATGCTGCTGTGCCTGGCTTGCTCGACCAGGAACGCAATCGGTTCAAGCGGGGGCGGGAATGATTCTGGCGTTCGGGCAGGCATGCCTGTCGAACGCCGTTCAACTGAGTTCACCCCGATACAGGAAGAGATCCAGGTATCCGTTCCGTTTGGCAGTTGATAGTGATGTCTCTTTGATAGTGCTTGTTCTTTTGTTGCAAAGCAAGGCATGTCTGACAATCCTTGAAATGATTATTTTCTAGTTTGTCTGATATTACCTTTAGCCTGAAGTTGTGTCGATCAATTCACCGGTATCAGCTTTTTTAATGTCCAACCGCCGTTCTGAACGCTGCTGGAACGGCTGCCGGCCGCTGCGTTTCCCGGTCAACACATACGTGCACAAATAAGCCCTGTGCTGCGGCCTGCTCAGAGTCGCTGGTAAATACCGCCACTTCGTAGGTAACGGAGCTTTTGCCGATTCGACCAACACGCACGCCGACCTCAATCGTGCCAGGTGAGGACACCTGACTGTGATAGCGGCATTCCGAGGCGACAACCAGCGTTTGCAGGGTTCCGCTGACGAAAGGACGCAGCTGGTTTGTCAATAGAAAACCATCAACTGCAGTGTCAAAAAATGAGTAGTAATGCGCATTATTGACATGTCCGTAAGAGTCGTTATCGGCCCAGCGCAGGGTGATCATTTCAAAAAAGTTGAAATCTTTTTTGAACCAGGGCTGACTTTTTGTGGGAATCGGTTGAGTGTTGCTCATCGGCTGGTGTGTCAAGAGTGGTGGGTGTGTGGTGAATATTAACTGTTTGTATGTTGTCAAAATCCATGTTGCCCAGACGCGTACGAAACAGGAAGAAATTCAGTTTGTACTATTATTCAACTTTAGGTCGCAAGGCCTGATGGTATTTGAATACGATATGGAAATCACTCAGATTCAAGTCCGCTATCTCGATCAGCAAGATCGCATGGTCATGCGTATCAATATGGATGCTGACAAGCATCTCTCAATGCTGCTGACGCGCAGGATATGCAGATTTATGCTTGAAAACCTGAATGCCCTGTTGCAGATAGATATCCCTGCGCAGGGGCTTGCTGAGTCGGTGGTGAAAACAGATTTTCAATGTGGTCAAGTGCAGGGGGACTCTGCCTCTGAATCTTTCGAACCTCCCCCTCAGCTTGATATGGCTACGCCCTTTCAGGAGCGAGCGCCAGAAGGAAATGTCCTGGCTCAGAGCAGTGATGCGTTATTGGTGGCGAATGCCAGTTGCAACCGCACAAAGGATAGTCTGAGTTTCACTTTTTTTATCGAAGGATTGCAGCCAGTCAATCTGAACTTGTCTGCAAGCCTTGCCCTCGGGGTGCATCAGCTGCTCTCAGGTGTTGCAACGCAGGCTCAGTGGTTTTCTGGTCTTGCACCCTTTTCACAAGAATCAGAACAGCAAACGCTTGATCAGTCGGGTTCAGGTAAAAATTCCATCACATATCACTGAGGCTGCTTGCGGGCTTGATATGAATATTCCAGCTTAGCTAATAACCGGCCTGCGAATAAAGATATGAATTCTTTGTTGTTCGTCGAATCCAGGTGAGCCCGTACGATCATTATCTTCCAGCACAAGCATTGTGCCCAGATGAGATTCTGATGATTGAGCAAACTATCCAGTTATGGCGAAGCCCCGGGCAGTTGATAGACGAGACTGTTCTCAAGCAAAAAATTGAGACCCTGCAAGTCCGCATCAGGCAGATTTCCCAGTCGCACGGGGCGGTGCGTTTTGCAACCAGCCTGGCTGCCGAAGATATGGTTCTGATGGATGCCATCGCATCCACTCACTCAAATATCGCAATTTTTACGTTGGATACGGGTCGGCTGCATGCAGAAACTCTGCAGATGATTGAGCAGGCAGAATCGCATTATGGGATATCCATCCATCGCGAGTCACCCACGCCTGTCGAGGTGGCGGCCTTTATTGAGCAGTATGGCCTGAATGGTTTTTACGAAACTGAGGATGCCAAAAAGGCCTGCTGTGGTGTCCGTAAAATCGTTCCGCTCAATCGTGCGCTTGCAGGAGCAGATGCCTGGCTGACCGGACAGCGCCGGGAGCAGGCAGTCACACGAGGTGCCCTCGATTTTGTTGAGGCAGATTCAGCGCGCGACATGACTAAATACAACCCTTTGTATGACTGGTCGGAAAATGAAATCTGGGCCTATATCCGTGCGCGCGCGGTGCCGGTTCATCCGTTACATACACAAGGCTATGCCAGTATTGGCTGCGAACCTTGCACACGCGCTATCCGTGCTGATGAGGATGTGCGAGCAGGTCGCTGGTGGTGGTTGCAAAAAGAAAGTAAGGAGTGCGGGCTGCATGTTGCGCCTGCCAGGCAAGAGGAATCTGTGAGCATGCTGCAAAATGACTATCTTGACTGGCTCGAGGCGGAGTCTATTTACATTATTCGTGAAGTCGTTGGACAGTGCGCCAATCCTGCCATGCTTTTTTCGGGTGGTAAAGATTCAATCGTGATGTTTCATCTGGCTCGCAAGGCATTCAGATTCGGTACCCGTGCGATCAAGCTGCCGTTCCCTCTGGTGCATATTGACACAGGACACAATTATGCCGAGGTGATCAGGTTTCGCGATGAGATTGTGGCGCGCACCGGCTCCAGACTGATTGTGGGCCATGTTGAGGATTCGATTCTAAAAGGCACGGTCAAACTGCGTAAACCAACCGATTCACGCAACGCGGCCCAGGCCACGACGCTGCTTGAAACGATTGCCGAATATCGCTTTGACGCCCTGATGGGTGGTGCGCGGCGGGATGAAGAAAAGGCCCGTGCAAAGGAGCGGATCTTTTCTTTCCGCGACGAATTTGGTCAGTGGGATCCCAAGGCTCAGCGTCCAGAGCTCTGGCGCCTGTATAACGCACGTGTTTCACCAGGTGAAAATATGCGTGTATTTCCGATATCGAACTGGACTGAGCTCGATATCTGGCAATACATTGCGCGAGAAAAGCTTGAATTGCCAAGTATCTATTACACGCATAAACGTGAGGTCGTACAGAAAAACGGCTTGCTGGTTCCTGTGACTGATATCACGCCCAAAGCGCCAGGTGATCTGAGCGAAATGCTGGATGTGCGCTTCAGGACGGTAGGTGACATTAGTTGCACTTGCCCGGTGGCGAGTACAGCGATCACACCAGAAGACATCATCCGCGAAACCGCACTCTCTCAAATCACCGAGCGCGGCGCGACAAGGATGGATGATCAAACCAGCGAGGCTTCGATGGAGCGTCGCAAAAAAGAAGGATATTTCTGATGAGCCAGGGCGTCGTGCGTTTTATTACAGCAGGTAGTGTGGATGACGGCAAGAGCACGCTGATTGGACGTTTGTTGTATGACACTAAGGCTGTGCTGGCCGATCAGTTGCTGGCGCTTTCTAAAACACGCCATGCGCGCGTCAAAGCAGAAGATGCCCAGGTTGACCTGGCTTTGCTGACTGACGGTCTTGAGGCAGAACGTGAGCAAGGCATCACGATCGACGTGGCCTATCGTTACTTTACGACGGCTAAACGTAAATTCATTGTCGCTGACGCCCCGGGTCATGAGCAATACACGCGCAATCTGGTCACAGGCGCCTCGCAGGCCGACGTGGCTGTGATCCTGGTGGATGCGACGCGGGTGGATCTCTCGACAAGTCCTGCTGGTTTGCTGGCACAGACCAAACGTCATGCTGCGATTGTTCGTTTGCTAGGTTTGCGTCATGTGGTGGTTGCTGTCAATAAAATGGATCTGCTGGATTTTGACGAAGCAGTCTTTAATAAAATTCGCACCTCGGTTGAGGCGCTTGCCCACACGCTTGGTTTACCAGTGCCGTATCTGATCCCCGTCTCAGCCCTGAAGGGTGACAACGTTGTGGAATTAAGTGAGGCAACCCCCTGGTATGCAGGTCCGAGTTTGTTGCAATGGCTTGAGGCAGTCGATACTCGTACGGTTCCACGCATTAATGCCTTGCGCATTCCTATCCAGTATGTCGCACGCCAGGATGGCAGCGCGACGGAAGATTTTCGTGGCTATCTCGGCCAGATTGAAGCCGGTAAGCTGCATCGTGGCCAGCAAGTCACGGTATTGCCAGGTGGGCAAACTACGACGGTTGCTGAAATTCAGGTGGCCAATGATGCAGGCGCAGCGCTCACGGAACTGGGGGCGGAGCAGGCCCACGCAGGTCAGGCGGTCGTGATCCGGTTGACCGATGATGTGGATGTCTCCCGGGGAGATTTGCTTGTGGCGACACAAGAGGCGACCCCTGTGCTTGCAAAAACAATCCAGGCCGATGTCTGCTGGCTCGATGCCGAGCCCTTATCCTTGTCACGCAAATATCTGCTGCAGCACACGACGCATACGGTCTTTGCAAAAGTAAAAGATATCGAGCAAGTGTTTGATATCCAGACCTTGTCACAAGGTCTGGGCGCAGACACGATCCGGACAAATGAGATAGGACGTATCAATCTGACCCTGCAAAAACCGATTGCCGCAGACGTATTTGACGACTCGGTTGCGACAGGTTCATTTGTGCTCATCGATGATGCTACTAAGCATACGGTAGCTGCCGGAATGATTCGTCGGGTGACAGCCTGAGCGTGATTAAAAGGCTGTTAAAAAAGTAATAAGCATTTAACTTGTGGCGCAATGAGCTAACAACTTCTTATTCTTTTGCGAACGACGGATGGACCTGTAGATTGATCAGATATTCCAACTACAGGATGCATCATGCAACAGATTACATTTCGCACTCATCGCGCGCTTCAGGCATTCGCTGGGATAGTGTTCACTCTGAGCCTGGCGGTATGCACGCCAGCAGTAGCGGAACAAACCTTGCTCAACGTCTCATATGATCCAACGCGTGAGCTTTATCAGGATTACAACAAGGCCTTTGCAAAGCACTGGAAGCTGACGACTGGTGAAACGGTATCCGTGCGCCAGTCCCACGGTGGATCAGGCAAGCAGGCGCGCTCTGTCGCTGATGGTCTGGATGCCGATGTCGTGACGCTGGCGCTGGCCTATGACATTGATGCCTTGATTGATTTCAAACTCGTTGCGAAAGACTGGCAGGAACGCCTTGCTTATCGCTCCTCTCCCTACACCTCGACGATTGTTTTCCTTGTGCGCAAAGGTAATCCTAAAAAAATTACTGACTGGAACGATCTTGTGAAACCTGGAATCGCAGTCATTACTCCGAATCCGAAAACCTCGGGCGGAGCGCGCTGGAATTATCTGGCAGCCTGGGCCTATGCTTTAAAACAGCCCGGAGGCAATGAAGAAACAGCCAAGGCATTTGTTCAAACGCTTTATAGCAACGTCAAGGTCCTCGACTCTGGTGCGCGTGGTGCAACCAATACTTTTGCCGAGCGTGGAATGGGCGATGTGCTGATTGCCTGGGAAAACGAAGCCTACCTTGCTCTCAAAGAGCTGGGCCCTGAGAAGTTCGATATCGTCACGCCGTCAATCTCGATTCTGGCTGAACCACCAGTGACTGTGGTCGATAAGGTGGTGGACAGGAAAGGTACCCGTAAACTGGCGACCGCCTACCTGGAGTATTTGTATTCACCAGAAGGTCAGGACATCGCTGGCAAGCACTACTATCGACCACGTGATGCACAGGCGGCGGCAAAGTACGCCGGGCAGTTTGCCCCTGTCAAGCTCGTGACGATTGACGAAGTGTTTGGCGGCTGGCAAAAAGCCCAGCAGACACACTTCAAGGATGGCGGTGTGTTTGACCAGATTATTGTGAAATGATCGTGGTCTGAGTGCAGGCTGCTTGTGGTCGGAAGATGCACGACAAAGGAACGGTTGTGTTCGGGCTGTCAAAGCCTTATGCTTTTGTGATTCTGAACCATACAAATGAGCCTTCCATGAGTCGCCAGCAAGCCATTGATCTCGCCACTGCCTATTTTGACCAGGGCGCATTCCGTTCGACGCTGGAGCGGCGTGTGGCGATGCCCACCGAAAGTCAGGAGCCAGGCAAGCTAGAGATCCTGACGGCTTACCTGACCGAAGAACTCACGCCAGTTCTCAACGCGATGAATTTCGAATGCAGCTTGATTCCGAACCCGATCGAAGACGGTGCCCCTTTTCTGGTAGCCCATCGCAGAGAACCCGGCTCAAGTTTCACTGTCCTCAGTTATGGCCATGGTGACGTTGTGCGTGGCTATGCGCCGCAATGGAATGCAGGTCTTGCGCCCTGGGCGCTCAATATCCAGGGTGATCGCTGGTACGGTCGTGGCACGGCTGACAACAAAGGTCAGCACACGATTAATCTGGCGGCTCTTGAGCAGGTGATCCAGGCGCGCAACGGTAAGCTGGGTTATGACATCAAGCTCATGATCGAGATGGGCGAAGAGATGGGTTCGCCGGGCTTACGCGAAGTGTGTGCCCAATACGGTGATTTGCTCAAGGCGGATTTGTTTTTGGCCTCCGATGGCCCGCGCGTATCGGCTGCGCGTCCGACCTTGTTTTTAGGTTCACGTGGTGCATTTAATTTTGAATTAAAGATTAGCCTGCGTCAGGGAGCACATCACTCGGGTAACTGGGGTGGGCTACTCAGGAATCCGGGCATCCGGCTGGCCAATGCTATTGCCTCGATCTGCGATGAGCATGGCAAAATCCTGGTCCCAGGCCTGTTGCCCAGTGCACTGCCAGAAAACGTCAAGCGAGCGCTGGCCAATATCGAGGTCGGTGGTGGTCCAAACGATCCTGAAATTGATCCCAACTGGGCCGAACCGGGGCTCACGCCGGCAGAGCGTGTCTTTGGCTGGAATACTTTTGAGACGCTTGCCTTTAAAACGGGCAACCCCGAGGCGCCCGTTAATGCAATTCCCGGTCATGCGATTGCTTTTTGTCAGCTACGTTATGTGGTGGGCAGCGACAACGAAAATTTTGTCCAGCATATCCGTGAACATCTGGATGCCCATGGCTATACGGATATCGAGGTGATTGCCAGTCGTGGCGAGGCGGCAGAGGCGACCAGACTCGATCCTGATAATGCCTGGGTCAAAATGGCTGCGGCATCGATCGCACGCACAACAGGCAAAACGGTCGATATTCTGCCTAATCTGGGCGGTACGCTGCCAAACGATGCCTTTTCAAAGATTCTTGGACTCCCGACAGTATGGGTGCCTCACTCTTATGCGGCCTGTTCCCAGCACGCACCGAACGAGCATATGCTCGGTTCGGTTGCGCGCGAGTCCCTGCAGTTGATGGCGGGTCTGTTCTGGGATCTGGGCGAAGAGGGTGCCCGCATCGCGGCCTGATTGGCAGTCAATTGCAATGGAGCTTGGGCGTTGTTCAGGCGCCAGCTTCTATCTACTCCGCTTTGATATCAGCCTCTTTAACGATTTTGGCGTTCGCCGCAAACTCTCGCTGGATCGTTGACGCAAACTCTGCGGGTGTGCTGATTATCACGAGGTTTTCGACCTTGCGTACACGCTCTTGCGTTACCGTCTCGCTTAGCACCTTGTTGATTTCTGTGTTGAGCTTGTTGATGATTGCAGCTGGCGTGCCGCCAGGAGCAAAAAAGCCAAACAGCGATGTCAGGTTGACCTCTGTGTAGCCGAGCTCTTCAAAGGTCCTGGTCTGTGGCAGGTTGGCGAGCCGCGCGGGTGCGCCAACGGCCAGAGGGCGTAACTTACCCTGCTCGATCATCGCGTTCAGGTTGGCATAGGGATTGGCCAGCATCAGGTCAAACTGTCCGCCAAGTGCGTCGGTCGAGATTTGCGCGCCACCTTTATAAGGGACATGCGTCAGATCCACGCCTGCCTTTTTACGTAACTGCTCGACCATGATGTGACCCACGGTACCGTAGCCCGAAGTGGCAATTGTGATGGAGCCAGGTTTTTCGCGACTGATTGCAATCACGTCTTCAAACGTTTTACCTGTAAATTTTGGCGTGGCCAGTAAATATATCGGCGAGTACATGGCTGAGCCAATCGGTACAAAATCTTTCAGCGCATCGTATGGCACCTTCATGATATGTGGGTTGAGCGTGAGAGGACTGATCGCAGCAAAGCCCAGCGTGTAGCCGTCAGGACTGGCTTTGGATACGATGTCCATGCCAAGCGTTCCACCCGCGCCAGCACGGTTTTCCACAATGATTGACTCGCCCAGTGCAAGTGCCAGCCGTTCAGCCAGAATCCTGATAATGGTGTCACTCACGCCTGCTGTCGGGTAGGGCACAATGATTTTGATTGCGTGGCTAGGCCAGTCTTTTGCCTGGGCCTGGACAGAGGAAAACATGATGCTGCCAATACCTGCTACGGCAAGGCCTAATACGTGTCGTCTGGAGGTCATCGCGTCACTTCCTTTTCAAACCACTGGCGCACTAACCGGTCCCAGAAACTCGCACCGACTCCGAGAATATCGTCGTTGAAATCGTAGCCGGCGTTATGCAGGCTGATACCAGGCAGGCCTCCATGGCCATTGCCGATAAAGCCATAAGCACCCGGCACTTTTTCCAGCATGAAGCTGAAGTCTTCTGCTGTCATGGCCGGCGCAATATCAGGGTTTGCATTTTTTACGCCAACGGTCGCGGCCATCACTTCAGCCATGAAGCGCGCTTCATTCGGATGGTTGATCGTGCAGGGGTAGCCGGGTTTGATGGTCACTTTTGCCGTAGCACCGTGCGCTGTTGCAATGTGCTGACTCATGCGTTCGATACCCGCGATCATATGGTTCAACGTTTCGGTGGTAAGTGTGCGACAAGTGCCATAAATTGCCGCTTCATTTGGAATAATATTTTCGACTGTGCCGGATTCGATTTTGCCAATGGTGAGCACTGCGCTGTCCAGTGGATCAACCGTGCGTGAGACGAGCGTCTGCAATTGCGTCACGAGTGCGCAGGCAACGGGAATCGGGTCGACCGTGTTGTGCGGCTGCGCGGCATGGCCGCCACGACCACTGATCCGAATCTCAAACCGGTTGGCAGATGCCATGATCGGACCGACACGCACGCCCATTTTTCCTGCAGGCAGGGCGGGCCAGTTGTGCAAGGCAAACACTGCAGCCGCAGGGAATTTTTCGAATAGACCTTCTTCAATCATGATCCGTGCACCTGCGCCGCCTTCTTCGCCTGGTTGGAAAATAAAATGCACGGTGCCGTCAAAATCTGGTCTGGAGTTCAGCAAGGTGGCACCACCCAGCAGCATAGCGGTATGACCATCATGGCCGCAGGCGTGCATGCGACCAATGTTTTGACTGAGGTGTTCAAACTGGTTGATCTCGGTGACTGGCAGGGCATCCATATCGGCACGCAAGGCAATCGCGCGCTTGGGATCGTCTGCATTGGGACCCGTGCCGCGCAGAGTGGCCACTATGCCTGTTTTGCTCAGGCCCCGATGGACGGGCAAACCCAATGTGCCCAGGTATGCTGCGATTTGATCTGAGGTACGAAACTCTTCAAACTTCAACTCAGGATGCGCGTGTAAATCGCGCCTGAAACTGATGAGTTTGCCCAGATATGGTGTGACGTCAGGATTGGCTTGCATAGCACTCTTTGTTCAGATTCGAGGATGTTGAAATATTCGGAACTCAGTCGATCTTGGCGCCCGATGCCTTGATGACAGCAGCCCATTTGGCTGTTTCAGTCATGGAGAGAGCAAGAAATTCGCCGGGAGTGCTTGGTGTGGACTGAGCGCCCGCAATCCTGAACCGCTCCTGCAATGCAGGACTTGCCAGGGCTTTTTTGACTTCGGCATTGAGTCGCTCCACAATTTCTGGAGGGAGCTTGGCCGGACCGACCAGTCCGCCCCAGGCAAAGACCTCGTAGCCTGCCACGCCAGACTCGGCAATGGTCGGAATGGTGGGAAACGTCTCTGAACGCTTATTGTCAGACAGGCCAATGGCGCGCAGGCGTCCTGACTCGATATGCGGAGCAGCGACTGGCGTATTCATCATCATGATCTGCACTCCCCCGCCCATCAGGTCCGACACGCCAGCAGTCGCGCCTTTGTAAGGGACATGCAGGATGTCTACGCCCGCCATGGATTTGAACAGCTCCATGCCCAGATGTGAGGTGGTGCCGTTCCCATCTGAAGCAAATGCGAGCTTGCCGGGGTTTTGCCTGGCATAGGCGATGAGTTCCTGCACACTTTTGATGGGGAGGTCATTGTTAACCGCCATGATGTTCACAATCCGGAAAGCGTTCGAGATCAGCGTCAGGTCTGAGATCTGATAGGGGATCTTTGCCAGCAGGGAGCTGTTTGTGGCGAGTGAAACCACATTGCCATATCCCAGGGTGTAGCCATCGGGAGCAGCCCGCACGATTTCCATGGTGCCAATGACGTAAGACGCGCCAGGCTTGTTTTCGACAATGAAGGGCACGCCCATCTGGTTGGAGAGTTCAAGCGCAAGTGAGCGCATCAGAACGTCAGGCGATCCACCAGGGGCTGAAGGGACGATCAGCCTGATGGGTTTGTCTGGGTAAGCTGCATGGGCGGCGTGGGTGAGTACGGTGCTGCCGAGCACGGTCGAGCCAATGAGAGCAATGCTAAAGAAACCGGTCAAAAGTGATTGGATGCGCATGCCGAGTCCTGGGGTGTGTGTGCCTGTGAGACGTTCTTAGTCAGTATATAGTTTGCGTTGAGCTTGAAAAATAAATATTTAACAAAGGCTTTTATGCAGAAAAATTTTGATTTATTGATTCGTCACGCAACTGTCATTGATGGGACCGGCGCCTCGCGCTATATCGCGGATATCGGAATAACGGGTGATCGCATAGCCAAAATCGGTGATTTGTCTGCATATTCGGCTAAAAATGAGATTGATCTGGGTGGCCGTGTAGCGGCTCCCGGTTTTATCGATGCCCATACCCACGATGACCGGATGATGCTGTCCGACCCGGAAATGACACCCAAGATCAGTCAGGGTGTGACGACAATCATTGGTGGCAATTGTGGCGTTTCACTGGCACCCATGCCCAGACCGATTCCCGATCCGGTCACGCCGCCTCTGAATTTGCTCGATGATGCTGGCGTCTGGTTCAAGTTTCCAACCTTTGGCTCCTATCTGGACGCACTGAAAAGCCAGCCTTCGACCACCAACCGCGCGATGCTCGTCGGGCACACAACGCTGCGCGTGGCCGTGATGGACGACCTCGAGCAACCTGCCTCACCCGAACAGATCGTGCAGATGCAGGCGCTTGTCACAGAAGCCATGCAAGCAGGGGCAATCGGTGTGTCAACAGGGCTGTTTTACGAGCCGGCGGTAGCGGCACCAACCCAGGAGGTGATCGATATCTGTCGACCGCTCAAGGTATTCAATGGCCTGTATTGCACCCATATGCGCGATGAGGCGGATGGCGTGATGGATTCGCTCGAAGAAACCTTTCGAATCGGACGTGAGGTCGGTGTGCCCGTTGTCATCTCTCATCACAAAGTGATTGGCCAGAAAAACTACGGCCGCTCGGATGAGACGCTAGCCTTTATTCAGAAAAGCATGGCAAAGCAGCCGATTTGCCTGGATTGCTATCCCTACGCGGCAGGCTCGACCGTCTTGTCATGGAGCCGTGCGGTGACGTCTGCGCGTGTCATTGTGACCTGGTCCAAGGCGCATCCAGAGTTTGCAGGTCAGGATCTGGATAAGATTGCCGACAAAATGGGTGTGACCCAGGAGCAAGCCATCAACCAGCTACTGCCAGCTGGTGCGATCTATTTCAGGATGGATGAGGGAGATGTGCAGAAAATTCTGCAGTTTGGCCCGACCATGATTGGTTCGGATGGCTTGCCGCACGATGCTTCGCCTCATCCACGTTTGTGGGCGACCTTCCCCAGAGTGCTGGGGCATTATCGTCGTGGTCTGGGGTTGTTCTCCCTAGAGACTGCCGTGCACAAGATGACAGGCCTGACAGCAACAAATTTTGGACTGACTGATCGCGGTGTGATCCAAGAGGGCGCCTTTGCTGATCTGACGCTTTTTAATGAGGAAACCGTCGATGCAGTTGCGACGTATGAAAACCCGATCGCCTTATCCAAAGGAATTGAAACAGTGATCGTGAACGGCGATATTGTGTGGGAGCACGGTCACGTGACCGCAGCCAGACCTGGTCGTGTGTTGTCACGTCCCGTAGCTTGAGACAGGAGACTTTAAGATGCAATATGCTTTACAAAAATTAGACCTTAATCAACTGAATCGCGCGATTAGCCTGCTCGACGAAGAGTGGTTGCAGCACGACCCGGATCTTGGCCCTGTCATGCCACTTGTACTGGGCCGTGGTGTCGGTCAGGACTGGCACAAGGCAGGCACTTTTCGCCATCACCTGATTGGCGTGACCCGGACGCTGACCTTGTGGCAGCAGCCACTGGTCGTCAGGCAGCTGGGGTTGTTGCATAGCGTCTATGGCAATGCCCATGTGGACTTGACCAAGTTCGACATACACACCGAGCGTGGTCGTCTGCAAGAGGCCGTAGGCGTTGAGGCCGAGAGACTGATTCATCTCTTTTGTGTCATCTCGCGAACAGAGTTTATGCGAGAGTTGTTCAAAGACACACTCACTGCGGATGGCAGCCTGCCAATGACCCTGGATGGTCAGCCTTATCTTCTGGCAGCAAAAGATGTGGCGGTATTCATTGTTACGACGATGGCTGATATCTGTGAGCAGTGGTATAGCTGGCAGGATGATATCTACACGGGTTATCCGGATTATCAGGCGCGTTCAGCCGAGGTGCATTGGGCTGCAGCCCTGTGGCCAGGCCCGATGCGCCCAACGACCTATCGCGTGGGGCAGATGTCGCGCCTGGCTGGCTACCTGCATCATCCTGCACTCGAAAATCTGCTGCCGCACCCTCCGGTGTTTGCGCGGGGCACACAGATTTTGTTGCCTGCCGAAGAAGCCTCCGCTGCTGCGCTCTACTGGTCTGTGATTTCGCAAAATCAGCCACTGATCTCCTCGGCCGCCACAATGGGTGTGCTTGAGCAAACGATCAGGCTCAATCCGTGGGTGGGCGAACCACAGCTATTGTTGGCACAGTTGCATCTGACGCACCGTAATTTTGAACAGGCGGAGGCTGTTGCCGCCAGTGGCTTGCAGTGCGTGGCCAGCTGGGGCAATACCTGGGATAAACGGATTGGCTGGGATGCCTGGATGTCATGGGGGCGTATCCTGTTGCAGTCGGCACAAAAACGCAGTTGGCCCGAGGATATCAACAAGCTCAATAACGTGGCCATCAAGCCGGACTGAGTCAGTCAAGCAACACGATTTCTGCACTGCCACTGAGGATGGGTTTACAGAGAATTTTGTACCCATCCGCATCAAAGCCAGGCGCTTGACGATCAAGCGTCTGCGCCTGACTGATCTCACTGACCGTGCCGAGATAGCACCAGTGCGCGATCACGTGAATCTGAACTTCAGCACCAAGTCTCTCAATCAGGCCGATTGCTGAAGGATAGGGCCAGCAAGATATTTTTATGTCCTCAAGTGCGGCGAGTAAGCGCTGCAAGTGTTCATCCTGGGCTTCATCACCCCGACAGGCACCTCCACAGCGATTAATCATGGCACGAAAACACGCCTGGCCGGGTTTGATTTTTTCGAGTCCGAGCAGGCTCAGGCACAGCCGTTGTTCATCGGCAATATTGCGCAAGTGTTCCAGTGCCGAGTGACGACTGGCATACAGGCCATAGAGTCCGGGTGTGCTGGCAAAGTTCACCTCCTTTGAGTACACAACTTCAGGCTTGTTGGCGAACATGCGTAAGGAGCACAACTGTTTTGTGCGACGAAGTTTTTGATTGAATAGGGGATGTTGCTGCTTGATCATGCTGGCTTCAAGCAGCAATGCACCAATTTCACCTGTCGTGCAAATATGGCTAATCCGCTGGGTTTGACGCAGCATGCGTGCTTCGTCGACGGTGCGCAGATGCGAAAGTACCCGGTTGCGCAGATTGACGCTCTTGCCAATGTAGAGTGGCAAGTCACCCTCTGCGCCATGGAATGTATATACGCCGGGGGTGGAGGGCAGAGCGTCTATTGCCTCGCGCAGGTGGGTGGGATATTCGTAAATACTGAGTGAATCGAGCTCAGGGCGTGTCGTGTGTGCCCTGCGCGGACGTGTCATATATTTAAGCCGCAGTATGCAGGCAGCTCAGCGCGACAGCCTCGGCAACACGAATGCCATCGACCCCGGCAGACAGGATTCCGCCAGCATAGCCCGCGCCTTCGCCAGCAGGATAAATCCCCTTGATGTTGACACTTTGAAAATCCTCACCACGCTTGATGCGCAAGGGCGAAGAGGTCCTGGTCTCGACTCCGGTCAGTATGGCGTCATGCATCGAAAAACCTTTGATCTGCTTTTCAAAGGCAGGAATCGCCTCACGGATTGCCTCAATTGCATAGGCCGGCAAACTGCTCGCCAGATCAGTCAGGTGCACGCCAGGCTTATAAGATGGCGTGACGCTCCCCAGTTGCGTGGAAGGGCGTCCCATCAGGAAGTCGCCGACTAGTTGGCCAGGTGCCTCGTAGGTGCTGCCACCAAGTTCGTAGGCTTTGGATTCGATTGCACGCTGGAATTCAATGCCAGCCAGCGGGCCCCCGGGAAAGTCTTCAGGGGTGATGCCAACCACAATGCCTGCATTGGCATTGCGCTCGTTGCGTGAGTACTGGCTCATGCCATTGGTGACGACGCGGTTCGGTTCGGAGGCTGCGGCAACAACCGTGCCGCCTGGGCACATGCAGAAGCTGTAGACGGCACGTCCGTTTTTGGCATGGTGGACCAGTTTGTAGTCTGCAGCGCCAATGAGTGGGTTGCCGGCGTGGGGGCCAAGTCGCGCACGGTCAATCAGGGACTGTGGGTGCTCGATCCGAAAGCCTACCGAAAAAGGTTTAGCTTCCATGTAGACACCGGCCGCATGCAGTGCTTCGAAGGTATCACGGGCACTATGTCCCAGAGCAAGCACGACATGATCCGCTGCAATCGTCTCGCCGCTTTCGAGGCGCACACCACGCACTTGTTCGTGTTCGATATCAAAGCCTGTGACTTTTTGGGAAAACCGGATTTCTCCACCCAGCGCAATGATTTCCTCACGCATTTTTTCGACGACACCCACCAGGCGAAAGGTTCCGATATGTGGTTTGGCAACGTAGCTGATTTCTGCGGGGGCGCCTGCCTTGATGAATTCGCGGATGACTTTACGGCCATAGAACCTGGGGTCTTTGATCTGGCTGTAAAGTTTTCCATCGGAAAATGTGCCGGCACCGCCTTCGCCAAACTGTACGTTTGATTCCGGATTCAGTACATTTTTACGCCATAAGCCCCAGGTATCCTGCGTACGCTCACGCACCGCACGGCCACGTTCGAGGACCAGAGGTTTGAAACCCATCTGGGCCAGAATCAGTGCGGCAAAGATGCCACAGGGCCCAAAGCCGATCACGACTGGTCTGAGTGCGCTCGCAGTTGTCGTTGCCTGGGACGCCTGAGCCACGAAGTGGTAACTCGTGTCAGGCGTAGGCTTGATATGTACATCGTTTTTAAATTTTTCCAGAATTGCAGCAGGATGGCTGACGCTGGCATCAACGGTATAGATAAATGAAAGTGCACTGTTTTTGCGCGCATCATAGCTGCGCTTGAACACCTCATAGCCCAGCAGGTCTTCGGGTTCGATGTTCAGGCGCTCGATAATGGCCGCCTCGAGCGCCTCGGGTGCATGCTCGATTGGCAGGCGAATTTCTGTAATGTGGATCATAGGCAGAACGATACACAAAATGGCGGTAAAAATCCTGATAGTTGATTGAATTTGGTTGCGAACTGATCTGTATCAACACAAGGCGGATTCATTCTATTCTGCTCGACAGACTCATTCGCTTGCCTGAGTGGCGAGAAAAAATACCAAATTAACGCGCATGTCAGCCGCTGGAAGTCAGCCTCGCCAAATGCTAAAGTTGCCTGAACTTTTAGTTCGATATTTACAAAAAACAAAAAATACGGAGCAGCAATGGATTACAACCTCAAGGGAAAGGTCGCTTTAGTGACGGGAGGGTCCAAAGGGATCGGTTTTGCAATCGCGCAAGCGCTTGCCGCAGAGGGCTGTGCTTTGCGCCTGGTGGCGCGTGATCTGGCATCACTCAAAGAGGCACGCCAGAAGATTCAGGATCAGCATGCGGTCGAAGTGCAGATTGAGTCCGTCAATCTGTCTGAGCCAGGCAGTGCAGAAGAGCTAGGCGCAGCTTTTCCGGAAACGGAGATCCTGATCAATTCTGCTGGCGCGGTTGCCCGAGGCAGTTTGCTGAATATTGATCCGGCCGGTTTTCGTGAGGGCTTTGAGGGTAAGGTCATGTCGACCATCATGCTCAGCCGGGCGCTGTACCCGCACATGATGCAGCGAAAGTCTGGTGTGATCATCAATATCATTGGCATCGCAGGTGAAAAACTCAATCCCAATTCAATCGGGACTTCGATTGCGAATGCTTCTCTGATCGCTTTTACCAAAGCGTTTGGTGCAGAAAGCGTTGATCACGGCGTGCGCGTGCTGGGTATTAATCCCGGCTTGATTCATACACCGAGGACCGACAACTTGTTGCATCCCAAGACAGAGGTGGATCGCCAGGCCTACGGCAAACTGATGGCAAACCTGCCTTACGGACGGATGGGTAAGGCAGAAGAAGTTGCGAATCTCGCAGTCTTCTTCGCCTCGGATGCTGCAAAATATATGAGTGGTGATGTGATTTCCGTCGATGCAGGCTCACGCTTTCGAGCCTGATCGCAGGCTGGGGCACTACTCAGGACGCACGCCAATCGCTTTGATAATTTTGCCCCAGACCAGATCTTCTTTTTCGACAAACCTGGCGAATTGCTCTGGGGTATCCGTGCTACTTTCGGCCCCAATTTCTGCGATGCGTTTGACCATTTCGGGTGCGGCCATGACTTTCATGACTTCTGTGTGCAGACGTGTCACGATCTCTTTTGGTGTGCCTGCAGGCAGAAACAAGGCATACCATTCGTAAAGCTCAAAGCCAGGAAAACCAGATTCTGCGATGGTTGGAATGTCTGCCAGCGCAGACGGACGTTTGGCGCCAGTAGTGGCGAGGGCGCGCAGTTTACCTGCCTGAACATGGGGGATGGTGGATGTTGGACTGTTGATCAGCATCTGAATATGCCCGGCCAGCAGATCCGCCAGAGCAGGTCCGCCGCCCTTGTAAGATATTTCAGTAATGTCTACACCAGCCAGTTTAATCAGGTATTGCATCGACAGCTGTCCTGACGTCAGTCCGCCCGGTGTGCCGTATGACAGCGTGCCAGGTTTTTCTTTTGCCAGTGCGATCAGCTCTTGCACGTTGTTTGCAGGAACATTCGGGTTGACGGTGAGCAGCCCAGGCATGAGTGCCAGCATTGCGAGCGGAATGAAATCTTTTTTGCTGTCGTAGGGCAAGTTCTTGTTGATATAAGGATTGATCGCGTGCGCACTGATCAACAATCCAATTGTGTAGCCATCAGGTGCTGCGCGTGCAACCTCCTGCGTGCCGATAATGCTGTTGGCACCGGGTTTGTTCACAACGACAACGGGTTGTCCCAACGCCTTTGACAGTTCCGGTGCGATTGCACGTGACAGAACATCGGAGGTGCCGCCTGGGGCAAAGGTGACCACGATCCGGATGGGCTTGTTGGGCCAAGGGTCTGCTCCGATGGCAATGCCGGGAGACACGAGTGCCCCCAGAATCAATAGAGTGGAGATAAGTTTCTTCATGACTTTTTCACCAGCGGGCAGACACTCTCTGACAGCGGACGGAACGCCTGGTCACCAGGGATCACCGCATTGATTTTTAGCAGATCCCAGTCACTTTTTGATTCGGACGGTTTTTTGGCCTCAGCCAGATACATATCGTGAACCATGCGACCATCGGCGCGAATCTTGCCATGCTTGGCAAAGAAGTCGTTGATGGGCATTTCTTTCATTTTTGCTGAGACGGCGTCAGCGTCAGTCGTGCCTGCTGCTGCAACCGCTTTCAGATAGTGCATCGTGGCCGAATACGCTCCAGCTTGCACCATGGAAGGCATACCTTTGTGGCGGGCATAAAACTTATTGGCAAAGGCGCGTGTCTCGTCGTCGAAGTCCCAATAAAAACCATTGGTAAATTGCAGGCCCTGTGCAACTTTCAAGCCCATTCCCTTAATGTCGTGCAGGAATACCAGCAAGGTCGCCAGTTTTTGACCACTCTGGGTGATGCCGAATTCAGAAGCCTGTCGAACAGAGTTCTGGGTGTCCGTCCCAGCGTTGGCCAGACCGATGACCTTGGCTTTGGAGGCCTGGGCCTGCAACAGATACGAGGAAAAGTCAGGGCTATTAAGTGGCGCACGGACACTGCCCAGTACTTTACCGTTGTTTTGTACAACGACTTCAGCGGTATCTTTTTCGAGCGCGTGACCAAAGGCATAATCTGCCGTGATGAAGAACCAGGTGTCGCCGCCTGCCTTGGTGACGGCTAGCCCGGTGCCGTGCGACAGGGCATAGGTGTCATACACATAGTGCACACCATAGGGGGAACACTCTGCATTGGTCAGCGCTGAGGTGGCAGAGCCCGAGAATATTGTGATTTTCTTTTTTTCAACTCCGATGCGCTGCAAGGCAAGCGAAGCAGCAGAATCGGTTGATTCAACAATCATGGTGACGCCATCACGGTCATACCATTCACGTGCACGCGCCGCAGCAATATCTACCTTGTTCTGATAATTGGCCGAGAGCACTTCGATGGGTTGGCCCAACACTTTTCCACCAAAGTCTTCTACCGCCATGTTGACCGCAGTCACCATGCCCGGACCGCCATGCGCGGAATAGATGCCAGACATGTCGACCAGGGCACCTATTTTGACTTGTTGTACTGCCTGGGACTGTGCAGGTCCTGCGAACAGTGCGCTTAGAGTGAGTGCAGCGATCGCTGTGCGTTTGAATGTCATTGTCTTCTCCGTATATATTTTTATATTTAAAAACTGATTACAAAATTTCGGCTGTATGTTCACCTAATTCCGGACTGCAATTGTTTTTTTCTTTAGCCAAAAAAACAGGGCTGACGGTAGTGGGTAGTGCAGTGATCACATCTCCGGACTTGGTGGTGAGTGTTCTGCTAAACACTCCACGCGTCACAAAATGCGGATCCTTGACGGCGTCTTCAAGTCCGATAATCTCTGAAACGCAAGTGTCACGTCCGGCGAATTTTTCCATCCAGTAGGCCGCTGATTGTTGTGCAATGATTTTTGCAATGCTGGCCTTGACCAGAGCAGCGTTCTCGATCGCATGCAGCTCAGGTGCACCAATGATGTTTAAAAAATTTCCCCAGAATTTGTCTTCAATCGGTGCTGCCGCCAGAAACTTGTCATCGGCTGTCTGGTAGATCTGATAGCGCGGGCTGCCTCCGGTCACCAGGTCGCTGTTGCGCGAAGGCCAGGCGCCCGCGCTCCAGCCATTCCCAAGTCCCCAGTACATCAAGGGAAACAGGTTGTCCGACATGGATACATCAATGTGACAACCGGTGCCCTGTAGATCGCGTTGACGCAAGCCCAGCAGAATATTCATCATGGCTGGGTAAGCGCCGCCTGCCAGGTCTGCAGTGAGCATGGGGGGCAGTGTCGGTTTGCCCTCTGTATCACCAGCAAGATTGAGCATACCGGTCTGAGCCTGATAGTTCAGATCATGTGCAGCAACCTGTGCATAGGGTCCGGTTTGTCCGTAACCCGTAATCGAGCAATAGATGAGTCTTGGATTGATGCGCGAAAGCGTCTGATAGCCCAGTCCCAGTCGCTCCATCACGCCAGGTCTAAATTGTTCAACCAGTACATCCGCGTCAAGCACCAGGGCGTGAATCTGCTCGATGATCAGCGCAGACTTCAAGTCCGCAACGACAGATTTTTTGCCGCGGTTGAGCAAGGCAAAGTTGACGCTGTCTGTGCCAAACTTTGGCAGGTACGCACGCATCTCATCGCCTGCACTGCGTTCGATTTTGATCACCTCTGCACCAGCATCGGCCAGCATCAGGGTGCA
>CANCOC010000043.1 GCA_947379755.1 Alcaligenaceae bacterium | reverse complement strand
AGACTGCATGCCGCGACGGACTCACTGCTGCTGGAGGTATCGGGCTTATGCGCCTGGTACGGCGCGGCTCAGGTTTTGTATGACGTGGGCCTGAAGGTTCGCCGTGGCGAAGTCGTGGCACTGATGGGACGCAACGGCGCCGGCAAGTCGACCACCATGAAATCCATCATGGGACTGATGGATAAGCGCCGGGGCCATCTACAGTTTATGGGTCAAGATATTTCTGCGAGTCCACCTCATCATATCGGCGCAGCAGGTCTGGGATTTGTGCCAGAGGACCGAAGGATTTTTACCGATCTCACTGTGCTTGAAAATCTTGAGGTCGGCAGGCAGTCTGCTCGCCTGTGGCCAGACGGAACGTCAGCTCCTGTCTGGACAACGGAAAAATTGTTTTCCCTGTTTCCCAATCTGGGTGAAATGCCACACCGGCGCGGAGGCAGGATGAGTGGGGGCGAACAACAAATGCTCACCGTTGCCAGGACGCTCATGGGCAACCCTTATCTGGTGTTGCTCGATGAGCCGTCAGAAGGTGTGTCCCCCGTCATCGTCGAACAAATGGCAAACATGATTGTTGAACTCAAGCAGCAGGGCGTGAGCATCCTGCTCTCTGAACAAAACCTGCATTTTGCCGGGCTTGTGTGTGATCGCGCATACGTTCTTGAAAAAGGGCAGATTCAATTTTCTGGCACGATGGCCGAACTTGATGCCAATGATGAAGTCCGAAGATCCTACCTGAGCGTCTGAATCATGACTCATGCTGCTTGTAGTCTTAAAAACATTACGCTTTCTGTCAATGGCGTGTTGCGTGATGTGATCGTCGATCCCGACGCGTCGTTGATGATGGTGCTACGCAATGACTTGAGTCTGAACGGACCAAAGTACGGCTGTGGTCTCGGGCAGTGTGGTGCCTGTACGGTCCTGGTGTCTGGTGTTGCTGCCAGGTCCTGTGTCATTCCGGTGGGCAAGCTCGCAGGTCGTGATGTGCTCACGCTTGAGGGGCTGGCCCATGATGGGATGCTGCATCCGGTGCAGCAGGCTTTTATTGAGGCGCAGGCGGCACAGTGTGGCTACTGTCTGAACGGAATGATCATGATGACGGTTTCTCTGCTCCGTCACAATCCATCGCCTGGCGAATCTGAAATACGAGATGCCTTGTCAGGCAATCTTTGTCGTTGTGGCACACACATAGAAATTATCGCGGCCGTCAAACAGGCTGCGATCCTGCTTGCATCCCGAACACCAGGCGAGATTTGAATCATGTCAGCATCTGATCGAGCGTTGCGCACCCGGCAGGATTTTCTTCAGGCATCTGGCGTGTTACTTGTGCTGCGTGAGCCACTCCCAGCCGCACCGCCAGTCAACGGTCAGCCAGCAATGGTTGCTTCAAGTCCCCGTGAGGGTGTAGAGGTACTGTTATCTGTCTGGGCCGATGGAAGTGTTGTCGCGTTAAATGGCCATGTCGATCTTGGTACAGGTATTCGCACGGCCCTGGGTCAGATAGTTGCTGAAGAGCTCGATGTTGATATCAGTCAGGTTGATGTGGTGCTGGGTGACACCAGTCGCGCACCCAATCAGGGGCCGACAATTGCCAGTACCTCGATTCAGATACATAGCGAACCCCTGCGCAGGGCTGCCGCCCAGGCCCGCCTGCACTTGCTCGAACTTGCAGCCCTGCACCTGAATGTCTCGCACATTCATCAATTATCCGTGCATGACGGGATGGTGTCGGTCTCTGACGCAGAGCATTCACCTTGTGTCTCTTATGGACAGTTGATTGCGGCGCAGCACATCAGGTTGACGCTTGATCTGACCGTGCCAGTCAAGCTGGCAAAGGATTACACAATTGTGGGCCAGTCGCTGCCACGCGTGGATATCCCAGGCAAGGCAACAGGACAGCTGACGTTTGTGCATGATATGCGTATGCCTGGCATGCTGCATGGCCGTGTGATCAGACCTCCTTATGCGGGGGCAGATCATGGAGATTTTGTCGGTAATCTGCTTGAGGCCGTCGACGAAGCTTCCATTTCGCACATCCCCGGTGTACGTGCTGTTGTTGTGATCCGGGACTTTATCGGTGTCGTCGCAGAACGCGAGGAACACGCCGAACAAGCTGCCAGAGCGTTGCGTGTCACCTGGAAGTCCTGGCCGGGGCTGCCAGATGTGAGTAACGTTGAAAATGCTTTGCGCAACAATCCCTCAACGCCAAGACGCCTGGTCGATGAGGGCGATGTCGATCAAGCCATCGGCAATGCTGATCAGGCGATGGCGCGGACCTATGTCTGGCCTTATCAGATGCATGCCTCAATTGGTCCATCCTGTGCGGTTGCGCAATGGAGCCCGGCAGAAAGCTCGCCAGATACACCATATCGTTTGACGGTATGGGCAGGCACGCAAAATCCACACGTGCTGCGCGCGGACCTTGCGCGCCTATCAGGTCTGGCGGATGATGAAATTGACGTCGTCCGGATGGAAGCCTCCGGTTGTTACGGCCGCAACGGTGCAGATGACGTAGCTGCGGATGCTGTGCTGCTTGCCCGTGCGGTGCGAGCACCTGTCAGGGTTCAGCTGACTCGCGAACAGGAAAGTCTTTGGGAGCCCAAGGGGGCTGCACAACTCATGGATGTGCGAGGCGGACTGGAGGCGGATGGTTCAATCGCAGCCTATGATTTTTCGACGTCCTATCCTTCGAACGGTGCGCCTACACTTGCCTTACTGCTGACCAGAACGATTGAGCCGCAAGCGGTGAGCTACGAAATGGGAGACCGGACGGCACGTCCGCCATATCGCATCGACAATTTGCGTGTCACAGTCAATGATATGCCTCCGATCTTGCGCGCCTCGTGGCTGCGTGGAGTGTCTGCACTACCAAACTCCTTTGCGCATGAGTCTTATATCGATGAGCTGGCAACCGCTGCTGGCGTCGATCCGCTTGAGTTCAGACTGCGTTATCTGGATGATCCACGTGCCAGGGACTTGTTGCAGGCCACTGCTGCCAAGGCGAGCTGGCAGGTGCACACTTCGCCGCAGCAGCAAGAGACCCAGGGCAATATCCTGACAGGTCAGGGTATTGCTTATGCGCGGTATATTCATAGCAAATGGCCTGGCTTTGGCGCAGCCTGGTCTGCCTGGGTCGCTGACGTCGATGTCAATCGACAGACCGGGGAGGTTCATGTCAAGCGCGTGGTAGTTGGTCATGATGCCGGGATGACGATTAATCCTAAAGGCGTCGAACTTCAGGTCCATGGCAATGTGGTGCAGACCACCAGCCGCGCGTTGCATGAGTCTGTCCAGATCGATGCAGCCAGCCATGCCATCCAGTCACGCGACTGGGGCTCATATCCAATTCTGTCATTTCGTGAAGTGCCTGTTATTGAAGTCATGCAGATGCCCAGGGCCAATGAGCCGGCCCTTGGAGCGGGCGAGTCTGCTTCTGTGCCAGGCACGGCTGCGATCGCCAATGCGATTTTTGATGCAACGGGAGTCCGGTTTCGGCAGCCACCGTTTACAGCAGAAGTGATCAGGGCAGCATTGAATCCTCTGCCAGACAGATCCGTCGCGCCAGACGTCGCGCAAGCGCTCGTCGCCCCGGCGATCAACGCCTTGCCAGATGATGCCGCATGGCCACGTCGGCGCAGTGCCTGGCTCCGTGGAGGGATGGTGGCGATGGGCCTGGTGACGACGGCCGTTGCTTTGCTGGGCGCGCGCACCGTGATTGCTCCGGTCGCGCGGCCCGATCCTGGTACCTATTCTCAGGGCACGATTGAGCGTGGCAGACTGGTCGCGGCGGTCGGCAACTGCGTGTCCTGTCATACGGTTGCGGGGGGCAAGCCTTTTGCAGGTGGCCTTGCGATGCAGACGCCTTTTGGCACAGTCTATGGCTCAAACCTCACGCCTGACATACAAACTGGTATTGGCAACTGGTCCCTTGCTGCCTTTGAACGCGCCATGCGAAAAGGGATTTCGCGTGATGGTCAGCATCTGTATCCCGCTTTTCCCTACACCTCCTTTGCCAGGCTCACGGACGAGGACGTCACTGCGCTCTATGCCTATCTGATGACACAGGAACCTGTGCAACATACCGTGCAGCAAACCAATTTGGCATTTCCATTCAATATGCGGCCGTTAATGGGCATGTGGAACGCCATGTTCCTGAATCCTGAACCCGCCGTCACGCTACAGACCATGCCTTCTGATGTCTGGCTGCGTGGTGAATATCTGGTCAATGGCCCGGGGCACTGTACCGCCTGCCATACGCCGCGCAACGCGCTGGGTGCAGAAAAAGTCGGCTTGTCTTTCTTGTCAGGCGCGTGGGTGAAAGGGTGGGAGGCCCCGTCGCTGACTGCACGCTCACTGGCACCTGTTGCATGGACAGAGGATGACTTATTCAAGTACCTCAAGACAGGTTTTAGTCCGAATCATGGCAGTGCCTCAGGACCGATGTCGACTGTAGTGCAGCAGCTCAGGGAGGTGCCTGATGAGGACGTGCGTGCCATGTCAAACTACCTCGCTTCATTTCAGACAGAAGCCCAGGGCCAGATGCAAGCGGCTGCGCTTGCAACACGTGTTGTTGCTCAAGCCGCAATGACAGCACCTGCGCTTACAGGTTCGACACAGCGGATGTTTGCAATGGCGTGTGCAGCCTGCCATCACGATGGTCAGGGACCCCGGTTACTCGGTGCAAACGTCCCTCTTGCACTGAACACGAATTTGCACAGCGACAGTGCGGATAATGTGATCCGAGTCATTCTTCAGGGGATCAGAGACCCGGCCTCAGACGAGATTGGTTTCATGCCCGCCTTTGCTGACCATTTGCAGACCAGTGAAATCGCTGATCTCGTGCGCTATATGCGAGCCAGATATGCTCCAGACAAAGCAGCCTGGGGCAATCTTGAACCTCTGATTGAAGCTATGCGCAAACAATCCGTCAATTAGGCACGTGCTCCCCATCGCGTGACCTTGATCGCCACAACAGTCGAAACGCCGTAGACAAACATTGCAATCGCGACCAGCCAGAAGTATTCTGCGACCGTTGCCTCATGTGCTGCAAGCCAGGCGCCCGCGCCGCCAACAATAGCAAGCCTCAGGGTGCCCGTGAGTACGGGCCCCAATACTTTGCCAGAGCCTTGCGAGGCAAAATACAGCGTGAGTCCCAGACCAAAGAACGGGAAGGCTGGGCCTACCGTCCTCAGGTATTGTCTTGCGTGATGCAGGATCGCTTCGTCCGTCGTGAAAAGCGTGGCCCACAGATCCGGTGCAATCGCAACAAGTCCGCCCAGCAGAGCAAGATTGAGTGCGGAGACCAGGCCTGCCGTCCAGGCGACTCTTCGGGCGCGCGTGATGTTGCCTGCCCCTATCGCCATGCCAACCATGGGTACAGAAGCGACACCAATTCCGAAAGAGATCGGAATCAACAGGAATTCGAGTCGCTGTCCGATACCGTAGCCGGCAAGTGGCAATACACCTAGTCTGGCGATGAGACCGGTGAATATCAGCACAGCCAGTACGGACTGCACTGGCGAGAGGCAGGCGAGCGCGCCAACCTTGAGAATGTCGTAGAACATTTCCCATTGCAGGACAACACCCCGAAAACGCAGACTGAGCCTGCCTCGACCAGTCGTCAGGTACCAGAGAAAAAATATGACGCCTGTAGCGGTGGCGATAATGAAACCGTAGGCTACGCCGATCATGCCAAAGGAGGGTACGGGACCCGCACCCAGGCCGAGCACTCCGCCAAGAATTATTTGTAAAATTGCTGTGCTAAATATGCCAACGGACGGGATGAGCATGTTGCCGCTACCGCGCAAAATCGATGCAAGCGTATTGCTCAGCCACAGCAGGAAGGCTCCGCAAAACAAGACATTCGAGTAACGCACTGCCTGGTCAAGCACGGCATCCGCGCCTCCTAACAGACGATAAAAGTTTGCGCCAAACAGCAGGAACACCAAGGTGTAGAGGATGCCTGCGCAGCTGCCGATTGTGATTGCATGCACGGCCAACGTATTGGCCCGGTCTGGGTTGGATGCGCCAAGTGCCCGGCTGATTGCCGACGATACTGCGCCGCCCATGGCGCCCGAAGACATCATTTGCGTCAGCATCGCAAAGGGAAATACCAGCGCAATGGCGGCAAGCGAGGTGGTGCCCAGCCTTCCGATATAAAAGGTCTCTGTGATGCCAACCAGTACGGTCATCACCATTGCCAGCACGTTTGGTATCGCCAGGCGCAACAGGGTCGACAGGATCGGACCGCTCTTGAGTCGTTCAATTTCCGGATGAAGGGGTTTCAACGGCGCTCTCTTTTTTATTGGGTGTGCGTGTCTCGGTAAGCGGTACTCTACTACGTGCGCATGACTGCTAGCCAGTCAGATTGTTTAAATGTGTCAAAATAAAAAAAGAACAATAAAGGAGACACCGTGCATCAATTCAGTTTATTTTCTTCTCTCAGGCTCGTTGCAGCATCTGCGCTTGTGATGCTTTCACCTCTTGCATTCTCACAAAATGCACCGATCCCGCCTATGATCAAAATGATTGTCCCGTTTACGCCGGGAGCGAGCAACGATGTGTTTGCACGTGCCCTCAGTGAACAGCTGTCAGGCAAGCTTGGCGTGACCGTCATCGTTGAAAACAAGCCTGGCGCGGGTGGGATTATTGGTTCGGCCGAGGTGGCTCGTGCCAAACCTGACGGTGCAACGTTGTTGTTCAGTTCCAATTCTTTCGTGACGCGCGCCGCTGTCGAAGAAAAACTTCCGTTCGATCCGCGTAAATCCTTTGCGCCGGTCGCCATGGTGGCACAAGGTGCAATGTTGCTGGTGGTCGGCAACGATACGCCCTTCAAGACAGTCAAAGAGCTGATCGCAGCAAGCAAGGACGGGCAGATCAATTACGGCTCTGCAGGGATTGGTTCGATCGGGCAGATGAGTGCCGAATTGTTTAATTCGATGGCAGGCGTAAATATGACGCACATCCCGTACAAGGGAATCACAGGTGTATTGGCCGACATGATTGGTGGTCGGGTGCAGACCATGATCACAGCGCCGGCCTCGGTGGGTGGGGCGGTAAAAGGCAATCAGATCCGTCCGATTGCTGTCACCTCCCTGGCGCCCTCACCATTTTTCCCCGGTTTGCCAACCGTTGCCCAGGATCTTCCGGGCTATGTGGTGGATGTTTCGTGGGGGGTCTATGCACCGGCCAATACGCCCGCGGAGCTCGTCGAAAAACTGAATCAGGCCATCCGTGATGTGTCAGCAACGCCCAGGATGGTTGCACTCTTTGCACAAGAGGCCTCCGAACCATCGAATATGACTGCCAAGGCGTTCGCAGCGCACCTGGATCAGGAGCTCGATAAGTGGCAAGCGCTGGCCAGGGCGCGCGGTATCAGGAATACTGACTGAAGGAGACTGTTTCCCGGTGCCGGTAGGGCGGTATGAATCCCGAGGGGTCGCCGCCTAATTTCTCTGTCATGGTTTGAGCTGCAAGCATCACGCGTGGCAGGTGTGTCTCGAAGATCGTGCGATCGAACCTGAAGAGCGGCATACCCAGCGAGATGCTACAAATCAGGCGCTGCCGCACACCGAAGACCGGACACGCGATCGCCGCACTCTCCGAACCGCGCTCAGCGAGCGATACGGCGTAATGGCTGTCCCGGATCAAGTCGAAATTTTTACCTTTCTCGCCTGAGAACGCCAAGAGCACCTTGCCGGCAGCGCCTTTGTCGAGCTCGATCCGTTCGCCCTCCCTGACGGTCATGCGAACGGATCGTGGCTGGGACATACGGTGCAGGCAGACGCGGTCATTGCCTTCGCGGATATAGATTGCTGCAGTTTCTTTGGTGCTGCGCACCAGCTCGCGTAGTACCGGCGCTGCGTAGTCCCATATTCTGAAAGAGTCCTGATACAGCATGCCAAGGTAGAAGGGTGTGGAGCCCAGCATGAAGCGACCATCTTCCAGGCGGTTGAGAAACCCATAGTGTTCAAGCGATTCACACAGACGCAGAATGGTGCTGTGGTATAGCCCTGTCATCGCGGCCAGTTCAGCCAGAGTCAGACCTTCGACACTGTCTTCAAAGGCCATCAGGATGGATAATGCCCGGTTCACTGCAGCGACTCCGGGATCCTTTTTTTCGCTCATACGTCACTCATTCAATAATTTCTATAAAATAGACATGATTTCTATTTTAAGCCCCAAAAGCAAGAACGGAGAGATAATGACCGACCAGCTAGTATTTGACGTTCACGAAAAAATCGCGACCATCCGACTCAATCGCCCAGAAAAATACAACGCATTTACCAGCGAGATGCTCAAGGCATGGGCCAGTGCCCTTGAGGAGTCCTCCGCCCGCGATGATGTCAATGTGATCGTCCTGACGGGCACGGGCAAGGGTTTCTGTTCAGGGGGCGACGTCGGAAATATGAAAAATCGCACCGAAGACAGCGCTTACAGCCGCAAACTTTTCCTGGCCGAGCAAGTCCACCGTATTCCGTTATTACTCGAATCAATCGACAAGCCTGTGATTGTTGCGGTTAACGGTGTGGCCACAGGTGCTGGTATGGATATGGCACTGATGGGTGATATCCGGATTGCGGCCCGCAGCGCACGCTTTGCTGAAACCTACATCAAGGTTGGGCTCTTTGCCGGCGATGGCGGCACCTGGTACCTGCCAAGACTGGTGGGTCTGCCCAAGGCGCTTGAATTGTTCTGGACAGCCCGGTTTGTCGAATCCGACGAGGCAGAGCGCCTGGGGATCGTCAACAAGGTCGTCGATGATGACCAGCTGATGCCCAGCACCTACGAAATGGCGGGTCAGATCAGTGCGCAGCCTCAGCTTGCCGTGCGGATGATGAAACGTGCCGCCCGCCAGAGCGCCTCGATGGATTTGCGTACACACCTCGAAATGGCATCATCGCACATGGCAGCCATGTATTCGACAGAAGATCATAAAGAAGCCGTCACTGCATTCCGGGACAAGCGCCCAGCGGTCTTCAAGGGCCAATGAGCCCGAATAGCCAGACAACACCCATTCATACATTACACGTGCAAGACAGGAGTCGATTGTGAATATGCAGACCGATATAGATGGCATGACAGAAGAGTCCCGCATGATTGTGGAGCTTGTTGCCAAATTCGTGGATCAGGAATTGATGCCGATCGAGCCCGCTGTGCTTGAGCGCGAAATCAAGGGCGAGCATCTCGCTTTGAGCAAAGAAGAAGACGACAGGCTGAATGAGAAATGCAGGGAGCTTGGCTTGTGGGCGCTCGACGCACCCGAAGAACTTGGCGGTGCTGGCTTGTCGTCTGTCACGCTGGTCGCACTCAACGAAGAGCTAGGCCGTACCATCGTCCCGTTCACGTTCCCCCCTGATTCGCCTAATCTGCACATGCTGATGGCGACGGCGACGGAACAGCAAAAAAAGAAATATCTCGAACCGTACGCCGCTGGCACGGCCAAGTCTGCCATCGCAATCTCCGAACCCAATGCGGGTGGCGACCCCTCAGGCATGATCACCCGCGCAGAAAAAGACGGTGATTCCTGGGTCATCAATGGCAGAAAGATCTGGGTCAGCAGGATGTCTACAGCAGACTTCACCGTCGTGATGGCACGTGTCGGTGGCGGTAAAGGACATGAAGGGATCTCTGCCTTTATCGTTGATCGTGGCACACCAGGCTTTAACGTCCTGCGCGAAATCCCCATGCTTGCAGGGCACCGGACCTACGAAATCGCATTTGAAGATTGCCGCATTCCTGCCGAGAATCTGCTGGGCAACATCGGTGAGGGATTTGCCCCCATGCAGTTGCGCCTGAATATCAGACGCTTGCAGATTGGTGCCTGGTGCCTGGGTATGTGCCGACGCGCGCTCGAAATGATGGGCTCACATGCCAAACAGCGCACCACCTTCGGGATGTTGCTCTCAGAACGGCAGGCCATTCAATGGTGGATTGCCGATGCGGCGACCAAGATGCATGCTTGCAGACTGATGGTGAGGGATGCTGCCAAAAAACTCGATATGGGAATGGACATCCGGACCGAGGCTTCGATGATTAAAGTGTATTCCACTGAAATGGCTTCTGAAGTCATTGATCACGCGATGCAGACTTTTGGAGCAATGGGCGTGACCAAAGAGTTGCCGCTGCACTTGATGGCTCAGCGTGTGCGCGTGATGCGCGTGTACGAGGGGCCAAGTGAAGTGCACCGCATGTCAATTGCCAGAAAGGTTCTCAAGGGCATTCGTTAACCAGCTCTTGGTTAATCATCGTAAGTGGAGTTATTTTGATGACTAGTCATTCCGTCGCACATTCCGATAATATGCCGCTCGCCGGGCTGATCGTGATCGATCTGACCCAGATTTATCAAGGCCCCTATGCCACATTTTTGATGGCTAAGGCTGGTGCGGATGTCATCAAAATTGAACCCGTACTGGGTGAGCCGACACGCATTCGCGCCAAAGTCAGTGGTGGAGCCTCGCTCCCGATGCTGATGCTGAACGTGAACAAAAAGGGCATTACCCTGAACCTCAAATCACAACGGGGCAAGGAACTTTTCAAGGAAATGGTACAGCGCGCCGACGTGGTGATCGAGAATTTTGCGCCGGGGGTGATGGATCGTCTCGGGCTGGGCTGGGAAACCCTGCATGCTCTGAATCCCAAGCTGATTTACGGTACGGGTACTGGTTACGGAATCAGCGGTCCTGATCGTAACAACCTGGCGATGGATGTCACGATTCAGGCGTCATCCGGGATCATGAGCGTGACAGGGATGGCTGATGGCCCGCCTTTGCGTTCAGGCGCTTCATTGGTAGATTTTTTAAGCGGTGTGCATCTGTATGCTGGCATCATGACGGCACTATACGAAAGAACACGCACGCAGCGTGGCAGGCTGGTTGAGGTCTCGATGCAGGAGACGGCCTATCCAACGCTGGCCTCCAATATCGGACTGTTGCACCGTAATGATGGCAAGGTTCCTCCCCGTGTTGGTAATCGTCATGGCGGGCTTGCACTCGCGCCATATAGCGTCTACGAAGCCTCTGACGGCCACATTGCGATTGTTTGCGCCACAGAACGACATTGGCAGAATATCCTTGCCGCGATGGGGCGTGAAGAGTTGCGTGATGATGAACGATATTCGACCAACAAGTGCAGAGTCGAAAATATCGAGCGCACTGATCAGTTCGTCGAGGCCTGGACGCGCACGCTGACGCGAGCGGAGCTGTTTGTTTTGAGCGGCAAGCATGGCTTTCCTGCCGCTTCGGTGCGTAGCCTGCCCGAGGTCATGAACGACCCGCATATGCACGCCAGGGGAGCGCTGGAGTGGTTTGATGATGAAGAGCTTGGCCGGGTGGTGCTACCTGCGAGTCCCATCATTATTCACGGTGCGGATCGTGTCAAAACAGTATCGAGTCCCAGACTGGGTCAACATAATAAGCAGGTCTATGGCGAGTGGCTGGGCATGAGCGATCAGGAGCTTGATCAACTCAAAGCCGAAGGCGTCATCTAAGTTAAAAAATAAGGTAAGAGACATGAAAACGATCATTCAGCAGTTTGCGGATTACTTTTGCGGCATGACATATGAAGATTTGCCTGAGGAGGTCGTTCGTCAGTCAAAAATGCTGACGATTGATTTGATCGGTGTGTCGATTGCCGGGATCAAGATGGATTTCCCACGGATGATGATCGATTATCTGGGCGGACTTGAGGGGGTCAGTCAGGCCACAATGTTTGGAGCGCCGCACAAGGTACCCGCGATCCATGCTGCGCTTGCCAATGGTGTCAGCGCCCATGCCCTGGATATGGATGATGGGTTTCGCTTTGGCGGTGTGCATGCGGGTGTCGCAGTGATTCCCGCCGCGCTAGCCTTTTGTGAATCCAGAAATCTGGATGGCAAAGATTTTCTGCTGGCCATCACCATGGGTTATGAGATCATCAATCGCATTTCCAAAGCGATGAACCCTTCGCACTTGAACCGTGGATTTCATACCACCGGCACGATCGGCGTTCTAGGGGCGGCAGCAGCCTGTGGCGTGCTTGCTGGACTCAATTCAGAGCAGATGGCCAGCGCGCTGGGCATTGCGGCCCTGCAGGGTGCAGGATTGCTCGAAATCCTGAATGACGGTGCGATGGTCAAGCCCGTGCATCCGGGCAAAGCAGCGATGGCGGGTATTCTTTCCGTTGAGCTCGCGCTGCGCGGTGCAAAAGGCCCCATGACTGCTCTCGAAGGAGAGAAGGGCCTGTTCAAGGCTATGGCCGATAGCGTATCGACCGAGCACTTGTTTGACGGACTGGGATCGGATTTTTATATCATGGGCCAGTACATCAAGTTTCATGCAGCTTGCCGGCATATTCATCCGACCATTGATGGTGTGCTGTCAGTCATGCGTGAGCACCGGCTTGCGTTCCAGGACCTGGATACGGTTGATGTCACGACCTATCCGGTCGCGGTGAGTTTTTGTGGCACAAGCACTCTGCCAGATACGGCTGAAGGTGCAAAATTCAGTCTGGCTTTTTCTGTGGCAATGGCTGCATATTTTGGTGATGCCGGTGAACATCGCTACTCGCAGGACGTTGTGACCAACGAGGCAATCCGAACGCTGGCCCATCGCGTGACTGCGCGCACCGATGCGCGGTGGGAACAAGCCTATCCTCGCGAACGCGGTGCTGCGATTACGATCCGCAGCAAGAAAGGCGAAAGCTTTTTTGTCGAAGTCCCTTTGCCAAAAGGTGAGCCTGAACATCCTGCCACTGACGAGGATTTCATCCTTAAATTCCAGCAAAACACAGCCGGTCAGTCACCTGTTGACATTGAGGCGTTGCTTGTCATGATCCGGTCACTTGAACAGCACACCATCAAAGATCTGGCCCAGGCGATCGTACGCTGCACGCAGTAAATACGTGGTGTGCTTCAGTGATCACTGGGTCAGTTATTTGTTATCCTGTTGGCTGCAGGACCGTTCAGCCAGGGTCGCACCGTGATTGACCGGACCTTTCACTTTTAACGCTTCACCTGGTCAATATCATGCAATGCAATCGTTTGGCAATATGGGTCTGTGCTGCCTGTCTGATGCTGGTGGCACCCGCCAGCCATGCGGTGTTACAGGATGAAATCCAGGTCTACGATGACGAGATCAACGACAAGGGGGAATTCAGCCTTGAGTTGCATGTCAACACCACGCCTAATGGCATCCAGACCAGCAGTTACGCTGGCGAGGTCATGAATCACGGCAATACGCGCCTGACGCCAGAGCTTGCTTATGGATTGGGCCATGGTCTGGAAGCCGGGCTGTATGTCAATACGGTATTCAACGCGGGCAACTGGGAGTATGCGGGGTACAAGGTACGTCTGAAATGGTTGCCGATCCTCGAAAAAGACGGTTACGATTTTTTTGCAGGGGTCAATCTCGAACTCAGTAATGTGATGTACCAGTACGAGCAATCCCGTTATTCAGTTGAATCCCGTTTTATCTTGGGCAAGCATATCGACAAGTGGTTGATCGCCATCAACCCGGTCCTGGGGTATCAGCTTTCCCAGCCCTATCAAAGTACCAGTCCGGAGTTTTCGTTTGGTGCGCGCGTATCACGGGAAGTGACACCTGAGCTTGCGCTGGGCGTTGAGTATTACTCTGACATTGGTGCGTTAAATCAGACGATTCAATATCAGCAAACCGGACAGGCAGCATTTTTAATGATGTACTGGGACGGAAAGCCTTTTGCTTTTCAGGCCGGTATTGGTAAAGGTTTTACCCAGAGCACTGACTCAGTCACCTTAAAGGCGATTATTTCCATCCCCTTTAATTAACTCGTTGAGGTGAACTGTGTCAAAATTAAAAAAATATACGGAGACAGGCATGGCAGAGATGCACCATATTGAAGTTGACCGTTTGCGCGCAGCGGTGCGACATCTGGTCAAGGGTTTTGGCAGCCAGGATAAAGAAATCGAACTCGTGACAGAGAATCTGATCCAGGCCAATCTGACCGGACACGATTCGCATGGTGTGGGCATGCTGCCACGCTACACCGAGGCTTTTCTTGAGGGAGGCCTCAAAGCCAATGCGCATATTGTCACGCGTATGGACAGCGGCGCTATGCTGAGTCTGGATGGCCAGGCAGGTTTTGGCCAGGTGATCGGTCACGAAGCGATGGAGCTTGGGATTGCGCGAGCCCAAGAACATGGCAGCTGCGTGGTGGCACTGGGCAACTCGCATCACTTGTGCCGCATTGGCGCCTGGGCCGAAATGGCCGTTGATCAAGGCCTGATTTCAGTGCATTTTGTGAATGCGTTTTCTCGTCCGATTGTGGCGCCATTTGGTGGAGGCGATGCACGCTTTGGCACCAACCCCTTTACGGTGGGCATTCCCATGGCTGGACAGCCCCCGATATTGCTCGATTTTGCCACCAGTGTCATTGCCCAGGGTAAAACGCGTGTCGCCCATAACAAGCGTGAACAACTGCCATCTGGCCAGCTGATTGATGATCAGGGACGCCCCACCACAGATCCCGTGTATGGCGTCAAGGCTCCTTTTGGGGCACTCAGGACTTTTGGCGACCATAAAGGTTTTGGACTGGCGCTCGTGTGTGAATTGCTCGGTGGTGCGCTTGCCGGGGGCCTGACAACTTCAGGTCCTGCTGACGGTAAAAAACGCATCCTCAATGGCATGCTGACGATTATTTTTGATCCTAAAAAACTGACAGAAGGTTCTGTTTTTGAAACCGAAATGCAGTCTTTCGTTGAGTGGGTCAAGGCCTCTCCACCCGCACCTGGTCAAGATCATGTGCGCATTGCAGGCGAACCCGAGCGCGAGCATCGTGCCCGCCGCATGGCGCAGGGTGTGCCTGTTGATGACAACACCTGGCAGGATATGCTGGTGGCTGCACAGAAGCTCGGTGTTGACCCTGCAGTGATGAAGCAGCTTGCTGGCCTGTAGGATTGATCGCAGCATCAAATCACGCGTTTAAAACAAAAATATTATCAAGAGACAACCATGGCGATTAAAAAAATGACTGGTCGTGAAGCCTTCATCAGATTGTTACTCGATGAAGGGGTCACGCATATGTTTGGTAACCCTGGCACCACAGAACTTGCCATTATGGAGGCGGTCCCACAGTTTCCTGAATTAACTTATGTGCTGGGACTACAGGAGTCGATCGTAGTGGGAATGGCCGACGGCTTTGCACGTGCGACCAATAAACTGGTTGCCTGTAATTTGCATTGCGCGCCAGGCCTGGGGCACGCCATGGGAGCGATCTATAGCGCCAAGTTTTCCGGTTCGCCGATTATCATTACGGCCGGTCAATACGAAGTGGGTTATGGCATACAGGAGCCTCTCTTGTATGACGATCTCGTCACCATTGCCGCACCACTGGTGAAATGGTCGATTGAAGTGACGCGTATCGAGGATTTACCGCGTATCGTGCGGCGCGCAGCAAAAATTGCGATGACTGCGCCGACTGGCCCGGTCTTCATCAGCCTTCCAGGCTCTGTACTGGACGAAGAGGCAGAAATTGAATTTGGTTTTCCGACCAGAGTGGATTCGGCTACCCGTCCAAATGACGAAACACTCCAGCGTCTCGCGCAACAATTACTGGCGGCCAAACATCCTGTCATGATTGCCGGGCGCGAAATCGCCAATCGTGATGCCTTTGCGCAGGCCTGCGAACTAGCCGAGCTGCTTGGCGCTGCAGTCTATCAGGAGTCTGTTCCCTACAACACGCGTTATCCCGTCACGCACGTGGCGTGTATGGGAGATCTGACGCGCAACCAGAAAAAAATCCGTCAAACACTCGAGCAATATGATCAGTTGCTTTGCCTGGGGGCGGATTTATTACGCATGTCTCCCAAGAGTGATGTTGAGCCACTGCCTCCTGAGCTGCCCGTGATGCATATTAGTGAGCGGGACTGGGAGCTTGGTAAGAACTATTCAATCGAGCACGCGATCCGGGCCGATGTAAAAGAAACCCTGCGCGCGCTCTTGCCAATTTTGCGCGCTGCACGTAGTCCTGAATATGCAGCCCAGGCTGCAGCCAGGCTTAAAGACATTGCGACACGAAACTGGTCCGCAACCTGTGCAAGCTTGCGTAAGGACATTGCAGCATGTGCGACCGCGCAGCCAATTGATCAGCGCTATCTTGCGATGCAGTTAATCGATGCTCTGCCAAAAGACGTCATTGTTGTTGACGAAACCCTGACAGCATCTTCCGTGATTGCCGGGTTATTGCCCGCAGTCGACCCCCATGCTTTTTTCAGTCTGGCCAGTGGTGGACTGGGTTTTGGCATGCCAGGTGCCGTGGGCGTGAGCCTTGGGCAGCCGACCCGTCCGGTTGTCGCAACCATCGGTGATGGCAGTTCGATGTATGGTATTCAGGCCCTGTGGACAGCAGCACATCTCAAATTGCCAATTACGTATGTGATTATCAATAATCGCAGTTATCGCATCATCAAAGAGCGTTTGCTAGCGATGCGGGGCACGGACCAGTTTGTTGCAATGGATATGAATGATCCTGCCATTGATTTTGTTGGTGTCGCGCAAGGGATGGGGATGAGCGCGCAGAGGATTACCGACCCCGCTCATCTATCCGGTGCACTCACGGCGGCCATTGCAAGTGGCGTACCGAACCTTGTCGAAGTGATCGTTGCGGACGGCTTTGGCAATTAGCGGTCCGGACGCGACAAGCCGCAGGATTGCCTGCTGCTTGTCGCATTTAAACTGACAGGTATCTCTGCTTGATGTCTGCGTTGGCATTTAGCTCTGCGATGGTGCCGCAAAAGACGTCACTGCCTTTGTCGATCACAATCGCCCTGTCCGCGAGCCCCAGGCAAAAATGCAAGTTTTGTTCTGCCAGCACGATTGTTGTGCCAACTTGACGCAGCGCACGTATCAAGTCGCCAATTTTTTGAACCATGATGGGAGCCAGTCCCTCACTCGGTTCATCCAGCAGCAATACTTCAGGGTTGCCCATGAGCGCACGGCCAACAGTGAGCATTTGCTGTTCGCCACCTGAGAGCTGGCCACCCATGCGTGTTTTAAGCGGTGCAAGGAGTGGGAGCATGTCGTAGACGCGTTCAAGGCTCCAGGCCTGGGTACCATCGGCGCCATTTTTGATCGCGATCGTCAGGTTGTCCTCCACACTGAGATCAGGAAATATCTGTCGGTCTTCCGGGACAAAGCTGATACCTGCGCGGGCGATGAGATGCGCAGGGCGACCGGCAATAGACTGCCCTTTGAAGGTGATGTCGCCACGCCTGGGAGCCATCACGCCGGCAATCGTTTTCATGGTTGTGCTTTTGCCCGCACCATTACGGCCCAGCAACGCCAGCGTTTCACCTTTCCGGACATCGAGCGACATGTTGAACAGCACTTGGCTGCTGGCATAAAAGACATCAATTTTTTTCACTTGCAGCACGGTCTGGCTCATGCGTGGGCCTCCTGTGGCGTACCCAGATAGGCTTCAATCACTGCTGGGTTATTGCGAATCTGTTCAGGGTTCCCCTCGGCGAGGACTTTGCCATAGGACAGGACATGAATATGCTGTGAAATCCTGAAAACAATTTCCATGTCGTGCTCAATCAGGACGAGGGTGAGGCCGCCTTTCTTCCAGAGTGCATAGACGGTTTCGATCATTTGTTCACGCTCTTCAGGCCCCATGCCTGCTACAGGTTCGTCGAGCAGCAATACCTTGGGCTTGAGCACGAGGGCGAGTGCCATATCGAGCAGTTTCTGATCACCATGCGATAAGTTTCCACTGACGATGTTTGACTTGGTATGCAGGCCCAGCTGCTCCATCACCTCAAAGGCACGATCGCGTGTTTCAGGTAAGGGAAATCTGCCGTGCAGCTGTGCGGATTTGCCCAGTGGCGACATCAGTGCGCCACGCAGTGATTCCTCTACGGTGAGAGTCTTGAAGAGTTTTGCTACCTGAAAGGCACGGCCAATGCCTTTGCGCACGATGGCGCTACTTGGCATGCCAACGATATCTTCTCCATCCAGCAGGATACGGCCGGAGTCTGGTGTCAGTGCACCTGAAATCAAGTTGAAAAAGGTTGTTTTTCCTGCACCATTCGGACCAATCACCGCACTGAGTGATTCTTTTGGAAAGTGGATCGAGACGTCTGAGGTCGCAATCACACCACCAAAAGATTTGCAGAGATTTTCAATTTTTAGCATGAGCGCACTCCGGCGGATGGAGTGTGGCGTGAGGCGGGGACCCCACCATAGGTCTGCCAGGTCGAACCGGCGAGCCAGCCTGCATCGACAGGCAGATTGATGCCGGTGATGGCTGCCGCAGCTTTCGAAAGCAGAAAGCCTGCAGAGTCGGCAATTTCGTCTGGCGTCACCATGCGTCCCATTGCAGCCTGTGAGGTCAGGTCCTCAGGGTTGCGATCACCGCGATCAATGGCGGCCTGGAGCGCCTCAGTAATCGTGAATCCTGGAGAAATGCAATTGACTCGCACACCAGAGCGACCCCATTCAGCCGCAAGGCATGCCGTCATTGAAATGACGGCGGCTTTGGCGGGCGCGTAGGCATGCAGTGGTACCGCGCGCCAGCCGGTGATTGAGGCGATGTTGACAATCGCTCCCTGGCCAAGCTCGGCCATGCGTGAGCCGAATACTGCACAGCAGAGATAGGTGCCTCGCTGGTCAACAGCAACCACGCGATCCCACTCTGTCATCGTGAGCTTGTCCGGTGAGAGACGGTGTTGCAAAATACCTGCACTGTTTACAAGATGTGCCACCGCCCCATGTCGGGATTCAATCATGGCGGCGATTTCGCGCACGGCCTGCTCATCTGTCACATCGCAGGGATAGGCCTGTACGCCCATTTCCTTTAAGGCAGACTCAGACCACGTTCCCGGTAGATCCAGCAAAATGACCTGGTCACCACGTTTGGCGAGGTGACGGACACATGCGGCACCGATGCCGCTTGAGCCACCGGTGACAACGCTGATGAGGGGTTTAGTCATGATCGGGCTCCTGTTCTGGTCACTAGGCGATAGGCTTGCACAACAAAATCGGTGATGCCACGCTTGAAGCCCAGGGCGAACACCAGCACGATGACGCCAAGTGCCAGGCCGTGATACTCAGTGGTGCGGCTGATGACATCGTTAAAGATCATTAACAGACCGGCACCCACAACAGGCCCGATAAAGGTATTGATACCACCCATCATGATCATGAAGACTGCCTCACCTGACATCGTCCAGTAAGTAAACTCTGGGAAAGCACCAGAGACGAAGATCGCCATGATTACCCCGCCGATGCCGGCAAAGCAGGCAGACAAGATAAATGCATAGAGTTTGACGCGCCAGACATCAATCCCCAGAAAGCGTGCGCGATCGGGGTTATCGCGCACCATGCGCAGGGTATAGCCGTAAGGCGACTGCAAGAGATAACGCATCAGAAGCAGGCACACCACACCAACCACGCAGGCAAACCAGTACAGGTGCGTGGTGTTAGCCAGATTGATTCCCCAGAAGGGCGTGCGTGGAATGCCACCGGTCAGACCCTGATCGCCGCCAGTCAGTGAGCTCCAGGTGACGATCACGCTATGGACCAGCATCTGGAATGCGAGAGTCAGAAAAGAAAAGTAAATTTCTTTCAGGCGCACGCAGATGGCGCCAATGACCAGACCCAGTAGCGCGCAAAAGGCAATGGCTCCGAGCATGGCGACTGGAATGGATACTCCTGTTCTTTGCATCAGCAAACCAAAGGTGTAGGCGCCACTGCCAAAAAACATGGCATGGCCAAACGACACCATGCCGCCATAGCCCACGAGAATGTTCAGTGATGTGGCAAAAATACCAAAGGCTGCGAGACGGATGACGAAGTCAAGCGTCACGCGCGATGATGTTAAAAACGGGATCGCAATCAGAATCACCAGGCCAAGCATCGCAATCAGCAATTCTTTTTTGAACGTAAAGATATTGCTCATGGACGCGGCTCCTTGCCAAGCAGGCCGCTAGGTTTGAGAACGAGGATCAGTGCCATTGCAAGGAACATGATGCCTTCGACAAAGAACGGGAATCCGATTGAACCAAAGGAGCGAACCAGACCGATCAGCAGCGCACCTACCAGTGCGCCACTGACCGAACCCATGCCGCCAATCACGGTCACGATGAAAGATTCAATCAGGATTGAAAACCCCATCCCTGGAGACATCGAGCGCACCGGCGCAGCAAGTGCGCCGGCCAGGCCTGCGAGAGCGCCACCGAAAGCGAAGACGCCGGCATAAATCCAGCTGGTGTTCAGCCCCAGCACTGAGGTCATGGTCGGATTGTGGGCGGCAGCACGTACAATTTTCCCCATGCGTGTGCGGGTCAGGACGTACCAGAGCACCAGCGCAATGACCGCGGCGGCGGCGATCAGGAAGACGTAAAAGACAGGAATGATCCCGTCAGCGATAAAGATTGGAGGTGCCTGAAACGCTTCAGGCATTCCCATGGATTGAAAATCTGCACCCCAGATGATTTTGACTGCATCATCGAGTATGAGAATCAGTGCGTAGCACACAAGCAGCTGCATCAGCACATCGGCCTTGTAGACCCTGCGCATGATAAAGCGTTCGAAGAGCAGGCCAAAGATGCCGACGCCCACACCTGCAACAATCGTGGAGACAATAAAGCTGCCAGAGACGCGATAGGCAGACAAAGCAATGTAGGCACCCAGCATATACAGGGAGCCATGCGCAAAATTGATGACCTTCAATACGCCAAAGATCAGCGTCAGGCCAGCAGAAACCAGGAAAAGAAGTGAGCCGACAATCAGTCCGGTGCTGGTCTGGGTAACCACGCAAGATAGCGAAGTCAGGCATTCATAGAGGGCAAGGGGATCCAAGGAGGTCTCCGATTGATGCAAGGGCGCGTGGTGGGCATGCTTTTTGTAAAAGATACCCGCGCAAGAAAAGGCAGGCCTGTCCTGAAACTGCCAGGAACAGGCCTAGACGGACGCGCTTAAACAACGACCGTTATCAAGCCCAGCCTTTACGTTTTTTCCACTCGAGTTCGAGTTCGAAAATCTGTGTCCAGCTGCCTGGAACAGGATTTGGCATGTAGGGCTCTTTGTTCGTCAGCTCACCCCAGCCGTCTGCGTACTCAACGATGGTCTGGTCTTCTGCACGCATCGTTATTTTTCCATTGGCACCGAAAGGTGAGTCAACGGTCAGGCCACGCAATGCATCGGCGATTTTTTTACCATCCGCACTATTGGCTTTTTTCATGGCGGCCGTCAGCAAGGTAATGCCTGCTGCGTTTTGCCACGCCCAGTTGGTTGGTAACTCTTTGTATTTTGCAAAATACGCTTCGCCCCACTCAGCATTCGCGGGCGTTTTTGGAAAACTCTTGAGGTAGCGGTTTCCAGAATGCAAGTTGTTCGGAACGTTTTTAACAGCCGTCAGTACGGTGTAGTCCGCCATATTGACCGCAAAGAATTGCCGGTCTTTAAACAGGGCATAAATATTGCCTTGATCGATAAATGAGGTCAGGTCGCCGCCCCAGATTGCAGAGTAAATCGCCTGCGGTTTGCCTTGCAGCAAACGTGTGATGGACTCACTGTAATCGGGCTGGAATAGTTTGGGCCAGACATCGCCAACAATTTCGATGTCTTTGTTGAAGTGTTTGAGATATTCGAAATACTCAGCGGTGGTGTCGCGGCCGTATGCATAATCAGGTGATACGCTCATCCAGCGATTGAGTTTCTTTTCTTTTGCAACTTTGGCACCGTAGGCGCCGCCGACGATCGCATCATGAATGCCTTGGCGTGCGCAACGGAAAGCGTTCGGGATGCGCAGCTTTGGATCTGCAGTCAGGGAGGATGTTTCTGAACAAGTGTGCACACACAGCACACCGAGGTCGCGTGCGACTTCATGCACAGCAAATGCTCCGGAAGAGGCCTCGCCATCCCAGATGATTTCGCAACCTTCGCTGGTGACCAGTTCGCGCGCAACACGTGCGGCTTCTTGTGGTGCACCTTTTGAATCACGCACGATCATTTCGATTTTGCGGCCACCCAGACCACCTGCTGCGTTGAATTTTTCAACTTCCATCATCACGGCATTGCGTGAAGAAATGCCCAGTGTCGCAACGCGACCCGAGAGGATGGTTGGCATACCGATTTTGATTGGATTGTTTTGTGCCAGTGAAATCGCCGGCCAGCCTATTGTTGCCATCCCTGCCGCAACGCCCGCACCTTGCAGCAATTTGCGTCGTGTCGGCTGCAGGGTTGTTCCTGTCATTTTTTTGTTCATTTTTGTCTCCTTCCTTAGATTGAACTAAATCTTAGCTTATCTTATCTTTCAGATAAGGGGTAGGCCAGGAGACTATTAAAAAAATGTAGGCGGTGTTTCAGTGAGCGCTGGGCACATAGCACGCAAGGGAAAACCCTTGTCAGGATATGTAGTTGGAAATTTCGATCAGATTCTGATCAGGATCACGCAAATAGACTGAAAGAATTTTACCCACTGCACCCGTGCGTTCAACAGGGCCCAGCTCAATCGCAACATTCGCAGCTTCGAGTTCTTTGACGACTTGTTGAATCGGTGTGGAGGCAATCAGACACAGGTCACCAGAGCCTGCGGTCGGTACCAGGGCTTTGGGATCAATCTCACTACCGACTTGATGCAAGTTAATTTTTTGCTGCCCGAATTTGAGTGCGCGACGATCACCCAAAAATGTAATCACTTCAAACCCCAGCACGCGCTGATAAAACTCGCAGGTATGTTCAATGCTGGCTACGGTCAGCACCAGGTGGTCCAGTCGCTCTATTTTCATCTCAGGGTTATCCAGTAAGCAAGTCGCTCATTCAGAACCTGTACGTGAGTACAGGGTATTTTTTGAGCATAACAAATGTTTGAAAAGCGGAGCTAGAGATTCGCGCAAGTCTGCTTGAACACCTACAATGCATGTTACGTAATGCGTGAGCAATTGATTGAGAAAAAATGAAGTTCTGGATTAAGCACATACTAATTACCTTGGTTGCACTCATCGTGATGGCTGTGTGCGGCCTGGTTGCATTTGTACTGTCATTTGATCCAAACTCCTACAAGAATGCTTTGCAAGTGATGGTGCAGCAACGCACGGATAGACAGCTTGTAATTGGCGGTGACCTCAAGGTCCTGTTGTTCCCAAAGATTGCGATACAGGCTCGCGAAGTTTCGCTTTCTGAAAAAGCCAGTCCAGATATCTTTGCCTCGGTCGATGATTTTCGAGCAACGATTGCGATCTTGCCTCTGCTCACTAACCAGCTCGTGATCGAACAGATTGACGTGTCCGGTCTCAAGGCACAAGTGCTTCGTTCCGACACGGGCAGCTTTAATTTTGATGATTTAATTCGCTGGGGTCGGACCCCTGTGACTGCACCTGCCACTAGTGAGCGCGGGTTGACCATGGATGACACGACGATTGATATTGCCGGGATCACGGTTAAGAAATCAGAAATTTTCATACGCGATACCTCCACCAGCACGGCTTGGAGGCTTGATGATGTATCCGCGCAGACAGGTCGACTCAAGCGCAATGAAGCTTTTTCTTTCGAAATGTCCGCGCGACTCAAGCAGCCTGGTACCGCACCTGTTTCCAGGGTGGGGGTCCAGGCGATCCTGAATGTTGATCTCGAATCCCGTCGCTTTTCTGCCAAAAATCTCAGTGCTTGGGCAAAAGGTGATTTGCTTTCTGGATGGTGGTCTGGCGAACCGCTCCAGAAAGTGGATGCCAGCCTCAAGTTTTCACTGATGGATTTAGAACCTGAAAAAGGCCGAATCAAGCTTGAGCGTCTGATTGTTCGGGCCAAGGCTACGCAAGACGGCGCCCCTGTTGAACTGAGCATTGATGCACCCTTGCTGGATATGTCGGACACGGATGCTCGCAGCGGGAGTCTGGCCGCACGCCTGCGTATGGATGGACCACCTTCAATCGATCTGAAGCTTGCCCTGGACGGATTGCATGGAACGCGTCAGGTGCTCATGTTTGACAAGGTGAGCCTAGACGCTGCGATCAAGCGTGAGTCGCGCATGGTCAAAATGACCGTGGCCTCTCCACTTGAACTCAAGCCCTTTGCAAGCTCGGTTTCGATGCCTGCGCTCGAAGGCGAGATCCAGACTCTGCAATCCTCAGCCGCCAAGAGCCTGCGCTCGATTCCTGTCAAAGGAAAATTGTTTGTCTCGGTCGATCACCGTGCAGGCATCGTTCAGCCGCTGACATTGAAAGGCGAAGTCGAAAACATGCCCTTTGCGACCGCTTTGTCGAGTCTGGGAGTAGACAGTCTTCTCGATGGTGTAGGTGCAGTGGCTGTGGATATGAAGATGGCCACACGTACGCTGGCACAGGCTGAACAGTCTCTGACAGGTACTGCCCAGCTCAGGCTCAAGCAGGGGTCGGTTCAGGGCGTAGATCTTTCCGGTGGATTGAATGCACTGCGCAGCCTGGCCTTGCCGACGATCCAGGAGGCGCCGTTCAAGGGTGACCCTGCCAAACGAACGATATTTGATTCCATTGATGTTGATATGCGTGTGGCGCACAATCTTGTGACTGTCTCACGCCTGAATATGCTTGCACCAGATTGGCGGGTGACTTTGGCGTCTCCTGGACAGATCAATCTGCAGAATGGGACCGTTGATCTGGTCGCCTCCTTGCAGCTGCTCACTGCCCAGTCTCTGACCGTCAAGCGTTTGACCATACAGGTCAGGTCGCTGCAGGTCCCTCTGCACCTGACGGGTTCGATTCGCCAGCCCGCAGTCAATATTCAATGGTCTGTGCTGGATCGGGATCCAGTGGGACGTGCGCTACGCGAAAAACTTTTAAACACAGCGACTGATCAGAATAATCAGCCAGCCCCTGTCAATGGAACAAAAAAGAAATGACATCATCAGCTGTTTATTACCCAGTGCTGGGCTGTGCCGCCTGCGATCACCGACAGGCCAATGCTTATCAGTATCGTTGGCTGGTGGTGGATGACAAGGGGCATGCGTTGACGGGCCAGGCCGGCCAGGCATTGCTGGGCGTCTCGGTTGATATCAAGATGGGCTATCTGGTGTTGCGTGCAGCAGGGATGTTGCGCATGGATATTCCCCTGGACGTGATCGAAGATGATGATAGCGTACGACGCAGCGTCCAGATCGGTACGCAACAGTCAGATGTGGTGGATGAGGGGGATCTGGCTGCAGTCTGGTTTGGTCACGTGACAGGCGTGCTATGTCGTCTGGTCAAGCTACATCCGGATGCTCAGCCGATCCAGCTGCCGCTGTGAGGACATGGTATTTGGCCATGAGTGCATCCTGTCCTTCTTTCCAGTCCGGATGCAGCTCAATGCAGTCGACCGGGCATACAACTTTGCATTGAGGCTCATCGTGATGGCCGACGCATTCGGTACAGGCACTGGGGTTGATGACATAAATCGACACACCCATAAAAATGGCATCATTCGGACATTGCGGCTCGCATACGTCGCAATTAATGCATTCCTCGGTGATGCGTAAGGCCATATATATCCAGATTGGCAGACAGCTATCCCGTCAGGGATGCTGCAAGCCTTGTTCGCGACGCTCTTTGGACTTTGCCTGTAACCAGCGTTCGACGGAAGGAAACACGAATTTACTGACGTCACCACCGAGCTCAGCGATCTCGCGCACAATCGTGCCAGAGATGAACTGATACTGATCCGAGGGTGTCATGAACAATGTCTCGACTTCAGGCAGTAGATGCCTGTTCATGCCTGCCATTTGAAACTCGTATTCAAAATCAGACACCGCGCGCAGTCCGCGCACAATGACACGCCCTTCCTGTTCGCGCACAAAGTCTTTGAGTAAACCTGCAAAACTGGCAACTTTGACGTTTGGGTAGTGGCCAAGGACTTCCTTGGCAATTTCTACACGCTCATCAATTGAGAAGAACGGTTTTTTATTGCGACTGTGCGCCACGCCTACAACGACCTGGTCGAAAAGGCTGGCGGCACGGCGCACTAAATCTTCGTGGCCGCGCGTGAGAGGATCGAATGTCCCGGGGTAGATAGCAGTGATCATTTTTGCAATGCAGCAATTTGAAAGAGATGATAGTGTACGGCCCCCGCGCGGTCTTGGCGCAATAAGGTGTAACCCTCAGGGCAAGAAACAGGTTTTTCGGCCTCAATATAGACAAGACCGTTGGGTTCTAGCAAATCTGGCAGGGCTGGCCAGAGCCGATCGAGCCAGTCTGCTCCAAAAGGAGGGTCCAGAAAAATCAGGTCAAACCGGGCTGCTTCCAGGCGATCCAGCACGACCAGTGCATCCCCGGCATGGATCCGGATCATGTCTGCCTGGAGTTTATCCCGCAGGACTCTGAGTGAGGCAATGGCCTTTGGGTTGTTTTCCACCATTTGTACGTGGGATACACCCCGCGAAGCCGCCTCAAAACCCAAGGCACCGCTCCCGGCAAAGAGATCCAGTACCCTTTTTGCCTGAAACTGGCCAGCCCAAAAATAATTTAGCCAATTAAACAGCGTTTCGCGCACGCGATCGGGTGTCGGACGCAATCCCTGGGCCTCAATGACCTCAATTGGTGTGCGTCGGTACTGACCCGCTACGATGCGAATATACTTCTTCATTATGTTTCGCTTTTTTAAGAAAAAATCTCCGGCGCCTATCGAGCTGCCACTTGACCAGACTACTGATTCTGAGTCGAACCTCCGCCAGGATCATGTGTCCGGGGCGGAGCCTGTTCCGTCGACCGTGTTCCAGGACCTTGAGCATACCCCCGCAGCGCGGCGCGTGCCTGAGGATCTCGAGGATACGCACGTTGCCCCTCCAGAGCCAGAGCCAGAGCCCGAACTTGCACCTCAAACAGCGGTGCTTGAGGACGAAGTCTTCGAAACAGAACAAACCGAGCCAGAGCCATCGCCCGCGCAAACAAAGTCTTCATGGCTTTCCAGACTGCGTACGGGTCTGTCCAGAACCGGACAAAGTATTGGCACGCTGTTTGTGGGTGTCAAGGTTGATGCTGCTTTATTCGACGAACTTGAAACAGCCCTCATTATGGCCGATACAGGCGTTGAGGCGACAGAGCAGCTACTGACCACGCTGCGTGCCCGGGTTAAAAAGGACAGGATCGAGGATGCTGAGGGGGTTCGACAGGCGCTGCGTGAGGTACTGACGGATCACCTCAAAATTCTTGAAAAACCTTTTGAAATTGGACGCGTCAAAACACTGGTTGTGATGATTGCAGGAGTCAATGGCGCCGGCAAAACAACTTCTATCGGCAAGCTCGCCTATGCTCTGCAGAAGCAGGGCGCCAAAGTGCTCCTTGCCGCAGGTGACACATTTCGTGCCGCAGCCAGGCAGCAGCTGGTGGAGTGGGGTACACGCAACAACGTCGATGTCATTGCACAGGAGGGTGCGGATCCTGCTGCCGTTGCGTTTGACGCCGTGCACGCAGGTCGTGCCCGTGGAATAGACGTTGTGATGGTTGATACGGCAGGCCGATTGCCGACCCAGCTACACCTCATGGATGAGCTCAAAAAAATCCGTCGGGTGATTGCGAAAGCCGATCCAACTGCGCCGCATGAGGTATTACTGGTGGTGGATGGTAATACTGGCCAAAACGTGCTGTCCCAGATCCGCACCTTTGATGCTGCAATCGGCTTGACCGGCTTGATCGTGACAAAGCTTGACGGCACAGCAAAGGGCGGCACACTGGCCGCAGTGGCTGCCGGCAGTCAGGGCCTCAGGCCCATTCCGGTCTATTGGATCGGGATGGGTGAGCGCATGGAAGACCTCCAGCCTTTTGTCGCATCCGAATTTGCCGCTGCGCTGGTTGGATAAGCGGACTTAACTTAACGCCACTTAGCGCCAAAATTTTTCGGTCTTGCTGAGTTGCCTGAAGGCTTCGCTCGCATCGTGCACCATGGCGTCGAGCCGCGAGGTGATCCAGCCGCAGGCAAACCAGGCGCTGGGTTGTGTGTCGCGCAGGCCCACAAAGCGTTCCCGTGCAACGGCCAGGTCGTTCATTTCACCCAGGATGTCCTGTACCGCTGCGAGTTGCTTGCGGTAGATCTTGAGTTTTTTTGCCGGTAACAACGACTCACTGAACTGTAAGGCATAGCGCAGTTTTTTTGCCCGCTTTCGCAATGCATGACGCGCTTCGATATCCAGTTGATCAAACATCAGCCCGTCGCGCAGGACTTGCCTGTGCCACTTGCGCAGTTTTGCCGTCAATGCCTGTGTCAGGGTCAACTCACGAACGGGGCGTGTCAGCATCTGGATGATCTGCGGATCTATCGGTCCCGCATGTATGTCGCTCTGCTGATCCACTGCAGTCAACGTCTGGCCGTCGGCGCCCGCCTGGGGATGCCCTGTACTGGAGCGAAGGTCCGAGATCGGCACATCTTCATTCAGAATGAAATGCATCATATCGAGCAGCCATGTCTGGAACCCAACGCTTGCGGCAACGGGGCAGGATGCATTGCATTGCATATCGTCCGCATCAAGAACAAGTGGCGGCTG
>CANCOC010000042.1 GCA_947379755.1 Alcaligenaceae bacterium | reverse complement strand
TCTGTCCAGGCAAATGTAGCGATGGGTGCCTGAGTATCGCGCACCAGCGACTGCAGCATGGTCTGGAAAGCTTGTTCCCAGTGCGCTACATTCTGCAGGTCGAACAAGTCTGCATCGAACTCCAGGTTGCCGCTGAGTTGACCTGTTGCCTGCATACCGAGATAGAGCGTCAAATCTGTTTTTGCCGACGGCAGACCGACAGATTCAGACTGGGCAAGCAGATTGCCAAGGCGAAAATCTTGCTCGCCCTGAGTCTGAAACGAAAACATCGCCTGGAAGACGGGCGTGTGAGCCAGGGATCTGGGGGTGCCAAGTTCTTCTACCAGTTTTTCAAAGGGTAGATCCTGATCTGACAATGCTTGTTCAACACTTGCCCGTGTACGTGCAATCAGTTTCTTGCCGTTGCATTGACCTTCGATTGAAATCGGCAGGGCAAGTGTGTTGAGCAGGTAACCGACAATGGCCTCTGTCTCCATATCGTCTCTACCCGCGACAGGGGAGCCGATCACGACCTGTTCCTGTCTGGCAATTCTTGCCAGGGTCGCTCCAAATGCAGCCAGTAATACGGTGAATAGTGTGGTGCGTTCTGCTTGAGCCAGTGCATTCAGTTTCTGGGTCAGTGCTACAGGAATTGTGACTGGAACAAGCGCCGCTCGTCTTGCGCGATCTGCCAGACGAGGCCGATCAATGGGGAGTGTCAGTAACTCCGGGTAGTTGGCCAGGCGTTCTTTTGCACGACTGACTTTTTGCGCGAGGTCCTCCGCAAGGTTTTCCTGCTGCCAAACAGCCCAGTCGCTGTATTGAATATCGAGATCGGGCCATGGCAGAGGCAGATTGTCGCAAAAGGCCTGATAACCCTGATCTAATTCGCGGGCAAGAATGTTGCGTGAAAAACCATCGCCAGCCTGATGGTGGAGCGTGAGCAGCAGGACGTGTTCTTGCGCGTCAAGTCTGATTAACCCGGTGCGAAAGGAAATATCCTGAGCGAGATCAAATGGACGTGCTGCTTCGGCCTGAATCAATTCTGCGACATTTTTTTCGCATGCGAGAGGATTGGTCTTATATGCTTCAGACAGATCCGTGACGTCCAGTACCGCCTGGACCTCTGGAATGTCGAGCAGATAGCCGACTGCCAGACCTTCGTTGCCCTCAATCATGACTGTGCGCAGCGATTCATGCCGCGCAATCAGCGCATGAATGGTGTGTTCGAGAGCAGAGAGGTTGAGCGCGCCACGCAAACGGATAGCCGTTGGCATATTGTAGGTAGCGGAAGCCCCTTCTACACGATCGAGCGCCCAAAAACGGCGTTGTCCATACGATAGTGCGACTTTAGTTAGCATCTTTGATACGACCCATTCCAGCAGTTAAGCGACGACGCTTATCAGATTTCAATTCTTGTAGGTGAGGTGCAAGCGACTCAGGCGTCGGGCATTCAAAGATTGCCCTCAGCGCGAGCGTCTTGCCTGTTTCCTGGCGGATGCGCGCGACCAGACGCATGGCCAGGAGTGAATGGCCGCCAATCATGAAAAAGCTGTCATCAATTCCAGCTTGTTCTACACACGTGATTTCAGCAAAAAGCCGACAAAGCAGTGCTTCATTGTCAGAACGTGGTGCGCGGTATTCTGTTTCATTTAACTGTGCCGTTGGATCGGGCAACGCACGACGATCCAGTTTGCCGCTCGGACTCAGAGGGAACTGCTCGACTTCAACAAAGTAGGCGGGGACCATATAGTCTGGCAATATCGCACTCAGTCCACTTCTGAGTTCGCCAGTGCCGGGGCTGACCTGACCGGCCTGCGCAACAATATATGCAACCAGTCGTTTGTCGCCGTTGATGACACGGGCAATCACTGCAACCTGGCCGAGCGTCTCAAATTGTTTAAGAATGGCGGCTTCGATCTCACCTAGTTCGATGCGAAAGCCGCGAATCTTAACCTGATCATCGGCACGACCCAGAAAACGAATGGCGCAGTCCGGCAAACGGCTGGCCAGATCGCCCGTGCGATACATCAGTGCCCCGGCAGGACCGAAGGGGCAGGCAATAAAACGCTCTGCAGTGAGTCCTGGCCTGCCCATATATCCACGGGCCAGACCGATGCCTGCAATATATAGTTCTCCTACGACACCGTCAGGGACAGGTTCAAGCGTCTCATCCAGGACGTAGAGCTCAGTGTTCCAGATTGGGTAGCCAATATGCGGAAACTCAGGCCAGAGGCTTGCTTTGCCTTGCAGGCTATAACTACTCACCACATGTGCTTCAGTCGGCCCATACAAGTTATGCAAGCGTGAGCCCGGGTGTACCTCGAATGCAGCCCTGATATCAGGAGTGATCTGGAGTTGTTCGCCAGCAGTAAAGACAGCTTTGGGCCAGGCGTCGATTGCAAAGTTCTGACGGGCTTCAGCCAGATTGTTCAAGACAACAAAGGGTGCGTAAAGGTGTTCGATTTTTTGCTGTGCAATGTACTCCAGCAGGGCGCGGCTATCGCGACGACGCTGGTCATCCACCAGTACCAATGTCGCTCCACGCGAAAACGTCCAGGCAATTTCTTGTGCGGAGGCATCAAAGCTGATCGGCGAGTATTGCAACACGCGCATGGCCTGGCTTGGGATCGTAGCCTGCTGCCAGCGAATCAGGTTGATCAGCGACTTGTGCAAAAATCCAACGCCTTTCGGTTTGCCTGTGCTGCCTGAGGTGTACATCAGATATACAAGATGCTCACCCGTAAGCGCAGTGCCACGCTCTGCATTGGAAATCGACGATGTTGAATGGGTCAATAACTGACTGGTTAATCTCGCATCATCAATGTTCAGTATTTTTGTCTGAACCTGAGCCAGGTCGGCGTGCTGTGCCTGATTGAGAATTTCTTGAACCAGTCCGAGTCTTGCTTGCGATGTCAGCACGACTGGAGTCTGACTGTCGGTCAGCATGAAGGCGATGCGGGCGACAGGATAATCCGCGTCCAGAGGCAGGTAAGCCGCTCCTGCTTTAACGATCGCCAGAACTGAAACGATCAGTTGAGCAGAGCGATCCAGCAGCATTGCCACGACATCACCCGTACCGATCCCATTCTCGATGAGCAGTCTCGCGAGTTGATTGGATGCCTGGTCCAGTTGCGCATATGTCATCGCCACTTCCTCAAATTGAAGGGCGATTGCTTCGGGTGTCAGGCGTGCCTGCTGTTCGAATATCTCTGGCAGTGTCAGGCCATCTGATGCGAGCTGAACCTGAGGTCCGGCAGAGCGCTGGACGATTGTGTCGCGCGTTGCCTGACTCAGGACAGGGAGTGAACAGACCGCTGCCGCGGGTTGGTTTGCAAAGGCTTCGACTAAGGTGACAAAACAGCTAGCCCATCCAGCCACGCTAGTTTGTTCAAACAGACTCGCGTCATACTCAAAATCTCCAGACAATGTGCCATCCGGTTTCTTGCCCAGGTGCAGGGTGAGATCGAATTTTGCCGTGGGTAATTTGACGGGCTCGGAATAGCTTTCCAGTCCGTTAAAGTCCAGTTCAATATGGTTCCAGTTTTCATAGGAAAACATCGCCTGGAACACGGGTGTATGGACCAGTGAGCGCGCCACGCCGATTTCTTCGACGAGTCTTTCAAATGGAATGTCCTGATCCGCGATGGCATGTCGCAGACTTGCTGAGGCGCGTTCAATCAGTTGCTGGCCACTGCATTGAGCATCTACAGATATTGGAATGGCGAGCGTGTTTAACAAAAATCCGATCAGACCTTCGGTATCGTCGCGCGTACGGCCCGCAACAGGTGTGCCGATGACAACGTTCTTTTGTGTGGATAGTCTGGCTAACGTCGCACCGAAGGCCGCAATGAGTACGGCAAACAGGGTGGTCTGTTGCTTGAGCGCGAGTGCCTCGAGCTTTTGAGTGGTCTCCAGACCGATTCTGACCGGAACGTAACCCGCATCGTGTGAGCGATGACTTGTGCGTGGATGATCAAGGGGCAAGGTCAGTAACTCTGGTGCATCCGACAGTCTGCGCTTAATCACCGCAGCACGTGTCTGGATATCGAGCGACAAGCTGGCCTGTTGCCACGCTGCCCAGTCGCTGTACTGTATCGGCAGCGGTTGCCAGTCAGGTTTCGCCTGTTGGCAGCATGCGTTATAGGCAAGACTCAGTTCACGTACAAAGATACCTACCGATGTCTCATCCGTCGCTTGATGGTGCATGGTCACCACGAGTACATTTTTCTGTCCGGTAATCTGCAGCAACACAGCCCGAAGCGAAAGATCTTGTGCAAGGTTAAATGCACGCGAGGACTCTGCGTGAATCAATGCCTCAATCTGGTCATTGCAGGCTTCAGGGTCATTCGCAAATATATCGCGCAGATCCTTGAGCGTGATGGCCTGATCTTCTGGAGGCAAGTCCGCGATAAAGCCACCCGGATTGCCATGCTCATCTTCCCGGATCACAGTGCGCAGAGGCTGGTGCCTGGCTAGAATCAACAAAAATGCCTGCCTGAGCGCCTGGATATTTACAACTCCATTTAAATGAACAAATGCCGACATGTTGTAGGTGGCAGATGGTCCATCGACCTGATCAAGCATCCAGAGTCTGCGCTGTCCATAAGACAATGCGACGGCATTGTCACCAAGCTGACCCATTCCTGGAATGAGAGTCGGACCAACAGATTGCTCATCCTGTTCAAGATAATGTGCAACAGCATGCGCCGTAGGCAACTCAAAAAATTTACGAAGCGTCAATGTCTTGCCAGTGATTTTCTTGAGTTTCGATACAAAACGCATAGCTGACAGAGACTGGCCGCCCAACGAAAAAAAGTTTGCGTCGATGCTGACGTTTTTGGTGCCGGTTAGCTCGGAGAATAGTTCGGCAACAATTTTTTGATGCTGCGTCGATGGTGCAAGGTATTCTCCGGCAGCAATGTCCATATCTGGGGCAGGCAGTGCTTTACGATCCAGCTTTCCATTGATACTCAAGGGCAGTGCCACAAGAGAAACAAAATATGGGGGGATCATATATTCTGGCAGGCTCAGGCCGAGTGTGGCGCGAAGTTGAGCAATATCTGGCGCGACGCAATCCTGCCGGGGAACCACATAAGCAACCAGCGTCTGGTCAGTACCCTGCGTCATGACGATAACTGCCACCTGCGCCAGACTCTCGGCATTCTGCAGAATCGCGGTTTCAATTTCACCGAGTTCGACTCGAAACCCTCGAATTTTTATTTGACTGTCAATTCGCCCCAGATACTCAAGTACACCATCAGAACGATGTCTCGCCATGTCACCCGTCCTGTACATGCGTGCACCGGGACTACCAAAGGGGCAGGCGACAAAACGCTCAGCGGTCAGTCCGCTTCTGTTAAGGTAACCGCGCGCAAGCCCTATACCCGCGATGTAGAGTTCACCCGCTACACCTTGGGGTACGGGTTCAAGTGCCGCATCCAGTACGTATAGGCCGGTGTTCCAGATGGGATGTCCGATAGGAGGTGTTTGTAAGCCGTCTTTGGCGACACAACGCCACTGCGCCACATGGATGGCCGCTTCTGTGGGACCATAGAGGTTCCAGAGCAATGCGTCAGGCAGATATTCAAAAAACTGCGTGGATAGTGAACCGCTGAGTGCTTCGCCGCTTGCGACGATCTGGCGCAAAGAGTGGCAGTCTGCCTGGTCGATCTGTTCAAGAAAGACTGCCAGCATCGATGGCACGAAATGCATGACGCTGACATGATGTCGCTGAATCATGTCACACAGGTAACCAGGGTCCTTTTGGCCCTCGGGTCGCGCAATGACTAGTGCCGCCCCGGTCATGAGCGGTAAAAACCACTCCCACACTGCGACATCAAAGCCGATGCCTGTTTTTTGGAGAATTCTATCTGTGGCCTTGAGTCCAAGGATGCTTTGCATCCAGTCCATGTGGTTGACAACCGCTTCATGCGTATTGCCAGCCCCTTTGGGCAGACCTGTTGAGCCTGAAGTGTAGATCAGGTAGGCGAGATTGCCAGGCAGGAGGGGCGATGAGCGTTGAGCATCAGTGACGCTGTCAGCAGCGTGCACGCTGATGGCATGGGCAGTGGAAGGCTCGTTGATATCTAATAAAAGTGGCATGCTTTGCGTACTTTGTGCAAGTAAGCTGCTGTACATGCTGGAAGTCGTAATCAGTAAAGGCGTTGCACTATCAGTGATCATGAATTGAAGGCGGGCCAGTGGATACTCTGGATCCAGAGGTAAATAAGCAGCTCCTGCTTTGAGTACGCCCAACATTGCAATAATCATTTCAACGGAACGATCCAGCAAAATTGCTACGACCTGGTCAGTCCGAATACCTTCGTTCAGGAGGTAGTGCGCGAGACGATTGGATCTTGCATCAAGTTCAGCAAAGCTCAGATTATTGATGATTCCTACAGGCTTTTGCAGTTGATCCAGTCCGTCTTCATATATCAGCGCGGTAGCTTCAGGTGTGCGCAGTACTTGCGCGTAAAAATAATCTGCCAGTGAATATTTCCGCTCCAGATGACAGGGCTCAACCACACGGCTATGCTCGAGGCGATCCATGCGTTGGGCTGGATTGAGCAGTGGCAACGTGCTGGTAGGCAAGTTCGGATGATCAACGAGTCCACGCAGGAACTGATCAAAACAATGAGACCAGTTCAGGATTGTTTGCTGATCGAATAAATCGGCATCATATTCAAACACGCCAGACAGTTCACCTTGCTGATTGAGTCCGATATAAAGCAAGAGGTCAAATTTGACTGTGGGCAGGGAAACTGTTTGCGGCGCGCAATCCAGTGCATCCAGACAAAGTTCAACCTCGGACTGGGACTGATATGCCAGCATCGCCTGGAACACCGGCGTATGTGAAAGTGAGCGATTGATCTCCAGGCTTTCTACCATCCGTTCAAAAGGTAGGTCCTGGTCAATCAGCGCTGCTTCAACGTTTGAGCGTGTACGTGTGATGAGTTCGAGCCCGCTCGAGTGGTTATCGACCGAAACAGGAATTGCCATTGTATTGGTAATAAAACCTACCAATCCTTCAAGTTCGACTCTGTCGCGAGACGCAACTGGAGACCCAATCACGACAGCTTGTTGATTGGCCAGCCTGGCAAGGGTTGCGCCAAAGCCCGCTATCAACACTGTGAACAGCGTGGTGTGAGATTTTTTTGCCAGCGCGTCGAGTGACTGCGACATCTCAAGCGATAAAGAGATTGGCAAATAAGCCGCAGTTCTGGCGCGATTAGCGTGGCGTGGTCGATCCACTGGTAAGGTCAGGAGTTCTGGAGTATCAGCAAGCCTTGTTCTGGCACGCATCAGTTTGTCAGAAAGCCCGCTTTCAATGCTTTGTTTTTGCCATGCTGCCCAGTCGCTATATTGAACAGGTAGTGCAGGCCAGTTCGGCAGCTGTCCGCGTTTGGCGCATGCATAGGCCTGACCAAGCTCGCGAAACAGCACGCTCGCAGACACTCCATCGCTTGCCTGATGATGCAGGGTCACCGTCAGGAGAGACTGATCTTGTGTGATGCGGGTCAACACAGTCCGGATCGATACATCACGACTCAGGTCAAAAGGTGCTGAACTCTCGATGCGGACGAGTTCGTTGATGCGCGCCTCGCGCTGCTGGTCCGACTCCGCCAGTGTGTCAGAGGTCAACGCAGTCACCGTAAGGATCTGTTCTGCTTCTGGCACTCCAAGTAAACGCCCGACGGGGGTACCCTCAGCAGACTCGAAAATGACCGTTCGCAGGGATTCGTGACGTGTCACGACAGCAATCAGGGCGCGTTGGAGTGCAGCAGTATCAACAGATCCAGTGAGTATCCACGCCGCAGGAATGTTGTACGCGGCCGCCGCATGCCCGAACTGCTGCAGAGACCAGATCCTGCTTTGACCAAAGGATAGGATCACCTGATCTTGCTCGAGGCGTCCCATGCCTGCCGCCAGCGTAATGCCGGCTTCAGGCTTGAGCTCTTCAATGTGCGGTGCGAGTGTACGTGGGGTGGTGTATTCGAAAACGGTTTCGAGTGGCAGGTTGCAGCCGGTTAACTCGCGAATTTTGGCAATCAGACTGATCGCCAGCAAAGAGTGTCCTCCGATGATGAAGAAGTCATCATCGAGTCCGACAGCCTCCTGACCCGTCAGCTCGGAAAAAAGCGAGCAGATCAGTATTTCGTTTTTGGACTCGGGAGCGAGATAGGTCTTCTCGTCGAGTTCTGCGCTGGGTTCAGGCAGCGCGCGCACATCAATTTTTCCGTTGATGGTAAGTGGCAGGCTATCTATCCATTCAAAGTAAGCGGGTACCATGTACTCAGGCAGTGCAGCGGCAAGTGTTGCGCGTATTTCTGAGTCTGGAGTGGTGAAGTAGGCCACTTTGGGTACAAGATAGGCAACCAGTCGTTGATCATTGCCAATAGTCTTGGCTACGACAGCGACCTGCGCAATGCTATTAAACCCACCAAGCAACGCAGATTCGATTTCACCCAGCTCAATCCTGAAACCACGAATCTTGACTTGATCATCCGTGCGTCCGACATAGACCAGTAGCCCGTCGGCGCGCCGAATGGCGAGGTCGCCTGTTTGGTACATGCGATGTCCGGGAGGCCCAAATGGGCAGGCAATAAATCGCTCGGCAGTCAGGCCTGGACGCCCAAAGTAACCGCGCGTGACCCCAGCTCCCGCAACAAACAGTTCGCCCACGGACCCACTGGGTACGGGTTCAAGAAACGTATCAAGCAAATAGTTCTGGACATTATTGATCGGCTGTCCAATGGGAACCGGACCTGAGTCATCACTGCCATCGGCCTGCGCGTTCAGTGGCCCGCTCATTGAGGCCGTGACCGTGACCTCAGTGGGACCGTAGCCATTGATCATTCTTCTCCCGCTTGCATAGGCCTTGACCAGTTCGGGAGCACATGCTTCGCCAGCCACACATAAGGTGCGTAGCGAGGCAAGGTCACTGGGCTTGAGGACGTTGATCAGTGCGGGAGGAAGTGTTGCATGCGTAATGGCGTAACGCACCAGGTACTCAGGCAGATTGGCTGCAGTATCCATTCGCATGCCCGAGACAGGTAATACGAGCGTAGCACCAGCAAAAAAAGTAGAAAATATTTCCTGGATACTGCCATCAAACGCATGGGAGGCAAACTGAAGCACGTGGTCGCCAGGCTGAATTGCCAGGTTGGTGGCTTTGGCATACCCCAGGTTGATCACTCCGCTGTGATGGGCTGCGACACCCTTGGGTGTGCCTGTGCTGCCCGAGGTATAGATCACATAGGCCAGGTTGTCTGGCCTGAGTGAAAAAATACGCTCTGAATCATCAATGTTTCCTGACTCCATGACCTGCATGCGGATGCGCGTCACGGGGTCGTCCAGATCAATCATCTCCGGCAGGGGACCCTGGGCTGAATTTCCAAGGCTGTCGTAGTAGCTTGTATGCGTGACGACGCGTGTTGCATGGCTGTCAGACAGCAAAAATTCAAGCCTTGAAGCGGGGTAGTCGGGGTCCAGCGGCAGATAGGTTGCTCCTGCTTTCATGATCGCGAGCATTGTCACAATCAATTCAGGAGAGCGATAGAGCAAAACCGCAATGACTTGCTCGGCACCGATGCCCAGGCTGATCAGATACCGTGCGAGTTGATTCGACTGAGCTTCGAGCTCCGCATATGTGATTTGGGCAGCACCTTGCTCATTTTCATACAGGATGGCAACGGCCTCTGGATGGGCCTGCGCGCGCAGAGCAAACAGTGCAGGAATAGTCAACCCATGCGTACTCAAATCGATGGTGGTGCCTGCAGATTGCTCAATGATTGCTGCCCGTTCGACAGAGTCCAGCAGCGTGATTGCGGCCAGAGGCGTATCTGTTTGCGAAGGGATCGTACGAATCAGATGCGCGAGGTGCTCAAGATGTATGCGAGCTTGTTCAGCGGTGTAGCGTTCGGTATTGAAATCGAGCCTGAACGCGACAGGACCATTGTCGCTGCTATCAAAAACCTGGACTTCCAGATCTGCGACAGGTCCTGCGCTCCAGGTCTCGATTTTTCCGTGAGCCTGTCCAAAAGTTGGCGCGCCATCAAATACCAGATGATTGACCAGAACAGAAAATGGTGCATCCAGTTGCTGCTGCCGTCGCTGTTGCGCGATCTCGCCAAATGGGTAGCTGTTATGGCGTAAACCTGAACGTACTTCACGGCCGACTTTTTGAACAATATCCTTGATGCACTCTGACGCCTCAAGCGAGACTCTGACTGGAACTGCGTTGGCAAGCATGCCGATCGTTGTGCGTGATTTTTTGGTGCGTCCCGAGGTGGGGCTTCCAATGCATATGTCACGCGAGCCGCTCATGCGTGAAAGATACACAACGACTGCTGTGGCAAATCCAGCGTAGGCGCTTCGGCCGTGTGCAACACCCCATTTTGTGATGGCGTTGTAATCATCGCGTGAAATTGCTGTACCGACAGATCTAGGTACAGAAAGATCCATCTTTTTGAAGGGCCGCTGGCATAGGGAAACCGGGGCAGCGAGCGCTTGAAGTTTTTCTTGCCAGAATTGCTGGTCAGCACTCCATGCCGGACTGGCTTGATAAGCCTGATCGTCGGCGGCTGCCGTGGTCCACGAAACGCTGGGATTGACGACCACATCTTCTTTTGCCGTTTGATAGGCGCTGGCAACTGAATTGATGAGGAATGCACCACCGAGGGCATCAATAACAAGGTGATGAAAAAAAGTAAAGAATATCCAGCGATTCTCCGCTAGCCTGATCAGGCCGTAGCGGTAGCAAGAGTCTTTTTCTGGATTGAAAGGGTGTTTTTCCAGGGCGAGCAGAAAGTCTTTCGCGATGCTGTCTGAGCCAGGCTGATTGCTGAAATCCCATACAGGAAGATGGCCTGCGGTAAACGGAACGACGTACTGAAAGGGCTCGCCTGACTTGTCTGCAAAACGTAAACGCACAGTTTCAGTGGTTTGCACTACCTGGTCATGTGCGGCCAGAAAAGCATTCCGGTCAAGTGGACCCTCGATATGTACAACGTACCCAATGTTATAAGCCGTGCAGGCGGGATTGATACGCTGGTGAAACCAGACAAAACGCTGTGCACCTGCAAGGGGGAACAACTCTCCTGCGGTCTGAGCAGTTGGGACATTCCATGCGTTGTGAAACTCAAACATATCGATCCAGCTTAGTGAAGGAGGTTTTGGATTGCTGTGGGTAAGCGAATGGGTTGAATGCCGACCCGGTTGCCGTCAACGTGAACGGGGTCATTTGCTGGCGTTTTGCCCGTGCATTGAAATGTAATCCTTGAATATTGGATATTTAATTTTCACTAAAAAATACTTCGCTAACACCCCGATTTTGACATACCTATACTACACAGCAATCGACAAAAATACCTCGTAAATACTCTCATGTTTAAAGTAATTCTTAATTTTTGATTTTCCAAAATTACGGCCTGAACTACAGAAAAAAACATTTAAATTCATATAGATAACAAAAAAACTAAAAATTATTCAAGTCGATAGATGGCTTGTGCTGTATGCATGAGGTTGTCTGGTCAGGCCAGGGGTGTCCCAAGGACAGGTCTGACTCGCAGGAAATCCCGTCACAATCGGAGCCGGCTTTGTTGCGGGTGGGGCCACGGATACCTCGGCACGGCTCATCGCGAAACAGTTTTTCGGGAAGCTGGGTCAGGCAGCCATTGCTGAAAACCGGGCTGGTTAAAAGGGGTCTGGAATCCATGATCTGGGAGCAGATCGTCAAAGAGCCTTGTTACTTGACAGTCCAATGCGAAAGATGACCGCAAGCAGGTGCAAACCCTTATTGTTGTGGGGGCGGGTTCGGCTTATATATCAGTCATGGAAGAATCTATTGGTTACAAATAGATCACTACACAGATCAAAGTTCCGTCAGGTTGATGCCTGGTTGACATATTTGACACATCCGAACTGAAGTCCTCTGGAGAAGACAATGAAGTTGCGTACCTTGGCATTTGCGTTGACGATGGCCGGCATGGGAGCCATGACCCAGCCTGCCTGGGCTGAGATTTCCGATGATGTGATCCGGATTGGTTTTACCTCTGATATGTCTGGGGTCTATGCAGATCTGGACGGCCCGCGCGGCGTCGAGGCGATTCGCATGGCAATCGCAGATTCAGGTGGCACAATCAACGGAAAAAAAATTGAATTGTTGACGCTCGACCACCAGAATAAACCTGATATTGCCGCTTCAAAAGCGCGCGAATGGTTTGATCAGCAAAAAATTGATCTGCTGATCGGTGGTTCAAACTCTGCAGTGGCCCTGGCCCTGGCAAACGTTGCCAACGAAAAGAAAAAACCCTTCATTGCGATCGGTGCAGGTTCATCTGAACTGACCAATGGACAGTGCACACCCTACACGATTCATTATGCCTATGACACGATTGCGCTCGCACGTGGTACTGGCTCGGCTGTCGTAAAAAATGGCGGTAAATCCTGGTTCTTCATCACTGCAGACTATGCGTTTGGTCACGCGCTTGAAAACGATGCCGCTGCGGTAGTCAAGGCCAACGGGGGAGAGGTCAAAGGTGCTGTGCGGGTGCCGCTGGCAGCTTCTGATTTTTCATCCTACATGCTGCAGGCACAGGGTTCAGGGGCTCAGATTCTCGGTCTGGCGAATGCCGGCGGTGATACTGTGAATTCGATCAAGGCAGCAAATGAGTTTGGTGTGACGCCAAAAGTCAAACTCGCAGGTCTATTGGTGTATATCAATGACATTCATGCCCTTGGTTTGCAGGCAACCCAAGGGATGTACCTCACGGACTTCTGGTATTGGGATGCTTCAGACGAAAATCGTGCATGGTCCAAGCGGTTCGAGGCTAAATATCCTGGTCAAAAACCCTCTATGAATCAGGCCGCCGATTACTCGGCCGTGATGTTCTATTTGCGAGGCGTCAAAGAAACCAATTCGGATGACACGGACGTCATGATGAAGTGGATGAAGTCGGCCAAAGTCAACGATATGTTTGCAACAAACGGCTATGTTCGCGAAGATGGTGCGATGATTCATGACATGAAACTGATGCAGGTTAAAAAACCATCTGAGTCAAAATATCCCTGGGATTATTACAACATCGTGGCTAATCTGAAGGGTGAGGATATTTTTAATACCCTTGCTGAGAGCACCTGCAAGCTGGTCAAGAAGTAACTCGATCTGAATACCGATAAAAACAGTCCGTATGTTCAAGGAAAGTCACGATCCGGTTGTTTAAAAAAATAATGATCTGAGTTTTTTCTTTAAAAGGGTCTCCCTGCTCGTTGAACTGCACTCCAAAAGTTGGACGTCCGTCCAAACTTTAGGGGGACAGTTCACTGTGGCAGCGAGACCCTTTTTTTATCGCCTGACAAATTAGAGTGTGCGACGCAAGGCACAGAAGAACAGCTCGGACTGTAGTCTTTCGCTCAGCATCTGTTCTGAGACACGTTGCGCCAGTACTGGATCTACAGGCAAGAGCGGCCGTCCAGTGGATTGGGCAAGCACCTGTGCCATGCAGGCACGCTCAAGGAAGTAGAGGTCGTCATACGCGTAATCGATGCGATCTGCACACACCACCACGCCATGGTTGCCGAGAAAGGCGATATCAGCAGTCCCCATGGCATGTGCAATCCTTTCCCCCTCACTTGCGTCCAGCGCCAGGCCGTTATAGTCTGCATCGATCGCAATACGATTGACAAAACGCATCGCATTCTGGGACAAACTTGTGTCCAGCGCACGATCTGCTGTCAGGGTCAGCGCGGTGGCATAAGGCATGTGGGTATGCAGGACACAGGCTTTTTTGCATATTCTGTGAATCGCAGCATGAATATACATGGCCGTTGATTCAACCTGGTGTCGTCCGGCGAGTTTGTTGCCGTGGAAGTCAACCATGACAATATCCTCGGCCTGGACTTCGCTCCAGAGCAAGCCGCGCGGGTTAAGCAGGAACCGACCTGACTGATCAGGCAACTCGATGCTGAAATGGTTACATACACCTTCAGACAGTCCGTGATGGGCGGCCGCACGCAAGGCCAGCGCAAGATCCGAGCGTAAATCGGCGACACGTTCTGATTCAAAGTCCAATGAGTGCATGCAAGTTCCCTTTTGCCCGATATGTATAAGTTTGTCTGAAGGCTTTATATTAGACGTCTGACAATAATAATTCTGATGGAGACTCATTGTGCATGATTTGATCATTCGTGGGGCGCAGGTGTTTGACGGGCAGGGCAATTCTCCTGTGATAGCGGACGTTGCCGTCGATCAGGGGAGGGTGAGCGCAATTGGTCAACTCACCGGACAGGCCAGGGAGGAGGTCGACGCGAAGGGGCTGGCCCTGATGCCGGGAATTGTCGACTTGCACACACACTACGATGCCCAGATCACTTGGGACAAGACGATGTCCCCATCGCCCGCGCTTGGCGTGACGACTACTGTGATTGGTAATTGCGGCTTTGGAATTGCGCCATGTCCTGCAGATTTGCGTGAAACCATGCTCAAAAATCTCTCTGTTGTCGAGGGGATGGATTTGCAGGCCTTGCTGACTGGGGTCAACTTTGAGTTTGAGTCTTTTTCTGAGTATATGGATCAGATTCGCCGGATAGGCCCTTACCTGAACACCGCCGTTTTCGCTGGACACTCAGTGATTCGTACCGCCGTGATGGGAGAGGCAGCCTCGGAGCAGAGCGAGCCCACTGATCTGCAGATGCAGGCGATGCGTGCATTGGTCAAAGACGCGATGGATGCGGGTGCGATTGGTTTTGCCTCGTCATTCTCACCGAATCACAGCGGTTTTGGCGGGCGTCCGATGCCTTCAACCATCGCAACCGAAAACGAATTGCGTGCACTGACGGATGTGCTGGGCGAGTGCGAGCGAGGCGTATTTATGATGGCGACTGGTTCGCGCGCATCGACTGCCGTAATGGAATCGATTGCTTGTGATACCAGGCGCCCCACCTTTATCTCGACTGTCTTGAGCATGTATAACGAAGCGACACCCAAATTGGGTCTGGAGTATTACGATCAGTGTGCGGCCGCACAGGCACGCGGCAATCCACTGTATATGCTCACCAGTTGCCAACCCTTGTCCTTTGATTTTTCGTTAACCGACCCCTATATTCTGTTAAGCCATTCAGCTTTTGATCCAATCAAAGGGCTCAATGCGCAGGACATGGCAAAGGTCTACTCAGATCCAGGTTTTCGTGCTGCCTTCAGAGAGAACCTCAAACATCCCAAGCCGGGAATCCTGTTCCTGGGGAATTGGTCGAATATTGAAATCAACGTGACCCATGTGCCTGAGTATGTGCAGTATGAAGGCATGACAATTACTCAGGTTGCGGCCAAGCTTGGTCTGGATCCGCTGGATGCGTTTTTTGAAATAGCGCTTAAAGATCAACTCACGACTCAATTCGTGGGTAAGTTCTTCAATAATAACGACGAGGGCGTAGCGCCCCTGCTTAAACATTCGGCAGGGGTCATCACCTTGTCAGATGCGGGGGCGCATCTGATTTATATGTGTGACGCGGGATTCGGTTTGCATTTTCTTGGGCACTGGGTGCGTGAAACAGGACAGTTCACCCTGCAAGAAGGTATCAGGAGACTGACGAGTCATCCGGCAGACTGCTTCAAGATCGCCGGACGAGGACGTCTGGTTGTTGGTGCAGCGGCAGATTTATTGCTCTTTGATCCGCAGGCGGTGGGAATTTCAAAGCTGCAGACTCGACACGATTTGCCAGGTGGTGGGAGCCGCATGGTGCGCGAGTCAACCGGGGTGCATGGCGTGTGGGTCAATGGGGTCAAAGTGCATGATGGCAAGAACTATGTTGAGCTTGAACACGGCCCAGGAGCGGTACTGACGCAGTTCAGTCAATAAGGGAATTGTCATGCGCGTTGTCCATAAGCTTGCGGTGTTGATTGCAGTATGTGTGAGTTGTTTTCACGCGGCTTATGGGCAATCTGAACCCTTCAGTTTTGTCGCGATGGGTGATCTGCCTTACGGTGATACACGCCGGGTCGAAGCCCGTTATCTTGCCTTGATTCAAACGGTCAACGCTTATCGCCCGGACTTCTCGATACATGTGGGTGATTTCAAGTCGGGATCGGGCGAATGCTCGGATGCTGAGTTTAAAAAGCAGCTGGATCATTTCGATTTGTTTGAGCAGGCGTTGATCTATACGCCTGGTGACAACGACTGGACCGATTGTCATCGTGTCACAAACGGTTCCTATGATCCTCTTGAAAGATTAACGATATTGAGAAAACTGTTTTTTTCAACACAATTTTCTTTAGGTCGAAAACCTGTCGTACTTGACCGGCAGGTTTCCCCCAAAAGTCGTTCTGATTTTCCTGAAAATCAGCGCTGGGTGAACAAGGACGTGTTGTTTGTCACGCTACATGTGGTGGGTAGCAATAATAATTATGACTTTCGCGATCCCGACTCGGATGCAGTCAAAGAGTTCGTTGCGCGAGACGCAGCAAATATTGAATGGATCCGCTCTGCATTTGAGTTTGCTGCCTGCAACAAGATGCACGCGCTCGTATTTGCTTTTCAGGCTGATGTTTTTGAAAGCAAACGTTTCAACGAAAGTTTTCCTGAACGCTCCGGTTTTCGCACCAGCATTGGGGATGTCCTGCTACCACTGGCTGACGCTTCGCCCATTCCTGTCTTGCTGATTCACGGCGACAGTCATGTCTATCGCTTTGATCAGCCTTTTTTCATGAAACAAAAGAAGATTATCAATCTGACTCGACTCGAAGTCCCGGGAGCCTTGGATATGCGTGCCGTGCTTGTGACGGTTGACACGCAGTCCAGCATCCCTTTCAAGACGAAACTGATTGGCATCCAGACTATAGAAAACTAGTCCATGTGCCACGCAACGTGAGCGTTCAGGCGCCAGGTAAACGATTGATCAGTTCAACCATTTTTTTTCTCATGTCTGCATCGGGCAGGCGACCCATGCCTCCTGCCATGTTGTCGATGACGTTTGCAGGCCGACTTGTTGCAGGCGTAATGCAGGTGACTGCAGGATGGCTGGCGACGTACTTTAAAAAGAATTGTGCCCAAGTCGTTGCATCGAATTCGCGGGCCCAGTCAGGTACCTGTTGACCTGCGACGCGACTCCAGAGCCTGGTTCTTCCAAATGGTGCGTAGACCAGTACGGCAATGCCGCGCTCCTGGGCCAGGGGCAGAATGGTTTGTTCTGCAAATCTGTCGTCAATCGCATAATTGGTGCCAATAAAATCTATTTTTTCAGTACGCATGGTTTGGATCATTTCTGCGTATTGTTCTTCAAAGGTGGTCGTGACGCCTATGTAGCGTACGCGTCCCTGCTGTTTGGCTTGCCTGAGGATAGGGAGTTGAGTCTGGACATCACCCATGTTGTGCACCTGGATCAGGTCGATGACGGGTTTGCCAATACGTGTAAAAGAGGACTCCAGCTGTTTGCGTGCCGCGCTTGCCTCGGCAGGGCCGCCACGCGACGCCACATTGAGCTTGGTCGCCCAGAATAGTTTTTTGGCAATGCCGAGTTCTTGTGCGATCTTGCCTGCTACGTCTTCGGATGCGCCATAGCTGGGCGCGGTATCAAAGACGGTCCCACCCAATTCGACCATCTTGCTCATGACGGACTGCAGGGCGGCATGATCTTCGTTGCGTGCCACTTGTGCAAACGTGGCTGAACTGCCGAGACCGATTATTGGGAGTTTTTCACCTGTGGAAGGGATCGCACGCGTAATGAGACGGGTGGTGGCCACCGCAGCTTGCGCGCGCACAAGCTGCGGTGCAAAAGTGAGCGCGCCCGCAGCACCTGCAGTCATGCTTAACCATTCACGGCGTGTTTTCATTACAGTCTCCAGTTAATTGCCTGAGGCATGACGTTTACTTGCTAGACGTGATTGCGCAACTCCCAGCCAGATGCCAAGTGCCATCCATAGTAGTGCGAGCGGCACGGCGAAGGCGCTGAGCCCTGCAATCCCCAGACCCAGACGTCCAAGCAGACCTTCGGTTTGTGCGCCCACTACGTCCCCGGTGCGATAGACAAAGGTATCAATAAATGCCTTGGCTTTGTAGCGGTCTGCGCGTGGCATGATCGTAAAGAGGGTTTCCCGTGCGGGGCGCATGACACCGCGTTGCATGGCCCTGAACGTGGCATCCAGAACAATCAGTGCAGCCAGGGAGCCGAAGATGGCCAGGCCAATGAAACCGAGTGCCACGCTGAGCGGCAGTAAAGCCAGGGTCAGAGCCACGCCAAACCGCTTCATCAGGTGGCCCGTGACGAGTGCCTGCAAAATCAATGTAGCAACCTGGGAGATCAGGTCAATTTTTGCAAACATGGCCGTACGGGTGTCGGTGTCCACACCCAGGGCTGCCACCATTTGCAGGCGTGTGAAATAAATAAAGGTCGCCATGACGGCGACGATCAGGACATACGCCGAAATACCCAGCAGATAAGGAGAGCGCAGGACTGCATGTAACCCTTGCCAGGCACTTCCGCCAATGACCACATCATCAACTTTATTTTCTGTGTCGTCTGTATGCATGCTGGTATGTGGTTCGCCTTTCAGATGGGTGAGCCACCACGCCGCACACACAGCAAGCACCAGAAATCCAGCCGCAATCAATAAAAGCGATGGTGTGCCCCAGGGCTTTGCGAGCACGCTGGCCAGCCAGGGGCCAAAGATGGCCCCAAGTGTTCCACCCAGGGCCACGGCACCGAACAGACGTTCGCTTTGCTCGAAAGAAAAGCGGTCTGTCATCAAGGCCCAGAATAGCATCGTGGCAAACAGATTCAGGACGCTGAACCAGACGTAGAAGATCTGCCCGGTTGTCTGGCTGATGTGAGCAGGTGCCATGACAAGCAAGGCGTAAAACACCAGTAGTCCACATGCGAAAAAAAGATACGTCACGCAGATGAATACCATCCGGCGGCATTTGCTGACCAGAAGGCCAAACAGGGGGTTCACTGCAAAGGTAATCAGAACGGTTGCGATAAATAGCCAGCGGATCGCTTCAATCCCGCGTTGCATGCCCAGCGCCTCGCGGGCGGGACGCACCACCATCAGTGCTGTTAATACGCAAAAAAAGAACAACCCCGCCACGAGGGTTGGCAGCACTTCGTGACGGCGGATATTGGTAAAAGTTTGCAGCATGCGTTGTTCTTCAGGATGGCTGATGCCACTGAGGTAACGTACTCCATGGCGTGGCTTGAATCAATAGGTTTTTGAGGAGTATCAGGAGCCTATACAATGCTTTTTTGGATTCTTTTCTGGAGTTCGGCCATGTCAGGTCCGCTGTCGCATATTAAAGTTCTTGATCTTTCCCGCGTGCTCGCCGCGCCCTGGGCCGCACAAAACCTGGCAGATCTGGGGGCGGACGTCATTAAGGTCGAGCGTCCCATCAAAGGCGATGACTCGCGTGCATTCGCGCCGCCTTTCCTGAAGGATCAGGATGGCAATGTCACCCGTGAGTCGGCATACTTCTGCGCCGCCAACCGGGGTAAAAAATCCATCACGATTGATTTGTCCAAACCTGAAGGTCAGGCGCTTGTGCGAGAGATCGCCAAAGGCGTGGACGTCATTTTTGAAAATTACAAGGTGGGTGACCTGGCACGTTACGGACTGGGTTATGAAGATATCAAGGCGATCAATCCTGCCATCATTTACTGTTCGGTCACGGGCTTTGGCCAGACGGGTCCAGAAAAAGACCGTCCGGGCTATGACTTCATGGCTCAGGGCATGGGCGGACTGATGAGCATCACCGGCGAGCGTGAAGACTTGCCCGGTGGTGGTCCCCAGCGCGTAGGGGTCCCGATTATTGATCTGACCACGGGTATGTATGCAAGTATTGCTGTCTGCGCAGCGATTGCACATCGCGCTGTGACAGGCAATGGCCAGTGGATTGATGTTTCCCTGCTTGACTCCTCTGTCGCGTTCCTGGCCAATCAGGCGATGAATTATTTTGCGACAGGAGAGTCCCCGAAAGGCATCGGCAATGCCCATCCCAATATCGTTCCTTACCAGACGTTTAAAACAGCCGATGGTGCGCTGATTCTGGCCTGTGGCAATGACAACTTGTTTAACAAATTCTGTGATGCTGCCAATTGTGCGCATCTTGCCAAAGACCCGCGCTACAGCACCAACGGCGAACGCGTTAAGAATCGTGATGCAATCACCCGTCTGCTCAACGAAATATTTTTGACAAAAACAACCCGTGAATGGGTTGCTCTGCTTGATGGGGCAGGTGTTGCGAATGGTCCGATCAATAACATTGCGCAGGTATTTGAAGAACCCCAGGTGCTGGCGCGCGGCATGAAGATTGAGTTGCCGCATGCCGTCGCGGGTACCGTGCCATTAGTGGGCAGCCCGATGAAGTTTTCCGGTACCCCCATCAGGCACGAGATCCCGCCACCAGCACTCGGTCAGCATACCGACGAGATTCTGACGCGCGTATTACATAAGAGCGAAGCAGAAATCGCCGAATTGAAGTCTAAAGGTATTGTTTAATTTATAGCCAACTGAGGAGACACAAGATGCTGTACGAATTGAGAATTTATCACTGCGCACCAGGCAGGTTGCCGGCTTTGAACCAGCGCTTTGAAACCATCACGCTCGATATGTGGAAAAAATATGGTATCAAGCCGGTCGGTTTCTGGACCGATCTGATCGGTCCGAGCAACCAGACGCTGACCTACATGTTGCAATGGGAAAGTCTGGCAGAACGTGAAACGAAATGGACTGCGTTTGCAACGGATCCAGAGTGGGTTGCAAAGCGCAATGCTACGGAGGCTGAAAAAATTATTGTTGAACGCGTCGAAAATCAGATCATGACACCGACATCTTATTCTCCGATGAAGTAAGCAGAATGATCTGAATTTGATTTAAATACATGATTGACAGGACCTCACATCCAGAACGGATGTGAGGTTTTTTTATGACGAACTGGTTGCGTGCGCAACTGTCAGGGAAAGTACCTAGTTGCGTGCGCAACTATATTTTCTATAATTCTTATCTTGAAAAAGTTCGGTTTGACATTGATTCCCATTCACGATCTGCCTGTCAGGTCACATAACAAGAGCAAAATAATGAATATTCTGTTTCGTCAGGCCGCTGCTGTCGCTGCCATCTGCATGCTGGTTCTCAGTCCTGTTCGCGCGCAAAACTTTCCTGCACACTCAATTGAATGGGTGGTCCCCTACGCCGCTGGTGGAGGTACGGATGTCGTGGCACGCACGCTCGGCCAGCCCTTTGCTGCGGCACTCGGGCAATCTGTAGTCATTGTTAACAAGCCAGGTGCTGCAACAAATATTGGTGCGGATTACCTTGCGCGCTCCAAACCTGACGGTTATGTGGTGATGACGGCTGACACGGGCACGCTTGCTGCCAATCCCTATCTTTATCAAAAATTACCTTTTAATCCTGAAACGGATCTGGTCTCCGTTGGCCTGACTGTCCGCTTTCCGATGATTCTGGTCACTCGCCCCGATTTTCCTGCCAAGAATCTTCAAGAGTTTATTGCCTGGGCAAAGAAGCAACCCAATCCGGTCAGTTATGGCACGCCTGGCTCTGGTTCCCCACATCATCTTGCCACGGAGCTTTTTGCTGAACTTGCTGCGGTCTCGCTCAGTCATATCCCCTACAAGGGTGCCGCACCTGCAGTACAGGATGTGATGGGAGGTCAGGTGCCATTCATGTTTGTGGATTCGGCGACAGGTTATCCATTTATTACGTCTGGAAAGTTGAAAGCGATTGGTGTGGCCAGCCCACAGCGCCTGAACAGCTTTCCCGATGTTCCAACGATGAGCGAGCAGGGGCTGAAAGGATTTGAAGCCTATGCCTGGCAGGGCCTGGTTGTCTCGAAAGACACGCCTGCCGATGTTATTACCGTCCTGAACAAAGCCTTGCAGGTTGCCTTGAGCAACCCTGAGGCGCGCGCGCGCCTGACGGCGATGGGGCTAGAGATTACACCCAGCACCCCGGCGCAAATGACGGAGTTTGTGATCAGTGAGCGTAAAAAATGGGGCGCTGTGATCAAAGCCAGCGGGATCAAGGTCGATTAATGAAGGTTTTGCTTCCTGTACAGCTTAATCGTGCCCTGACATATCGTCTGCACCGTCTGCACAAGCTGACGGATCTCGAGAGTCAGCGTGAATATCCGACTGCAACTGGTTTGACCATCAGTGACGGTCGGTGTCTGGGGGCGATTGGAGCATTTGGCCCCTTGTCTATCAAGGATCTGGCCCAGATGGCCAACCTCAATAAAGGGCAGGCGAGTCGTGCGGCCCAGTCTTTAGTGGACCAGGGACTCGTGAGCAAGCAAGGGGTCGCTGAGGATGGTCGTGGCGTGTCCTTGTCGCTGACGCGTCAGGGGAAAAACACATGGCAAAAGACCATGGACATGATTGCCAGGCGCAATCACGAGATTTTTGGTTGTTTAAGCCCGCAGGAAGAGCAGCAGTTCAGTACGTTGCTTGACCGCCTGATTGAGCAGGCTGAGGCGCCCTGAACATTTGCGCATCAAGGCATGCAGTTTGTTTGTATGTCATCTTGAAGTCGAGACAGTCAAACGCAGTCATACGAGATCAATATGCATCAAGCCAGAACTGAACCACGACATTCGATCTACTACGATTATCAGGTCTACCCGGCCTGGTTACCTTCGGCACATCCTGAGCACACACTGAAGAAAGTCACGATTGTTGGCGCCGGTCCGGTTGGCCTGACCACTGCACTTGAGTTGGCCCGACATGGCGTACCTTCGGTTTTGCTTGAGTCTGAACAGCAAGTATCCGAGGGCAGCCGCGCGATTGTGTTTACGCGCCGTTCAATGGAAATCCTCCAGCAAGTGGGTGTGGCACAACGCGTCACCGAGGATGGTCTGCCCTGGCGTTTTGGCAACTCCTTTTATCGTGGTCAGCGTGTCTTTCGTCTCGAAGCACCTCACAGCGACGATGATAGGTTCTTCCCGATGATTAATTTGCAGCAGCAATACCTTGAACAGTATCTTGTCGAGGCGGTGCTGGCTGAACCCCTGATCGATTTACGCTGGGGCAATCGCGTCACTGGTCTGAGCCAGGAAGCTGGCACCGTGCATGTTGAGGTCGATACGCCCGAGGGCCTCTATACACTGGACACTGAGTGGCTGGTTTCGGCCGAGGGTGCACGCTCGGGTATTCGCTCCATGATGGACCTCAAGCTCGAAGGCGCTTCGTACGAAGGGCGGTTTGTGATTGCCGATATCAAGATTGATCTGCCACTGCCTACGGAGCGGCTGGCTTTTTTTGATCCGGACTGGAATCCCGGCAACACAGTGCTGATGCATCGTGAGCCGCACGGAATCTGGCGTATTGACTATCAGTTGCCCGCCAACGAAACGCCCGAGCAAGCCCTTTTGCCGCAAGCGCTTGAGGCCAGGATTCGTGCGCTTCTGGAACAAATTGGTCATGGCGACAAGACGTGGGAAATGGATTGGTGTTCCGTGTATTCCGCCCGTACGCTGACCTTGCCTGATTATGTGCACGACCGCGTGGTGTTTGCCGGTGATGCCGCACATTTATTGCCGATCTTTGGGGTGCGGGGTGCCAATACTGGATTTCAGGATGCTCAGTCTGTTGGCTGGCACCTGGCCTGGGTCCTCAAAGGGCTTGTTCCAGAATCGTTTATGGCTAATTACAGCCGTGAGCGTGTCGGTGCCGCACGTGAAATTATTGAAGAATCAGGAAAAAGCACACGCTTTATGACGCCTCCCACGCGTGGCTTCAGGTTGCTACGCGATGCGGTGCTGTCGCTGTCGCTCACAACGCCTTTTGTGCGCCCGCTTTACCACTGGCGAACTTCCCGTCCGCACGAGTACACACATTCAGTGCTCAACAGTATGGGCGATGACAATGCCATATTCAAAGAAGGGCCTGGTCATGGCGCGCCACCGCAAAATATTTGCCTGGGTCCGGATGATTATTTGCTGGACCATCTGGGTGGTGGACTCGATTTGCTCTACTTTACGCAAGCTGAGTCTTTGCCAGCAAGCCTGATGGCCGTCCTTGAGTCCGTGCGCGCGCGTGGTCTGGTGATCCGTGTGTCTGCGATCGGTGCTACGCACAACGTTCAGGGTGCGGATCAAACCTTTGCCGATGCAGCAGGTCATTTGCGCGCTCGGTACGGTATCAGGACGCAAGGTGGCGGGTATCTCTTGCGTCCGGATCAGCACGTCTGCGCACGCTGGGTCACACTGGATTCAGTGCGATTGCAGGCTGCTTTGAATACATTTCTGGATTGATGGGTGACTGTGATGACAATGCCAAACGACGCGGCTGGACTGACGATTTCGGGCCTCGAAGAGGTCTATGACATCCTGGCGACAGCGATTGACCAGGCCGGTCAAGAGAAAACTGAGCTGTTCCTGGTCAAGCTAGCCTTGTTAAATGCGAATGCACTGGCTGATCCCGCTTTGTTTACCAGGCTGATTGCTGCTGCACTCAATGATTTAAATGATGTAAATATGGTGCCACTGCCTTTGCACTGACACTGATTTTTATTCTGGAGACGTCATGCTGATTCAAAAAGTGCACCATGTTGCTTACCGCTGTATCGATGCCAAGCAAACCGTTGAGTGGTATGAAAAGCATCTTGATATGCGTTTTGTACTTGCAATTGCCGAGGACCGCGTGCCTTCGACCCAGGCGCCGGATCCCTACATGCATGTTTTTCTGGATGCGGGCGATGGCAATATTCTGGCTTTCTTTGAGCTGCCTACGCAGCTGCCAATGGATCGTGATCGCAATACCCCTGCCTGGGTTCAGCATCTTGCCTTAAAAGTTGATTCAGTTGAGACATTGCTCAAGACTAAAGCACGTCTGGAAGCTGCAGGGATCGAGGTGCTCGGTCCGACTGATCACACAATTTTCAAGTCCATTTACTTCTTTGATCCAAGTGGACATCGCCTGGAGCTGGCGGCCGACACTGGTACGCCAGAAATGATGAGCAAACTCGATGCGGTCAAAAGAGAGATGCTTGAAGAATGGTCCCAAACCAGACGTGCCCCTAAGCACGCAGCATGGATGCACGATGGCAGCATGTCTGTTTGACGCAGCTCAACCCTGATGAATTGATAAGTGAGACTGTTATGCATGGATGCAATGAAACACATGATGCGCAGCTGAGCAGCTGGGTGCACAGTGCGAATGAAGCGGATTGTGATTTTCCTATTCAGAATTTACCTTTTGGAGTGTTCCGTTCCACGGTAGGAAATGAAGTTTTTCGCGTCGGCGTGGCAATCGGTGACCAGATTTTGGATCTGTTTCAGGTGGCGCGTCAGGGCGTATTCGCCGGAGAGGTACAGGCTGCACTTGAGACCTGCTCAGAACATTCTCTTAATCAGCTGATGTCTCTTGGTCAGCCCGTCTGGTCGGCTCTGCGGCTCGCGTTGTCAAGGGCGTTGCGTTCAGGCTCGCCCCTGGAATCCAAACTGTCTGATTGTCTGGTGCCCCAGGCAGAATCTGAATATGCTTTGCCAGCCGAGATCGGTGACTACACGGATTTTTACACCTCCATTCATCATGCGACCAATGTGGGTAAGCTGTTCAGGCCTGATAATCCTTTGCTGCCAAACTACAAGTGGTTGCCGATTGGTTACCATGGTCGCGCCTCCAGTGTTGTGGTTTCTGGTCAGGATGTGATCCGCCCCAAAGGCCAGACGCTCGCGCCCGCTGCGCAGACTCCTCAGTTAACTCCCTGCAAACGTCTAGATATCGAGCTGGAGCTGGGTGTCTTTATCGGTACTGGCAACGCGCGTGGGACTTCTATTCCCCTTGCGCTGGCCGAAGACCACGTATTCGGTCTGTGCCTGCTCAATGACTGGTCTGCGCGCGATCTGCAAGCCTGGGAATATCAGCCGCTTGGCCCGTTTCTTTCGAAAAGTTTTGCGACAACAATTTCACCCTGGGTGGTGACGACCGAGGCGCTGGCGCCTTATCGTGTTGCCCTTGAGCGTCCGCAGTCTGATCCTGCGTTGATTCCATACCTTGATTCTTTGCAAAACAACACTCTGGGCGCGTTTGATCTTGAGCTGGAGGTGCTGATCCAGACGCAACAGATGCGTGAAGCAAAGCTCCCTCCTGAAAAACTCATTCAGACGAACTACCGCCACGCTTACTGGACCGTTGCACAGATGGTTGCGCATCACACAGTGAATGGTTGTAACTTGCAATCAGGAGACCTGTTCGGCACGGGGACGTTGTCAGGTCCCACGCTCGATCAGGCGGGGGCGCTGCTGGAGATTACGCAGGGTGGCAAGTCACCCATCACACTCGCCAATGGACAGGTACGGACCTTTCTGGAGGATGGCGACGAGGTCACGTTGCGTGGCTGGTGCCAGCATGGCAGCGGACCGCGTATTGGTTTTGGAACATGCATCGGGCGTGTGCTGCCATCCATTGCTGCGGGTGCTTAAAGCATGATGCAGCTATTTGGTTTTTTTCGCAGCGGCACTTCGCACCGTACCCGCATCGTCATGAATCTGAAAGGACTTGACTATGCATACGTTGCGGTTGACCTGCGTGCGGACAAGCACCTTGAGGCTGGGTTTAAAGCCTTGAATCCTCAGGGTCTGGTCCCTGTCCTGGTGGCTGAGCAATTTGTGTTGTCTCAGTCTTCGGCCATTATCGAATGGCTTGAGGGGCGATATCCGACGCCGGCCTTGCTGCCTCCAGATGCGCAAGGACGTGCCACGGTACGCGCGATGGCTGCCGTGGTGGGATGTGACATACATCCTGTCAATAACAAGCGTGTGCTTGATTATTTGCGCAAGCACTTTGGCGCCGATGAGCTTGCGATCCAGCGGTGGTGTGCGACCTGGATTGATGCGGGCTTTGAAGCGCTGGAGGTGATGCTTGCAGCAGATACAAATCGTGGACGCTATTGCTACGGCCAGACGCCGACAATTGCTGATGCCTATCTGGTCTCGCAAGTCGAAGGTGCAAGGCGTTTTAAAGTGGATCTCTCGCCTTATCCGAATATCGTAGCGGTGGATCAGGCTTGCATGGAACTCGAAGCCTTTAGCCGGGCGGCGCCGCTTTTGCAGTCCGATGCACCCCATTAAGCCAGAGAGCTGGCAATAAGCAGTTTCAATTTTTTGTGATTTGCCGTATCGTTGGTCTCCAGAGCTTGTTAGAAGCCTACAGAGTTTTAAAACTCGGAGACAATAATTGAAAAACAATCACAGATGCGCGCAATTCGGATGCCAAAATTGATTCAGACTGATTCAATATTCAATGGATCTGGCGCTACCTGATGTCTTTATCGCGTCATTCTTTATTTGCACCCTTCAGTGTCCGTAGTTTTCGTTTTCAGTGGCCTGCAGATTTATTTGCCTCCTGGGCCTTCGAGATGGAGGTCCTGATCCTTGGCTGGTACGTGCTGGTCGAGTCAGAATCCGTTTTGTTGCTGGTGATCTTCGGTGCCTTGCAATATGTCGGCTCGCTGGTCTCGCCGTTGTTCGGCGTGGCAGGTGACCGCGTGGGGTACCGCAAGCTGTTCATGATGACGCGTTGCCTGTATGCGTTATTGGCTCTGTCTCTCGTCGTCCTAGCCGCCTGTGATGCCTTGACTCCAATGATTGTTTTAGTGATGGCCGGCATCTCTGGCATGATCAAGCCATCAGATATCATGATGCGTCTTGCCCTGATTTCCCAGACCTTGCCACCATCGCAAATGATTGGTGCGCTCGGTTTATCCAGAGTCACGACTGACTCTGCGCGCATTGCGGGTGCGCTGGCAGGTGTGGGTGTGTTTGCTGCGTTTGGATTAATACCCGCCTACATTGTTGTCACGATTTTGTATCTCGTGAGCTATTTGCTGGCAATGGGTGTTGCGACCGTTACGAGGTTGTCCCCGGCGCATGCACCTCGCGAACCTGTCGCGATGCACGTCTCACCTTATCAGGATCTGTGTGATGCCTTCAGATATGTCTGGGGCAAACCTGAGTTGCTCGGGGCGTTTGCGTTGGCCTTTTTGGTCAATATCATGGCCTATCCCTTATTCCTGGGGCTGTTGCCTTTTGTGGCAAAAAACATTTATTTAATTGGTCAGGCGGGTCTGGGCCTGTTGGGTGCGAGTTATGCGCTGGGTTCTTTGCTGGGTTCCCTGTCCGTCAGCATGAACCGGTTTTCAATTGGTCCGGCACGGCTGATGATTCTCGCGGCTATGATCTGGTTCCTGGTAGATCTGCTTTTTGCACAGCTGACGCATATGTATGCCGGTGTGATTTTGCTGACAGTGGCTGGTTTTTGTCAAAGCATCTGCTTGACCCCACTCGCAGGTGTCATGCTGAAATGTTCGGATCCTGCCTATCGCGGTCGGGTCATGGGCATGCGCATGCTGGCCATCTGGGGCTTGCCGACCGGTCTGATGCTTTCGGGTCCCCTGATCAATACAATTGGATTCAGCGCCACCATAACAATGTATTCTTTGACGGGCTTATGCCTGTCGGTTCTGATCGCCTTGCGCTGGCGCCAGCAGCTGTGGAGTGCCCAGGCACCCGTCAATCAAAACACAGTTGTTGGCGGTGCCTAGTTGATTTTTATGCATGTACCGTCGCCAGGTCTTCCCACCGGGTCGTGTACTGCGGGGTACGTCTTTCCTGTTTCATGGACCAGACCCTGCGAGAGCCCGCAAGACCGGCGCTGGCCAACAGCAGGGCGCCTCGTCCATAGCGCTGGTTTAAGGCGTCGAGTGTTGCCATCAAATGTTGACGATCTGCTGGCGCTGCACTGTGTAACGCGGGAACGGCTGGAGTGGTTCCAAAATTAAAGGAGACTTGTGCTGAGGGATTGGGCTCTGAGAGATCCAGTCGCTGCTGATCGATCGACTGATCTTGCAGGTCGAGCAGCATGACACCCGCCTTTGCATAGTTATAGCCGGATTTGAAAATTCCATTCAGGCCCGTCAGTGCACTCTGGACAATTGCGCCTGAGTCCGAGCTCGGCCAGAGCAGCTGCACACAGGCCGAGCGGCTGTACTGTTTTTCTTTTCGGAAAGGGCTGGTACGGATAAAGCACAAGACCTTGTTGGCCTGACTGTGCTGACGCCTGAGTTTTTCTGTTGCGCGACAGGCAAACTCACTGACAGCCTCCTGCAATGCGCTCAGTTGTGTCACAGGCTGGCCAAAAGACCGCGTGCAGGCAATTTCTCTTTTGCTGGGCGCGATGTCTTCGAGCTGCATGCATGGCGTACCCTGCAATTCGCGTGCGGTACGTTCGAGTACCACCGACCAGCGACTCCTGACAACGCTCGCATCCATCCTGGAGAGATCCAGGGCCGTGTGCACCCCACAGGCGTTCAGTTGTGCCGCGTACTGACGCCCAACGCCCCAGACCTCGGCGACGTCGGTCAGACCGAGCAGATGATCCAGTGCCCCAGCGCTGAGGAGCGAGAGGTCGCATACCTGCGCATATTCCTGCGGGTAGCTCCCGGGTGTGCGCTCCGCCGTCTTGGCGATGTAGTTCGCAAGTTTAGCCAGCGTTTTGGTTTGACCAATGCCGATGCCGCAGGGAATGCCGGTCCACTGCAGAATTCTGCTGCGAATGGTGTGTGCACGACGCTGCAGGTTGCCACGCACACCATCCAGACCGATAAATGACTCATCGATGCTGTAGATTTCCTGGCTGGGACCGAGTCCGGCCGCAATCGACATCATCCGGTCGCTGATGTCGCCATAGAGGGCAAAATTAGCGGATAAAGCAACCAGGCCATGTGTCTCGGCGAGATGTTTGATCTTGAACCAGGGAGCCCCCATTTTGATGCCCAG
>CANCOC010000041.1 GCA_947379755.1 Alcaligenaceae bacterium | reverse complement strand
CTCTTCGTCCAGGCGTAGAAATTTCAATCGTAGCGGACCTGGTGACCGACCTTCCCCGCGCCATCCGTGCCGAGCGTCTGGTCAACAGTATTCGTGAATATTTCACCTGCGATGCCGTGGGCCTGCTCAAAATCGATGGCGACAGCCTCTCACCCGTTGCGATGGAAGGTCTCGCACGCGAAGCACTTGGCAGACGCTTTGTCATCGCACAACATCCGCGGCTCGCAGAGATTCTTTCGACGCGCACGCCCGTACGTTTTCTCCCGGGCAATCTTCTGCCTGACCCCTACGATGGTCTGATCGCGGAGCGTACCGGACAACCGCTACCCGTCCATGACTGCATGGGAATCAGCCTCTATCTTGAGGGCACACTCTGGGGAGCCCTCACGCTGGACGCACTGAGCGGAGGCGGCTTCAAGGACTCTGATGTCGAAAAACTCGCTGCCTTTGCCGTGCTTGTCCAGGCTACCGTTCGCGTCTCCCAGCTCGAACAGGACAATCGCAATTTACGTCTGATGCGCGGCAACGAAGCGGTCGCCCCACTCAGCAGCAATGAAAACATTGAGATTATTGGTCAAAGCCCTGTGATTCAGAATCTGTTGCGTGAACTTGATGTCGTAGCAGAGTCAGATCTCCCGGTGCTGCTACTCGGCGAAACAGGTGTCGGCAAGGAACTGTTTGCACATCGTTTGCACCAGTTTTCATCGCGACATGCGGGTCCACTGATCAAAGTGAACTGCGCGGCCTTGCCTGAGTCGCTTGCAGAAAGCGAATTGTTTGGCCACGTGCGCGGGGCTTTTTCCGGCGCAATCGCCGATCGCACAGGCAGGATCGAAGCCGCACAGGGAGGCACCCTGTTCCTTGATGAGATTGGGGAACTGCCTTTGAGCATTCAGGCCAAGCTGTTGCGCACACTGCAAAATGGTGAGATTCAACGACTCGGTGAAGATCAGCCGCGACAAGTCAACACACGCATCATCTCCGCCACGAACAGACAATTACAGGAGCAAGTACGAAGCGGCAGTTTTCGCGCTGACCTTTACCATCGACTCTCGGTTTATCCCGTGCACGTCCCCGCGCTGCGCGAAAGAGGAAGCGATATTCTGATTCTTGCGGGACGTTTCCTTGAGCTGAACCGTGCGCGACTTGGACTGCGCAGCCTGCGCCTGTCCGAAGCTGCCGAACACGCCCTGTGCGCCTATCGCTGGCCAGGCAATGTACGCGAACTTGAGCATGTCATTAGCCGCGCGGCTTTGCGCACGCTGAGCCAGGGTGCCGATCGTCACGACATCATTACAATTGAGCCAGGGCTACTGGCACTGGATGCGCTGGTCGCTACAGACTGCGCAGGGATGGTGCCATTGCACCAGACAAGCGCAGCAGCCCAGTCAACAGACAATCCAGCCACACCTCCAGACGTGCGCAGCCTCTCTCTGCGTCAAAGTACCGAGGCGTTTCAGCGCAAACAGATTCGTCAGCGAATTGAAGAATTTAAAGGTAACTGGGCGAACGCGGCGCGCAGTCTGGGCATCGACACCAGCAACTTGCACAAGCTTGCCAAGCGGCTTGGTGTGAAATAGATACGTCAAATAAAGTGATGTTCAGGCCCGCACGCCGGTACTAGAACATATGACCGCTTTTTGATGCCTTTGTTTTTAAATAGCTATCATTATGTTCGTTGGATGGGAAAATATGCGGTACACGCTCGACGACGTCGATACCATGGCGTGTCAGCGCATCAACCTTGATAGGGTTATTCGTCAGCAGTCTGACTTTGGATATCCCCAGCAATCTCAGCATCTGCGCAGCCGGCAAATAATTGCGCTCGTCCGAATCAAAGCCAAGTTGCAAGTTGGCATCGACTGTATCGAGCCCCGCATCCTGCAACTGATAAGCGCGCAACTTGTTGACCAGTCCGATCCCTCGACCTTCCTGGGCAAGATACAGCAGGACTCCGGTGCCTGCTGCCTGCATGGCAGTAATCGCTCCACGCAGCTGATTGCCACAGTCGCACCGCATTGAACCCAATAAGTCACCCGTAAAACACTCAGAATGCAGGCGAACCAACACAGGCTGGGTTAAATCCGGCTCACCCACCACAATGGCCAGATGTTCGATGCCACCATCCCGGGGACGGAAGGCTACAACATGCGCATTCTCCGCATTTTCGAGTGGCACACGCGCCTGGCTCACCAACCGCAAGGAGTCTGCCGCTGTATTCATATAGGTTTCAATGTCAGCAGCCTGAACCGTGGTTGCATCTGCCATTTTGGCCGAGGCTGCAACCGGAGCAATCACAGCAGCCGGCAACAGGCGGGAGAGTTTGGCAAGTGTCACACAAGCTTGTTCGACTCTGCCAGCCGTGCTGATGGTCAAGGCAAACAGATCAGGTGCGGGCAATTTTGCCAGGATCGGGTCTGTTAAAAATTCGATGGTGTGTTGATCCAGACAGTCTGGCGCGCTCACCACACAGGTCGATGCGCCGCTGCCTTTGAGGCCAAGCACTTTGGCACGTGTGCCCGTCATCACGAGCATCGGGCTGTGACCCGACTCGGTACCCAGTTGTTCCAGTGATTCTGGAGTGACTGCTTCGGCAGCAAGCATCAGGACTCTGAAATCTCCTGCACAGACCAAAACAGTTGCACCGCGACGCAGCTCAGAAATGGCGCGATCTACTTGAATGAGAGTATCTGACATTAAATCCGCAGCCAATTATCTAAATATTAATTAGTTAACAAAGACAGGTGAAATTGTGCAGGAGTGAACCACATCGCCATCGCCATCACCAGATGCGAAAACCGCAGGCACACCACACAGATTAGGAAGTGAATTAAACAATTGCATTATGCCACTCTGCTGTAAAGTGGTAAGTGTTAACACCTAAATTTAATACGTCTTTTTAAAGCAGCATATGGACATTACGATCGGGACCCGCTCGCCTGCGTGCTTGACAGACATTCCTGCGCCCGGACAGGCCGATCATGAGCAGGAATCATGGCAGGCGCTGCTGACGGCCTTTGCGAATCACCAGCTCGATTTACCTGAAAGATGGGCAGAAGTTTTTGGTTCGCTGCGCCGGGGTTCAAAAGAAAACTTAATGGTGGTTGGCCAGATTGGCCAGACAATTGACGGGCGCATTGCCACGATCACCGGCCATTCAAAATACATCAATGGTGCGGCTGGACTGATGCACCTGCACAGGCTGCGCGCGCTGGTCGATGCAGTCGTGGTGGGCGTTGGTACAGCGATTGCCGATGATCCCCTGCTGACCGTGCGGCTGGTCGCTGGCAAGCATCCCGCGCGAATCGTGATTGATCCGAAGAACAGACTGCATGCCGATGCAAAAATATTCAACGCGGATGGGGCCCGGCGCATCGTCATCACGGAACTCGACCAGAAATACCCCGTAGCCGCGGGAGTCGAAGTGCTGCGCCTGCCAACGACTGACGGCAAAATCTCTCCGCATGCAATCCTCAGGGGCCTTGCTAGCCTGGGTTTTGAACGCATCCTGATCGAAGGCGGCGCAGATACAGTGTCGCGTTTCATGCAGGCAGGCTGCCTGGATCGGCTGCACGTCATCGTAGCGCCCATCATCATGGGCTCGGGCCGGGCGGGTTTTAGTCTGCCTGCAATCGAGCATATGGATCAGGCAAAAAGATTAACCGTGCGCGCTCATAAACTTGACGACGAAGTCCTGTTTGATTGCGATCTGTCTGCCCAGCGCATCGTTCAAAATTAATCAGGTCTGCAGCGTCGCCGACAACTCCAGTAGCGTTAAACAAACGTATCAAGGACCTGTGCAAATTTCTTTGCACTGTCAGACCATGTTGGCTGATCCTGGGCTGCTTGCAGCGCGCCCTTTGACAGCTGCTGCCTGAACACGGCATCGGTCATGATCTGGCGCAGGGCAATGGCGAGCGGGACCGGGTCATCAGGTGCGACCAACACGCCGGCTCCGCGAGGAACCGTATCCGGAATGGCTCCGGCCGTTGTGCCTACTACGGGCAATCCGTGTGCAAGTGCTTCTGCATAGGCCATGCCGTAGCCTTCGAACCGTGAGGCCAGTACAAACAAATCTGCCCCCAGATACAAAGACTCAAGCACCTCGGACGAAACAGCGCCCAGCAGCTCCACGCGTTCGGTTAAGCCAAACCGCTTGAGATCCCGATCAAGCTGGACGGGCGCCTGTGCATCACGAGTGCGGTCACCTGCAATCGTCAAATGCCAGGTCAAATCCGTCAGCGTGGCAAGTGCTGCGACCAGCACATCAAATCCTTTGCGCGGCACGATGGAACCAACGGACAACAAGCGCATCGTGCCATCCTGGCTGCCGGGTGCCAGTTGTGCCCGATCGGTGCCTGGACATACGATATCTATCGCGCCGGCCTTCACACCGAAATCACGGGTCAATCCCTTAGCGGTCGCCGGACTGGTCACAATGACGTGCCTCGCACAAGAGAGCGCTGCGACTTCACTGACCTTGAGCGCCTCGGCCTGCAACGCAGTCAAACCAGATTCCAGCGCAAGCGGATGATGCACCAGCGCAATCAGCGGATGGCGTTCAGAGAGCCGTGCGGCGATTTCGGGCATGACTGCAAACGCCAGTCCATCCACCACAAGCGGGAGCCCTGGTTCAAGCGAGAGCAAGCGGTCTTGTGCGCAGGCTCGCACTTGCGCGCTCGGCCATGGAAAGCCATCACCAAGTGTGATCAGATCGACATGCCAGCCCTCCCGCTCAAGGCCGGCCATGATGCGCCGATCATAGATGTAGCCCCCCGTAGGTGTCGTGATGTCTCCGGGCACAGCAAATGCAATCCGCTTGCGTTTTGGCTGATCCAACTTAGTGCATTCCGGCATTCAAATCATCACCAGATAGCGGACTCATACCAGGCACGCGCAACGTGTGACTCGGAAATCGTCACACGGATCGCGTTGAGCTCTTTGCCATCGCGTCCGAGAGAATTGTCACGTGCTGCCTGAGCTAACTCATCAAAAATATATTTAGTCAAAAATTCAGTGGTGGTGTTCTTGCCTTTGAATTCAGCACGATCATCCAGATTTGAATAATTCAAGGGCTTAAGCACTGCCTTTAAGACATCCAGGGCACGACCGATATCGATCACGATGCCATTCACATCAAGCGTCTGAGCTATAAACGCCGCATCGACCACAAAGGTTGCACCATGCAAGGCCTGGGCCGGACCAAATACCTCACCACGGAATGAGTGAGCAATCATGATGTGATCGCGGACTTCAACTGTAAACATGGAATTTCCTTAAGAGTGAACTGTTATTCGTATCGAATCAACTGACAAAGAATGCTGCTCTGGGGGCCCAGGATACTGGACAGATTTGCAGGCAAATCTTTAAAAGCCACGGCAGGCGCAAGCAACACGTCCAGACGTGGATCATTTAACAAACCAATTGCGGCAGTCAGTCTGCGTATGTAATTCCAGCGCGGGCGCCGGGTAGCGGAAATGTGTCCGACCTGACTGGACTGCAATCTGATCTGGCGGCTATGAAAGGCCCCACCAAGCGGAGCGGCAACCTCTTTGTCACCATACCAGCTCATTTCGAGCACCGTGGCTTCCTCTCCCGCGAGAGAAAGTGCTGTCGTCAGGCCTGCAGGAGCACCACTGCAATGAATCACTACATCACAATTCAGAGGTGCTTGCTGTGGACTCGAAAACTTTACACCCAGCGCCGCTGCAACAGGCGCGCGAGCCGGATTGATATCCACCAGCGTCACCTCAGCACCCGGCAGATGGCCACACAAAAAAGCCACCAGCATACCCACAACACCACCACCCACAATCACAATCCGGTCCGCAGGTCCAGGAGCTGCGTCCCACACGGCGTTGAGTGCTGTTTCCATATTCGCGGCCAGCACGGCCCTTTCGGACGGCACATCGGCAGGCAAGCGCACTACGGCGCTGGCGGCAATATTAAAGAGTGTTTGGTGCGGAGTCAGGCTAAAGACGCGCTGACCCAGCAGTTCTGCTGATCCCGTCCGGACAAGCCCCACTGTCGCATAGCCGTACTTGACAGGAAAGGGAAACTCGCCGCCCATAAACGGTGCACGCATGCGCTCAAACTCTGCAGCCGGGACCAGTCCGCCCCAGATCAGTGACTCCGTGCCACGACTGAGCGCGCCATAGACTGCCTGCACCCGCACCTCATCTGCGCCAGGCACAGCAAGCGTTTCAGATCGAATTTCAGCGTGATGCGCTGCGGTGTACCAAAGCGACAGGGCGTCCGCAGGACCAGACATGGCCGACTGATTCTGGATATTGACCAATTGAATTCTCAGGGGTTTTTACAAAAAAGAAATGTGCTCTGCCCTATACTGGCATCGCCACCCATTGAGTATAAATGAGTGCGTCAGGAACACAACGCAAAATTCATCCCCCATCTAAAGAACATGATCCCGCCTACAAATATGAGTTCCAGCGCTTCCGATTCTTTAATGACTGCCCGTCGATTACTGTTTGGCCTGCTTGTGGCAGCCACGATGGCGGGTATGTTGTGGCTGATGGCGCACGCCCTGTCTGCAGGCGGCCTGTCTGCAGGAGATATTGTTTTGCTTGTACTGTTCTGCGTCACTCTGCCCTGGATGGCAACTGGCTTCTGGAATGCCAGCATTGGCTTTCTGATCTGGCGTTTTGCAAAAGATCCCGTTTCAATGGTGATCCCGATGGCAACCGCCGTCAATCAACAGGCGCCAATTATCACCTCGACCGCAATTCTTCTTTGTATCCGCAACGAAAGTCCTGAACGCCTGATCCGCAACCTGACCGCGACCATGCAGGGCCTGGCCATCCCGGGCATTGCAGAACATGTTCATATTTATATCCTGAGCGATACCAACGATGCCCAGCTCGCCAGTCATGAACAAGTCTGTTTTGACGACCTGGCGCTGACCTGGAAAGGCCGCCTGGCGCTCACCTACCGTCGCCGCACAGGCAACGCTGGCTACAAGGCCGGCAACATTGCAGACTTTTGTGCACGCTGGGGTGCTACCCACGACTTTGCCATCACACTGGATGCGGATAGCTTTATGACGGGTCCTGCCATCATGCGGCTGGTTCGCATCATGCAGGCCAACCCCAGGCTTGGAATTTTGCAAGGCCTGGTGGTTGGCATGCCGACCACCAGCGGCTTTACGAGGCTCTTTCAGTTTGGCATGCGGCTAGGCATGCGCTCCTACACAATTGGTACAGCCTGGTGGCAAGGTGATTGCGGACCTTACTGGGGACATAATGCCGCCATCCGGCTTGCTCCGTTTATCTCGGATTGTGCACTGCCGACGCTTCCTGGCAGGGATGGCAGCGCACTGCATATCCTGAGCCATGATCAAGTCGAAGCCGTGCTGATGCGTCGTGCCGGGTTCGATGTCCGGGTGCTCCCGCAAGAAGACGCAAGCTGGGAAGAGAACCCACCGACACTGATCGAATATATTCGACGCGATTTGCGATGGTGTGAAGGCAATATGCAATATGTTCATTTATTCGGGTTGCCTGGCCTCAAACCAGTCAGTCGCATACAACTCATCAATGCAATTTTCATGTTCATTGGCTCACCGGCCTGGATCACCATGCTCGTACTGGGCTCGGTCATGCTGGCACTGGCCCCCACACCGGCGGACTTCATGCAACCTGGCGCTGGCATCGCCCTGTTTATTACGGCAGTGCTGATGTGGTATCTGCCAAAAATTGCTGGCGCAGCCGATGTCCTCATCAGACCTGCTGAACGCCAGTCTTTTGGCGGAGCACTCAGGTTTACCGCAGGCTTTACTCTGGAAATGATCCTGTCCATCCTGATGACACCGATCACCTGGCTGAATCACAGTATTTTTTTATGCGGCCTGCTCTTTGGAAAAAAGACCGGCTGGACAGGCCAGGCACGTGATGACCACTCGGTGCCGCTGAGTGTTGCCATCCATCAATTCTGGCCGCATACATTATTGGGGCTATTCTTAATCGGGCTGCTCGGATTCAGGCATCCTGCGATCCTTCCTTATGCTTGCGTTTTGTTTGGTGGTCTCGCGCTGTCTATTCCACTTGCAGTCATGACGTCATGGCCAGGCTTTGGCCAGGCACTTCGCAGATTCGGCCTGGCCAACCTGCCTGAAGAAACCCACCCCCCAGAGGCCTTGCGTGCGCTAGATCTGGCTGCCTATCAACCCGTTCGTCGCTAAAACCGAATGAAATTCATACATCTATACGTTCGCGTGCTGAATTTGCTGGGCACCGACCGCAAGCTTGGGTGGATCCTTGCGATTGCCAATGTTGCCTTTGCAATGGCACTTTTTGCCGAACCCGTGCTGTTCGGAATGGTAATCGACACACTGACCCGGACATCGGCCCAGCCTGCATCACTCATCTGGCAAAAGGTCTGGCCCTTATTGCTCACCTGGACAGGCTTTGGTTTATTCACAATCGTCTGTGGCACGCTGGTCGCGCTGTTCGCAGATCGCCTGGCACACCATCGACGCCACATTGCCATGAGCGATTACTTTGAGCATGTGCTGCAACTCCCCCTGGCGCAGCAAAACGACACGCACTCAGGACGCCTGATGAAAGTCATGCTGCAAGGCACCGACTCCTTATGGTGGCTGTGGCTGAGCTTTTTTCGCGAACATCTGGCGGCGTTTGTTTCGCTGCTCATTCTCGTGCCCTTTGCCCTGTACCTGAACTGGCGCCTGGCATTGGTGCTGATTGTCTTATGTATCCTGTTTGGCCTGATGACAAATTTCATTTTGCAGAAAACACAAAAACTCCAGCTGCAAGTAGAAGGTCATCATTCTGATATGGCAGAGCAAGTATCAGATACGCTGGGCAACATTTCGCTGGTTCAAAGCTTTGCCCGCATCCAGCAAGAAGTTGCCGCACTCAAAAGTATCAGCAACCGGGTACTGAGTGCGCAGCTACCCGTACTGTCGTGGTGGGCGATTGTGACCGTGCTCAGCCGCTCAGCCACGACACTTTCGATACTCACTATCGTGATGCTCGGCACCTGGTTATTTACAAGGGATCTCATCTCGATTGGCGAAATCGTGACCTTCATTGCATTCGTGACGATGATCATCGGCAAACTCGAACAGGTTGTTTCTTTCATTCATCGGCTAGCAACAGACGCTCCACGTCTGCAGGATTTTTTTCATGTGCTGGATACCACGCCCTCCATTCATGATGCCCCTGACGCAATCGAACTGGTTGATCCGCGCGGGAAAATTGAATTCAGGGATGTTGTGTTTTCCTACGATGGCAAGCAGCCTGCCGTGCAGCATTTAAACTTCACCGTGCAGGCAGGCCAGACCATTGCTCTGGTCGGCACCTCCGGCGCGGGAAAATCCACCGCACTGGGGCTGTTGTACAGGGCCTTTGATCCGCAGTCGGGCTCCATTACGATTGATGGCATCGATATCCGCCACATCAAACTTGCGTCACTGCGCCACAATATTGGAGTCGTGTTCCAGGAGTCCTTGCTCTTTAACCGATCGATCGAAGAAAATCTGCTGGTTGGTGATCCTGACGCCACTCAGGCACAACTCGTCGATGCTGCGACACGTGCGCAGGCAATCGAATTTATCGAGCGCAATCCACAGGGTTTTGAAGCCAGAATCGGTGAGCGCGGTCGTGCACTCTCGGGCGGTGAACGCCAGCGACTATCCATCGCACGCGTCATCCTGAAGAACCCGCCAATCCTTATCCTGGATGAAGCGACAAGCGCTCTGGATAGCGGCACTGAAACCCGACTGACCCATGCCCTAGAAGAAGTCTCTAAAAATCGCAGCACACTGGTGATCGCACACCGATTGGCCACGATTCGTCGCGCCGACAATATCCTTGTGATGGAGGCCGGACGAATTGTTGAGGCAGGCAGTTTTGACGAACTCTATCAGCGGGGCGGTCGTTTTACTCAATTGGTACGCGAACAGTTTGCGGCAATACCTGAAAGGAATGCACCATGACCGGATTTTCAGCACAGTGGCTTGCGCTTCGCGAACCTGCCGACCACCGAGCACGTCACCCTGGGCTCTGCGCCCAGATGACGGCGTATTTCAATACTGCAGAATCAGGCCTTGGGCGCACAGCTGAGCGGCCATTCAGAATGGTGGATCTGGGCTGTGGTTCTGGCTCTAACTTACGCGCCATCGCGCCAGCTCTCCCCGCGCATCAGCACTGGACGCTAGTCGACTATGACCCCGCCCTATTGATGGCCGCCCGGCATGCCCTGTCGCAGTGGGCAGATCAGGTGCAGGTCAGTGACGCACGGCCGCACAGCATCACATTGGTCAAAGATCACAAGCACATTGAAGTGACTTTCCTGCAAGAGGATCTCGCAGTCAATGTCGAACGTGTGCTGGCCATGCCAACAGACTTGGTCACGGCAGCTGCCTTTTTTGATCTGGTCTCACCAGACTGGCTCGTGAGATTCTGTCAGGCACTTACAGTCCCGCTCTATACCGTGCTGACCTACGACGGAACAGAAATATGGACACCTCCTCATGCTGCGGACCAAAAGATGCTGCAAGCCTTTCACGCACACCAGGCAACGGACAAGGGGTTTGGTCTGTCAGCCGGACCAGACGCAACGGACATCCTGCGCATGGCACTCACAGCGCGCGGCTTTGATGTGCAGGTTGGTTCCAGCCCCTGGCAACTGGGAGTCAGCGACAGGGACCTGATGTCTGCGCTTGCGTCCGGCTCGGCCAATGCAGTGGCTGAAACCAAACTTGTTGCAAACGAAGACAGACAAGACTGGCTCTCTGCGCGACTACGCGCACAGAGCTGTCAAATTGGTCACTGGGATTTATTTGCGACCCCATCGTGAACACGCACTCAATCCGTTCGTGCGCAAGACTCGCTTACTTTGGCCGGCGCATCTTGAATAACTGTGCGGGTCCCACGGTAAAGTAGTCGGCAGGTCCCCCACCACGCATGACATGTCCTGCACCCGCGGTGTCATACACACCGTCTTTTAAGAGCGACTCATCGATATGCACGGCGACGACCTCACCAAGCACCATCCAGGTGGGCACAACGTCACCGCTGGCGGTCTCGAGCTGCATGACGCGGGTCACTTTGCACTCAAAGGAAACGGGGCTCTCTGCGACGCGTGGTGGCGTCACCAGACGTGAAGGTGCCTGTGTCAATCCGGCCAGCTCAAACTCGTTGACATCCGGTGGCACAGCCGCACAGGTCTGGTTCATTGCCTCGGCGAGCGGCATGGTGACAAGATTCCAGCAGAACTCGCCGGTTTCTTCTGCATTGCGCACGGTGTCTTTATAGTTGATGCTGGAAAATGCAACGATCGGTGGGACATAATTAAAGGCATTAAAAAAACTGTATGGCGCGAGATTGACGATACCCGACTTGCTTTGTGTTGAAATCCAGCCAATCGGACGCGGCCCCACAATTGCGTTAAAAGGGTCATGCGGCAATCCGTGCCCCAGGCGAGGCTCATAAAAATGATAGGACTTGGACACCATTTTCTCCGAAATCAGTCAAAATAAGATACTGTATTAAAACATCGTTCAGCTCTCCCATCGGCCGTGCCATTCTGGCGACGGCTTGCAAGCAAGGATGCTTTGACATGCACCACAAACAGATCAATATCGCAGGCAGACCTTACCCATGAGTATGGATGCACTCAACGTATTGGGTACAGAACTGATCCCCTGTTCATATGACCCCTTGACGGGTTATTACCGCGACGGTTGCTGCAACACGAACGAAGAAGACCTCGGCACGCATGTCGTCTGCGCAAGGATGACGCAGGAATTCCTTGAGTTTTCGCTGATGCGGGGTAACGATCTGATGACACCACGACCTGAGTTTCGCTTTCGTGGTCTCAAGCCTGGTGATCGCTGGTGCCTGTGTGTCACACGCTGGCGCGAGGCACTGAGCGCCGGACTGGCACCTCACGTCATTCTGGAATGTACCCACGCAAAAGCACTGGACTTTGTCACCATCGAAGAGCTACAGGCTCACGCTGACAACTGACCGGCAGCACGATGACCACGATTCTGCACGCTTCACATGTGACGTTTGGTCACCCCGACCAACCTCTGTTTACAGACTGGTCTGCAAGCATTCCTGCGGGCGTCACGCTCGTCAGGTGTGACGAAAGTCGCGGCAAAACGACGTTACTCAGACTACTGGCCGCAGACCTGCCCGCCCAGGCAGGCAGGCTCAGCCTCAAGGGCATCCAGCTCGAAGAACATCCTGCACAGTACCGTTCCGAAGTGTTTTACATCGAACCACGTACCGAAGCATTTGATCAAATCAGCCCAATGGATTTTTTTGCAAAGATGGCTACTCGCTATCCAGGCTTTGATGCATCGAAATTGCCCGGACTGATTTCCGGGCTTTCGCTGATCCCTCATCAGGACAAACCACTTTATATGCTGTCTGCTGGTTCCAAGCGCAAAGTCTGGATTGCCGCAGGTCTTGCATGCGGCGCTGCGGTCACCTTGATTGATGACGTATTCGCAGCACTTGACATGGGATCCATTGAGTTCCTGCTCGCTCAATTCAAAATTTGTGCGCAGGATACGGATCACGCCTGCATCGTCGCACATTACGACCTGCTTGAGGGCGTCCCCTGCGCCAGCATCATCACCATCTAGCGTTCAGACGAAGGTCATGCGACCTCGTTGCGCAACGTGCCAACCTTCTCGATGATGACTTCGACCACATCACCGCATTGTAAAAATCGCGGTGGCGTCCGGCTAAAACCCACGCCTTCTGGCGTGCCTGTTGCGATCACATCCCCTGCACGCAGCTCAGTGATTGCGGACATATATTCAATCAGTTTGGGAATCGAAAAAATCATATTGTCGAATTTCGTATGCTGCATGGTCTCGCCGCTGACTTTCGTGGTCAGTGTTAACTGATCAAGCTCACCCACCTCATCGGCGGTGACAAGTGCAGGTCCCATTGAACTGGAACGGTAAAAATTCTTGCCCTGGTCCAGGGTGCGCTGAAACTGATAATCGCGCACCGAACCATCCATAAAGCACGTATAGCCCGCCACATGATTCATGGCATTTGCCGCCATGATGTGACGGCCGCCCTGAAGCATGACGACGGCAATTTCACCTTCAAAATCATATTCGGGCGAAAGGGTCGGCTTTTCGAATTTTTCACGGTGCCCTACCAGCGCCGCAGGAATCTTGACAAATGTCCTGGGGAATTCGGGGAGTTTGTGGCCTGCTTCGGCAGCATGGGCCGCATAATTCAAGCCAATACAATGTACGGTGACAGGTTCAGAAAACAAGGGCAAATACTGCAGGCTTGCTTCCTGCGCATCGGTGCCGCGCTCTGCCTGTTCAAGCTTGCGTGCGACATCTATTGCATTTCCTTGCAACAAGGCCAGCAAAGTTGGATATGCCTGACCGATCCGGCTGGCGAGATCCAGCACACCGCCATCCGGACGAATGATGCCATACGAAGGGCGCCCCTTTAGCAGATAACTTGCAAGTTTCATTCTTTTTAATTCCTTATGCGGGAAGTGCATGACCAGACAGACGGTCAGGGTCTTTTGGCCTGAACAATAGGTTTTTTTAGAATATTAGGCCAGAATATAGTCAGGCATACAGACATATCAGATTAACAAGTATTTTTATCACTTTTGCACAGGCAAATAACGTGACCCCAGCCATTCAAACTGATAATGCAGAAACAGTTGCTACGATTATTGCAAGCGCCGATCATCCCAAAACGCTTCAGGCGCTCAGTGAATCCTACCGGTTTGCTTTTGCGGACCAGGATTTTTTGAATCGCTCCGAAGTCAGGGGGATCCGGTTTCAACTCGAACTGATGAAAGCCGACCTGATTCTGCGTGAAAACGATATCGACCATACGATCGTTGTCTTTGGATCTGCACGTTTTATCAGTCAGGAGGCGGCACAAACGCTGCTTAAAGAGGCGGGCAGCGACGAGGCACGACACAAAGCGAATCACGCACTGACAAACAGTGCATTTTACGAATCTGCCAGAGAGTTTGGTCACCTGGTCGCTACACATAATCTGATGCAATCCAGCCCCAAAAAACGATTGCATATCTGCACCGGAGGAGGCCCTGGCGTCATGGAAGCCGCCAATCGCGGCGCATCCGAGGCGGGAGACGTATCAATCGGACTCAATATCAGTTTGCCCAGGGAGCAAACACCTAACAAATACATTACGCCAGCCCTGTGTTTCCGCTTTCATTACTTTGCCCTGCGTAAGATGCATTTTTTACTGAGGGCACGCGCCATTGTTGTATACCCCGGAGGTTTTGGTTCGTTTGACGAGGTGTTTGAAGTGCTCACCCTGGTCCAGACCAAAAAAATCCTGCCCTTGCCCGTTGTGCTTGTCGGGCGTGAGCACTGGCAAACTATCGTACGTTTTGATCTGCTCGTAGATCAGGGTCTGATTGATGCGGAGGACTTGAACATCATCAGCTTTGTCGACCATGCAGAGCAAGCCTGGGACGTCATCAAACGCTGGTACGAACTGACCTGACAGCCAAGATGCAAACTACCACCATCCATCCTGCCCATGCACGCATGCTGCCCTATCTTGTCGCAGCAACCTTCTTCATGGAGTATCTCGACACGACCGTGATCGCAACGGCACTCCCCCAAATGGCAGACTCTTTTGGCGTGGGACCTAACGAGGTCAGCATGGGTATGACAGCCTATATGCTTGCGCTCGCGGTGTTCATCCCTGTGAGCGGCTGGATTGCAGACCGGTTTGGTTCACGCACTGTTTTTTGCAGTGCAATCGTGGTGTTTACAGTGACATCGATCCTCTGCGGCCTGTCTACCAGTGTCTCCACTTTTACGGCAGCCCGCATCCTGCAAGGCATTGGCGGGGCGCTCATGGTGCCCGTGGGCCGCCTGATCGTCGTACGCAACACAGAAAAAAGTCAACTCATGCAGGCTATTTCAACCATTACCTGGCCCGCGATTGTCGCGCCTGTTGTGGGGCCTCCAATAGGCGGGTTCATCACCACCTACGCATCCTGGGAGTGGATCTTCCTGCTCAATGTCCCCTTTGGGATCGCGGCACTGATCGTCGCATTCAAGCTGGTACCGAACGAACGCTCTACAGAAAAGAAACCCCTGGATATCGTGGGATTCTTACTCAGTGGTGCCACACTGACTGCGATCCTGTATGGCACAGAGCTCGCCAGCCAGCAGGATGCCAATCTCTGGTTTGCACTGAGTTGCGTTCTCTCGGGCCTGGTACTGGGTGTGGTCACTTACAGGTATGCCTCGACACAAAAGCACCCCCTGATTGATTACACCACCTTGCGTGTCCCCACTTACTCGGTCACCGTCATCACTGGATCCATTACGCGCATTGGTATCGGTGCCGTGCCTTACCTGATGCCATTGCTTTTCCAGATCGGCTTTGGCCTGTCTGCCTTTCACTCGGGTCTGTTGCTCCTTGCGAGTGCGGTCGGCAACCTGGGCATGAAAGCCTTTACCACCCGCATCCTGCAACGCTGGGGCTTTCGCACCATATCGATTATCGATGTGCTGGTTGCAGCGGCATCAACCATTGCCTGTGGCCTGCTGACCCCTTCCACACCATTGCTGATCATTCTGCTGGTGGTCTTTATCTATGGACTGGCACGGTCAATGCAGTTTTCAACACTCGCCACTCTGGCTTATGCGGATATTGCGCCACAACAAATGAGCACGGCAAGTTCACTCTGGAGTGCCGCATCGCAAATGACCATTGGAATGGGGATCGCTTTTGCTGCGGTATCACTGCAAGCTGCGCAATGGCTGCGAGGCAGTTCTGGCAACACTGCAGAAGCAGCCTATACGCTGGACGATTTTAAATGGGCCTTCGTTGCAGCAGGTGTCATGACCCTGCTGTCCTTACCGGGTTACTGGAGGCTGGCCCGCGATGCTGGCGCTCATGTCAGCGCCAAAAAGACCAGAGAATCCTCCCGATGAGCACGCTCACACTGACCATGAATCCATCTCTTGAGATTGCCACCTCGGTCGCACATGTCGTCGACACGGACAAGCTCAGGTGCGAACCTGAGCAATCCAACCCTGGCGGTGGGGGTATCAATGTTGCCCGGGTCATCCACAACATGGGCGGCAACAGCATTGCTGCATTTCCTTTTGGTGGTTTTACCGGCAAACGTTTGTGCATGCTGCTCGAAAAAGAAGGCGTCACGATCCACGGCATTGAAGTCGAAAGCGAAACGCGACAGTGTTTTTCAATCCACGAAAGATCGACTGCACGTGATTTTCGTTTTGTATTGCCAGGTCACATCCTTGCGGCTCAGGCTGTGGAAGTCTGTCTCGAAGGGATACGCTCAGTAGAGCCTCCCCCCCGTTACCTTGTGGCCAGTGGGAGCCTGCCGCCAGGTGTTCCCACCAACTTTTACGCTACGCTGGGCAAAATTGCATCGGACATGGGCAGTCTGTATGTACTAGACACCTCTGGCCCACCACTTGCACAGGCACTCGCAGCTGGTGGTGTCTTTCTCATCAAGCCGAGTCTGGCAGAGCTTGAGGAACTGACGGGCCAGTCACTGCAGACTGAAGACGCAAGACTTCAGGCTGCGCAAAACATCATACGCACCGGACAGACAAAACTAGTCGCCTTGTCACTGGGAGAGCAAGGGGCATTGCTGGTTTCGGCGCAATCCGCCTGGCGCGCGCACAGTCTGCCGGTCCGGCCAGTCAGCACTGTTGGCGCGGGTGACAGTTTTGTAGGAGGAATGGTCTGGGCGCTGAGCAGCGCCATGACACTCGAGGAAGCCTTCCGGTATGCAATTGCCTGCGCGACGGGCACCATTCTGAACGCACACGGAGAGATGTGTCAAAAAGCCGACGTCTTGCGTTTGTACGAACAGGTCAGTATCCAGCAGGTATAAGCCTCTGCCCGAACTACTTTGATTTGTGACCCGTATAGTGTTGCGGCCAGATCCGCATCACGACCTCACGGTTCGCCGCATAACCAAAACAGCTATCAATTTTAAGAGGTCGACCATGTTCATCTGTTTTAAATGGTCGATCCTTGTTAAAGGGCCACATCGTCTGCAACGCCGTGGTGGCCATTGGTATCAGCAACTCCATGAGGTGTGTGCAGCTCGCAGCGCCCTTGAGCTTGTCTCTCACAAGTTTTGACCACCCCGCACCGATGCGCTCACCTACCAGCACGGACAGCGTAGGAGGTGCCTGCTTGCAAACTTCGAAGGGCGTGGAATCTGACGAGGCGATCGCCTCTTGAATCACGAGCTGCCGATCCACAACCAGTCTGATCCAGAGGTCGTGAATAGGCTGACCAGGTTCAAGTGGCTGCTCGGCCAGCGGCCCCCAGAATGGATCCGACTTGGTGTCGGTGATGCGCGCTTCGATATCAAACAAACCGTCACTTCGCCGGTATGACCGCATCTCAATCTGACGGTGATGCAGTTCTTCACGCTCTACGTTTGCTGGCAAGGGCACTTTAAAATTCCCGCACTATTCTGATGACTGATCAGTATAAATCCTCAGGCGAAATGTCGCGCCCAGGCAGCTCAGCCATCACTTTCTGGCGTTCAGACTCTGGATATGAAGACCACTTTGCAATTTCGTTTATGTGACGTTTGCAGCCAAGGCAATAAATACCCCGTTCATCCATCTGACAATTCTTTACACACGGTGAGGAAATCATCTGTTGCTCTTGAATGTTTCAAACATGGGGTTCGACCCCCAAAAAATCAAAATAGTATGTTTGCTGACCGTATTCAGGGGGAGAAACATATGTCTGTTTGCCCAGACTCACCCAGGCGACGGGAGCCAGAAAATTTGGACCATCATAAACAAAGGTATGAAACTCTCCATTTTCGCCACAGGCATCGACTGTGGCAGGCAGCCTTGCGATAAAGGCCTCGTCAAATTCACAGCCTACAAAAGTCTCGTCAAGGAATCTGCCATCCACGCAAACAACCCGTGCTTTGAAGCCGAGGCTCAGAAACTCCTGGACCAGCGTCAGGCGCTGTTCATTCCATAAGGGAAGCTCGGCAATCAGACCTGCACTTGCACATACTCTCTCCTCCCATTCGCGGTGAGGCACTAAGTCAATATCACCAAAAATGATACATGAATGACCATCGCGGGCAATTGATTCAAGCTTCTGAATAAACAGTTGCTCGTACTGAGTCCAGGTTGCGGCAATAAAATAGCTGCGCAAGCCCAAAGAATGCGCCTGAGCAAGCAATAGATCCTTGCTCACGCCATGCGAGCGCGCTTTGAGCCCGGTTTCGTCGAGCGCCGTTAACAAACCCGTCACAGACACGGATTTCTGGGCTCTCCAGAGCGCCAGACAAGAATCCTTACCACCACTCCACGAAACGACTGATTTCATGCCCATTGCTCTCTCAACGTATGTCAAATTCCATTTATCTGATGCGGATCAGGTAAAGAATTATTCTGAATGCGCCCCCTGCAACGTGTAGCATGTGCCATCCAAAATAAAAAGACGATGCAGTCATGCAAAAAAACAAGCCTGCTGTACAGGAACATTCGACTCGACCACTGGATATTTTTCTACTACTGGTGCTGTCCACCCTATGGGGTGCATCGTACCTGTTCATTCGGATCGGTGTGGAGACAATCCCGCCTGTCACACTGATTGCCGCCAGAACCCTGATCGGAGGGACTATTTTACTTGTCTGGATGAAAACACTTGGCATTTCGTTACCCAGAGACCTCACAATATGGCGTCGATTTTTTGTGCAGGCAATCCTCAACAGCGTGATTCCCTTCACCCTGATCGCCTGGGCGGAACAGTTCGTCGGTGCCGGCATTGCCACCATCCTGAACTCAACCTCTCCTGTCATGACATTCCTGGCGACCTGGCTCATCACGCGGCACGAACCCGTTACCGCGCGCAAACTTTTTGGTGTGGCTGCGGGTCTGCTCGGCATATGCCTGATCATTGGCTTGAGCGTGCTCAATGGCGCCAGCGATCAGTTGCTGCCTCTGCTGGCTATCCTTGCCGCGACAATTTGTTATGCGGGTGCCGCCATTTATGGCCGCTCATTCAAAGGGCTTTCACCCATGGTGCCCGCTGCGGGATCACTGGTGACGGGAGCACTCATACTGATTCCGGTCAGCCTGGTCGTTGATCACCCCTGGCAATTGCATCCTTCCCGTGAATCGCTGATGGCGCTCTTTGCACTTGCAGTATTTTCGACTGCAATCGCCTTTGTCATATATTTCAGGCTGATCCAGACCCTGGGCTCTGTAGGCACGACCTCACAGGCCTATATTCGCGTACCGATTGGTGTAGCCCTTGGCGTCATCTTTCTCGGCGAGACCTTATCACCCTCCATCTGGGCAGGCCTTGCCTGCGTCGTAGTCGGTGTGGCTGCCATGACGATTCCCGCAAAAACAAACCCTGAAAAAAAATAAGCCTGTCTTCTATTGACCTCCGAAGACAGCGCCCATATAGTCAATCGACCGCAGCTTGATGGCGCGTAGGACCTAATGAACAGTTTTAGCTATTACACACACATTCTGCAAGAGGAATGGCGAGCTATACGGGACTTTGTCGCCGAGCAAAAGCGTCTTGCGATGCTCCTGCTCGCGATGTTTATCGCACTCATCATCTATCTAGAGCCCTTTCCGCAAACCCGCATCGTGATTGCGACTGGAGGTGCAGACAGCACCTACATGATCGAAACACAAGCCATGGTCGGCTATTTCAAAAAGAAAGGGATCGAAGTCATTATGCGCGAAACCAGCGGTTCGCTTGAAAATGCGGAACTGCTCAACGATCCGGATAGCGGTGTCGATGTCGCATTTGTTCAGGGAGGCGTCATCAATGGAAAAGACTACCCACTGATCAACTCGCTTGGCAGTATTCAATACGAACCAGTATGGATTTTTTTTCGGGATCGTGCAGCCTCTGGTCCGATCAACAACATCAAAGACCTTGCACAACTCAGGGTTGGAGTCGGCCCTCAAAAAGGCGGGACGCAGGCAATGATGCGGCGCATTCTGTCGCTCAACGGCATCTCGATGGACGATCACGAACATTTCAAACTTGATAGCTATAAAAACAACCTGAGGGATATCCAGGCAGGCACACTTGATGCGATTGTGCTTGTCACAACATATAGCGATCCTGACGTTCAGCTCCTGCTTCACCAGCCGGGCATCTCACTTTTTGAGTTCAGGCACGCAGCTGCGTATGACAAACAGCTCGCGTATATCGATGTACTGACACTGCCGGAGTCCTCGGTCGACATCCGCCTGGACCTGCCCTCAAAAGACATTACGCTGATCGGAACCACCACTCAAATTGCAGTCAAAAAAAATATGCATCCAGATCTGCAGACCTTGCTGCTGATCGCTGCAAAGGATGAGCTGAGATCCACTCAACTATTTTTTGGCAACAGAAATGATTTCCCGGCCTACGTTGACCCCACGATTCCAGCGAGCCCGGCTGCCATCAATTTTTATGAACGCGGGACATCACTCACCATGCGATACCTGCCCTATTGGGCACTTGGGCTTGCCGATCGTTTGTGGGCCTTACTTTTACCGCTGCTTGCGTTTCTATATCCAATTTCAAAATTACATGCCTTTGCAAGTAAGCACAGATATGATCTGAAACAACACGATATTTATCACGAACTGCTAGAAATCGAGCGCATGCTGCTTGATGAAACCATCACGGAACATGACAAGTTTGCGCTATCACAAAGAATCAAAGTGTTAAACCGGAAAGCCATCAAAATGGGCGTGCCGTTTGGTATGGAAAAACCATATTTTCAAATCCTGTCGGCCATTAGTCTGCTACGCAGCAAAATCGAGGCATTACCTTGATGCAGATATTTACCAGGCAACGTTGTTACTTAACTGGCACACTCATTTTGCTCGGCGCCATACTGGCCAGCGGATCGGCCTTCTCGCAACAAACGTGCACAAAACTTGTTGTGACAGGTCACCCTGATTTTTCGCCCGTCTCCTGGCAAAGTGGCGCGACACTAGAGGGTTTTGGTCCCATCCTCATGACGGCTCTGGCCCGTCAAACCAACTTACCTGTAGTCATCAACAATATGGGGAGCTGGGGCAAAGCGCAACAGGCTGTGATGAGCGGCAAAGCCGATGTGATTTATGGTCTGTATAAAACACCTGAACGCTCGCAGTGGCTGTCTTATGTCGCAACACCGATATTTACAGATGCCTGGGGAATTCTTGTTCCAAAAGGAAAAGAATTTATCTATAACGACCGTCGCTCGCTGATTGGCAAACGAGGCGTCACAACAGACGGCGAGTCGTTTGAGGCGGACCTTGATGAATGGATTGCCACACGGCTGTCCGTGCGCCGTGTGCCAAATCAGGCGACAGTGCTGGATGCCCTGAAAAAAGGGAATCTGGACTATGCCATCGTCTCACTGACTTCAGCGCTGGACGAGAAACAAAGAAATAAAATCCAGGAAAACTTTGTTCTGATCAGCGAAGATTTCCTGTCAACCAGCATGTACATTGCTGTCGGCAGAGAGTCTCCCTGCCGCAAGATCGTCGAAGGTTTTTCGGGCACAATTTTAGCGTGGAAAAAAGATGGAACGCTAGACAAGCTCCTTAAACAAGCCATCCTTACGCGGGACGAAATGACCCAATAAGTGCTGCTGTAATCACAATCAGATCAACGGCTTCGGGGATCCAGCGCATCGCGCAACCCATCCCCCAGCAAGTTGAACGCCAGGACAAGAATGAAAATTGCGAGCCCAGGCCATAGCGCCATCCAGGGTGCATCTTCCATGAAGTTTTTAGCGGTATTGAGCATACTGCCCCAACTAGGATCAGGTGGCTGCTGACCAAGACCCAGGAACGAAAGACTCGCCTCAGCAATCACAGCAGACGCGATTGCCAGCGTCGACTGCACAATCAAAGGCGGGGTAATGTTGGGCAAAATATGTGATGTCGCAATACGCAGCGGTGAGCAACCAATCGCACGTGCAGCCTCGATATAGTCTTCCACTTTTACATTCAATACTTGCGCACGCGTCAGTCGCACAAAAATTGGTGCGGCTGAAACACCAATTGCAATCATGGCGTTAGTCAGACTGGGCCCGAGAAAGGCGGCGAGTGCAATTGCCAAAATCAGGAATGGGCAGGCAAGAAATGCATCGGTCATGCGAGAAATCAATCCATCTGCCATGCCACCGAAATAACCTGCAACCATCCCAATCACCACACCCAGCAACAGAGAGATAAAGACAGAAACTATACCTGCGAGCAGCGAGGCACGCGCCCCCCAGATCACTCTGGACAAGACATCCCGGCCGAGTTCATCCGTACCGAACCAGTGCTCCATGCTCGGGGGTTTGCGAATTGCACTCCAGCTCGCCTCAAGCGGGTCATAAGGAGACACCCAGGGTGCGAATATCGCGATAAAAATAAAAAACAGAATTGCGATCAATCCTGCCAATGCCATTCGGTTACGCGCAAGTTTATTCCAGGCGCGCACCCACGGACCAGCTTGTTTGTGCGCAACAATATGAGGCGGAACTGATGCGGAGGTGACGGTATTCATAAGGGAGCAGAAATCATGCGTGGCGAAGCCGTGGATTAAAAACGAAGTAGGCAATATCAGCCATCAGATTCAACAGAATGTAGGCAGTCGCCGTCACCAGTACCACGCCCTGTACCACAGCATAGTCGCGATTAAAAACTGCATCGATAATGAGTTTGCCAAAACCAGGGATCGTAAATACTTGTTCGGTGAGTACAGCGCCCGACAGCAACGTCCCGAGTTCCAGCGCTCCAAGGGTAATCACAGGAGTCAGCGCATTACGCAATGCATGCTTGAGGACAACCACCCGTTCGCTCAGTCCTTTGGCGCGTGCGGTGCGCACATAGTCTGCGTTCAGCACTTGCATCATTGAACTGCGGGTATGACGCATCAGCACAGCCGATATACCCGTACCCAGCACGAAGGCCGGCATAACCATCGCGGCCAGATTTTCTCTGAGATTATCAAAAGGACTGACATAGCCAGAGGCGGGGAACCACCCAAGCTCAACTGAAAAAAACAGGATCATCAGGATGCCAAGCCAGAAATGCGGCACTGACAGACCCGACAAGGCAAACGCATTGGCACCGTAATCCCACAACGTCCCAGGACGGACTGCAGAAATAATCCCGGCGGGCAGGCTGACCAGCAAGCCCACTAACATTGACAGCACTGCCAGCTCCGCAGTGACAGGAAGTTTTTGGAGGATTAACTCAAGCACTGGCTGCTGGGTGCGCACAGACTCACCCAGATCGCCATGCAGTACTCCCTTGACCCAGTAAAAATACCGGACCGGTAAAGGTTCATCCAGATGCAGTTTTTCGCGCAGATGCGCAATCAGCTCAGGACTTTGGTCCTCCCCCGCCAGAATTTGCGCAGGGTCCCCGGGGAGTAGTTGCTGCAGGCCAAAGATAAGCATGGAAACGAACACCAAGGTCGGCAGCAGTGAGACCAATCGGCGAATGAAAAATGCAAACATCTTCTCGGCCTGTCAGAAACTTGATCTGGTTACAGGATCAATTAGTTGAACTTCAAACCCGTCAGGCGCAACAGCCCGTCAGGAATTTCCTTTACACCATCCAGCTTGTTCGTATATGCCCACAACCAGTCGCGGTGGAACAGATAAATAATTGGACGCTCTTTCTCCAGATCTGCCGCGATTTTTTCATAGGTTTTCAGGCGATCGGCAGGCACCAGACTTGAACGTGACTCGTTGAGCAACGCATCGGTTTCTGGCTTGCAGTAGCCCGTGTAATTCAAAGGCTGTTTGCAACCTGCAAAACTGTAAATGTTTCCATCGGGATCCGCACGGCCACTCCAGGCGAGCACGTACGCATCAAAGTCACCCTTATCCGCCATGTTTAAAGAGGTCGCAAATTCCGTAGACTGGATCTTCACATCAAAACCAGCCTCCTTGGCCATGACCTGCACGACCTGGGCAATTTTTTGTGCATCAGAGGTCGTAGGCGTCATCAACGTAAAGCTGGGGTTGGTCACACCAGCTTCCTTGAGCAAGGCTTTGGCGCGCGCCACATTGCGCTTGGGAATAGGCACGTTTTTGGCGTAATAGGTATTGGTCGGAGCAACCCACTGATTGCCGATAGTTGCCTGACCGTCCATCGCAACTTGCACGATCCCCTGACGATCCAGCGACAACTCAAAGGCCTCGCGCACTTTTGCATCGCGACCTAATGGGTTTTGTTTGGCCCGATCGCTTTTGTCGATATTGATCGTGATCCCTTGATAGCCAATCTCAGTAATCTTGCTGCTCTTTAACTTGGGATCTTTCTTGATGGAGGCAAAATCATTCGTACCTGCACGTTCAATGAAATCAAGCTGTCCTGCACGCAGGTTGGCCAGACGCACGGTAGCGTCGGGAATCGGTGTGTAAACCACGCGCTCAAAATGAATCGCGTCCTTATTCCAGTAGTTTGCAAATTTTGTAAAAACGATGCGATCCTGCGCGACACGTTCGGTGAACTTGAAAGGACCAGAACACACGGGTGCTGCAGAAAACTTATCCCCCATCGCTTCAGCGGCTTTAGGCGAAACCATCATTCCGGCGCGATCAGCCAGCGCTGCCAGCAGAGGAGCAAAGGGTGCATTGAGGTTCAAACGCACGGTCAATGGATCGATCACATCAACGGAAGTGACGGGTTTGAGTTCACCTGAACGGTTTGAACCCTTCAGGTTTTTATGACGCTCAATGTTGTATTTGACTGCGGCAGCATCGAATTTTTCACCATCATGAAATGTTACGCCCTCGCGCAATTTGAAGGTGATGGACTTGCTATCTGCTGCCCATGCGTAGCTTGTTGCCAGCTGAGGCACGATATTGAGTTTTTCATCAATATCGACCAGCTTGTCACATAACGCGGAAAACACAATGCGTCCGACAAAAGTACGCGCCTGCGTCGGATCAAGTAAATCAGGATCTTCTGCCAGGCCCACTCGCAGAACTTGCGCCGAGGACAATACGGGCATCAGAGTCATCAACGCGATGCCAAATACTTTTCGGATACCAGGCTTCATAAAAAACTCCAGTTAGGGAATGGATTGCGTGTTGGATGCGACCAGGCTGGCCGCGGGATTTGAAAACGCTGCCTGCAATCGTTGCAGACGCATTTGCTGACGGTCGGGCAATATGGGCTGTGTCACAGCTTTGACTCTTGGGCTTAAGGGAAAATGGCAAGCAACCGCGTGTGCGGCATCTCCGACAAGCGCAGGTGACACTTCACTACACTTTTTCTGCGCATCAGGGCAGCGTGTGTGGAAGTGGCACCCAGTCGGCGGATTAAAAGGACTAGGTACATCACCGCTCAACAATTGTCTTTCGCGCCTGGCATTGGGGTCGGGTAGGGGAATCGCTTGCATCAATGCCTGGGTATAAGGATGGCGCGGAGAATCAAAAACTTCGCTTTTCTCACCTATTTCCACAATACGCCCCAGATACATCACTGCGACACGTGTCGCAATATGTTTGATGACAGCAAGATCGTGGGCAATAAAAAGATAAGACAGTCCAAGCTGATGCTGCAGATCCTGCAGCAAATTGACCACCTGGGCCTGTACTGACACATCGAGCGCCGACACCGCCTCATCACATACGATCAAACGCGGCTCGACGGCGAGCGCCCGGGCAATGCCGACACGCTGGCGCTGTCCACCAGAAAATTCATGCGGGTAACGCTGTGCACTTTCTGGCCGCATACCGACGGTGTGCAACAACTCTGCCACACGCTGCGCTTCACGCCCGACATGCAGCCGGTGCACCAGTAGCGGCTCCATCAGGGCTTGCCCGACGGTCATGCGAGGATTCAGGGACGAATAAGGATCCTGAAAGATCAACTGCATGTCACGGCGTTTTTCCCTGAGTGCTGCAGGCTTGAAGTCTCTGAGATTCTGGCCATCCATCATCAGGCTGCCACGCGTCGGCTCAATCAATCGCAAAAGGAGTCGTCCAAGCGTTGACTTGCCACAGCCTGACTCCCCGACCACACCCAGAATTTCTCCTGTACGCAGAGTGAGATCCACGCCATCCACCGCACGCACACTGCCCGTGACACGATTGAGCAAACCGCGACGCACAGGAAAATATTTAGTCAGTCCGCGCGCTTCGTACAGCACGGCCGGATCAGAAGGTCGCTGAACCGGCGTCATGCCACATGCTCCTGGGCACAACACGCTGGCAATCGCTCAGGATCGAGCGGGGCGTGAAAGCATGCCGACTCATGCAACGCACCAACACTGATCAGTTTTGGCACCATTTCAATGCAATGCGCATCGGCAAATGGACAGCGCTCAGCAAAACCGCAACCGGACAAACGCTGGGCGGGACTGGGCACCTGACCTTCGATGCACGTCAAGCGAGGTTTTTCAACATCCAGCCTTGGGATTGCACCCAGCAACCCCACAGTATATGGATGCTGGGGGGTATTAAATATTTCATGCACGGGGCCTCGCTCAACAATACGCCCTGCATACATGACGATGACTTCATCGGCGACTTCTGCCACGACACCAAGATCGTGCGTGATCAGCACAATGGCGGTGCCGGTCTCTTGCTGCAGCGTGCGCATTAACTCAAGGATTTGCGCCTGAATCGTCGCATCCAGCGCTGTTGTCGGTTCATCGGCAATCAGCAAGCGTGGCTCGCAAGCCATGCCCATGGCAATCATCACACGCTGACGCATTCCGCCACTGAGCTTGTGGGGATACTCATCCATACGCTGCTCAGGAGAAGGCATGCGAACTTTTCTGAGCATATCAATCGCAATGACGCGCGCTTGGGCACGACTGATCTTGCGGTGACGCAGCAAGCCCTCAACAATTTGCTCTCCCACCGTAAAAGAGGGATTCAGCGAACTCATCGGCTCCTGAAAAATCATGGCCATGCCGTTACCACGCAGATCCTGCAAGGCTTGCTCGCTGGCTCCAACCAGTTCAGCACCCTCGAATTTGATTGAACCGCGCGCAATACGTCCGTGCGGTCTGGGCAGCAAGCCCATAATGGAGAGAGACGTGACACTCTTGCCACAACCTGACTCCCCGACAATCGCCAGCGTTTTCCCTGCATGGACGTCAAAACTGACTCCATTGACAACAGGTATTTCACCTTGGTCACTGGAGAAAACGGTATGCAGATCGCGGACTTGAAGCACTGCACTCATGTTTGTGCTCGGCTCGCGTGAAACTGTTCGATCACCGCCTCAATCTGTTTGCGCTCAGTGATCCCTGACGGACGGTCCCGGCCAGGCAAACACGATAAAAAGGGCTGATATCGCTCAAGACTTATTTGGTACAACCGCCGCAATTCAACAAGTGGATCTTCGTGATCGTCTACGCGCAGATCCAGTTGCAGATAGTCTTCATCCGCCTGGATTTTTAATGCGGCGGACTGTTTGCCCCGCTTGTCTCCGCCCGCAGCCTCTCCGGCAGCCATCGCGGCCAGCAAACGTTCAGCCATGGGTTGTCCTTGCAACGCAAGATAGGTTTCAGCCGTCGCCTGTATGACCTGCGGCCCTGCCAGCATATTGCCAGCCACGCTCACCCCTTGCATGCTCAAGTGCCCGCACCAGTCTATACAGGCATCACCCGTATGAACCGCAGCGGGACCCGCAACTGGCAGGATATGCACCTGACGCTGCTCTCTGCCGGCATCGCCGGCAAGCAGCATATTGATCGTGCTGGCTGCATCATGTCCCTGGGCGAGCAAATCAAGACCCGCAGGGCCATAGAGAGGGTTCATCAATGCCTGCGTCGACAAGACACCCACGCCTCTGCGCGCATGCACACATAAAGAGCCGACAGCAAAAAACCGACTCGCAATCGCCATGCCAAAATGCCCATGTTCATCGCGCGCAAGTATGGACCACGTCACGTTTCTTTCCCCATTTATTTACCCCTCCAGATAGCATGCCTTCAGGAGGCCGGATGCCCATCACATGAAGGCGAGACCAACAGATCTGTGGCAGAAAATATTTACAAAACTCCAAGTAAAAATATAAAGCAAAATTCATGCCAAAAGCAGGGCACTAAATATTCCATTAGTCCGAAATGGCCTCCCTGGATTTTGTTCGTCACCCCGCACACCCTTGTCTAGGTTGGGTGTGGACACGGGAATCAAGCGCTGTCAACGGCATACCAGTCTGCTTGTTGCCTGAATCAAGATTTCCGTGATTAAATCAGCGGTAAAAATGACGACGATTTTCGAAATCACATTCCAGGATAAATGGTTTATTTCGATTTTCTCTTTATCCCCCGACATCCCCCCCTTTTTTCCAGGACATCAAATGACCGCCGAAACCAGCCCTAAAATCTTGAATTTACCCGTCGGCCTGTCAGCAACCGGCGTGCGTCAGGAGTTTGACAGTCTGGGCAAGGTCGATGTCCCTGCCGACCATTACTGGGGTGCCCAGACTCAGCGCAGCCTGACCCATTTCAATATCGGGCACGACAAGATGCCTCTGGAAGTCTATCGCGCCTATGGCTATGTCAAAAAGGCAGCCGCGATCGTCAATACCCGGGCAGGTCGTTTGCCTGACTGGAAAGGAAACTTGATCGCACAGGTCGCCGACGAAGCCATCACCGGCAAGCTTGATAGCGAGTTTCCTCTGTATGTCTGGCAGACAGGATCAGGCACCCAATCAAACATGAATGTGAACGAGGTCATTTCCAACCGCTGCATTCAGCTTGTTGGTGGCACCCTGGGTTCCCAGGAACCCATTCACCCTAATGACCATGTCAACATGGGTCAGTCCAGTAACGACACGTTTCCTACAGCCATGCACATTGCTGCATACAAAATGACCGTCGAAAAAACGATCCCTGCACTGACCAGGCTGCGTGACGCGCTCGATCAGAAGTCCAAGCTGTGGAGTGGGATTGTCAAAATCGGTCGTACACACCTCGAAGATGCCACGCCACTGACAGTTGGCCAGGAATGGTCAGGCTATGTCGGTGCGCTGGATGATGCAATCAGTGACGTCAAGCAGGCGAACGAGGGTTTGTTGCGCGTGGCGATGGGCGGTACTGCAGTTGGTACCGGCCTGAATGCACCGGCTGGTTTTGGCGAAGAGGTTGCCGAGGTTCTCACCCAACTCACCGGCTTCCAGATCAAAACGGCAGAAAACAAATTTACCGCGCAGGGAACGCTGGACCGGATGGTACGTGCTCATGCAGCGCTTAAGTCTGCAGCCGTGTCACTGTTCAAGATTGCCAACGATTTGCGCTGGCTGGGCTCCGGTCCGCGAACCGGATTGATGGAGCTGGTTTTACCATCCAATGAGCCAGGTTCCTCGATCATGCCCGGTAAAGTAAACCCCACGCAGGCCGAGGCCATGCTGATGGTCTGCATCCAGATCATGGGGTCGGATGTATCGGTACAAATGGCTGGCGCAGAAGGCAACTTTGAACTCAATGCCTTTCGCCCGATCATCATCAGCAACTATCTGCACTCCGCACTGATCATGGCCGACATGTGTGATCACCTCAAAGAGTTCATGATTGAGGGTGCGCTTCTCAATGAGGCCCAGATCAAGTCCAACATTGACCGCTCGGTCATGATGGTCACGGCGCTCTCTCCAATCATCGGCTATGACCAGGCATCGGTGATTGCTCATTACGCCATCGAAAAAAACCTGACGCTCAAGCAAGCTGCACTTGCCAATGGAGTATCAGAAGATCTGTATGACCGCGTTGTGGTGCCGCTCAACATGACTCAACCCGGCTCGGCCGACATCAAAACGCCCGCATCAAAGTGATCCCGATACCAGCCATGAATCCATCAAACAATGTCAATGAGGACGCCTCAGGTGAGGCGGCACTCAGGCTGCAGATCGGGAATCGGTTTTCAGCCGACTGGGAAAGCAAAAACCACCGCGCCCGACGCCTGGTCTCTGAGTTTATCGGCACCTGTGGACTAACATTTGTGCTGTCATGTGGTGCCGCAGTGCTCGCGCGCTATGGTGGTGCAACGCTGGCGCCCTTTGAGTACGCATTTATTCTTTCCGCCATCTCTGCACTGTGGCTAGTCGCAGCGGTATATTTCCTGGGTGGCATCTCATGCCACTTTAA
>CANCOC010000040.1 GCA_947379755.1 Alcaligenaceae bacterium | reverse complement strand
GCAATGACGCGTCTGCCAAAGCCGACAGGCATCTGAATTCTCAAGCGTCCCTTAGGGGCGGCTGTGCTCAGAGTGAGGGCACTCTCCGCATCATCAATCTCAGCCAGGATATTGCGACAGCGCTCAAAGAAGCTTGCGCCTTCGTCAGTCAGACTGACGAGCCTGGTCGATCTCTGAAGGAGTTTGACACCCAGTTCTTGCTCAAGGCGAGCAACAGACTTGCTGACAGCGGAGGCGGTCAGCCCGAGTCGCTGTGCCGCCACAGTAAAACTGCAAGTTTCTGCGACCTTGCTAAATACCAGTAAAGCATTCAGATTGCGCATTCTTGACTCTAATTGGTGAAATTCATTCAGTATTATTTTTTATTTTATCGGATTGACCTAAAAAAAATCATTAGTTAGGATGTGGGGCAGAAATAAATAATGGACTCCCTTCAAGGGAGCATCAAGACAATATCCGGGGGTATCCCCGTGACAAGAGGATAGGTTCATATGCTGTTGCAACAACATGGTAATTTTCTCACCGCAATGCGTGACGGATGGATGGTTGGTCTCAATATCTATAAGCAACCCTTTACAGGAAAATAAGGATGATCACTGACCACGCAACAGCTGCCAACGACCTCCCGGAGTACGAAGTCTTTGCGGTGCGCTATGCGACGCGAGATGCGTTGCGAAAAAACCATTTTATTGGTGGCGATCCCCACGATGGACCGATGCCAATGGACTATTTCGTCTGGGTGGTGCGAAGCCCGGAGCACACCTTTGTCGTCGATACCGGGTTTGACGCAGAAGTCGCTGCCAAAAGAGGGCGGACCTTATTACGGACCCCCGCGCAGGGCCTCGCGCTGCTTGGCGTGGATGTCAATCAGGTCAAAGACGTCATTATTACGCATTTGCACTACGACCACGTCGGCACTTTTGATAGTTTTCCAATTGCGCAATTTCACCTGCAAGATGATGAGATGGCATATGCCACAGGCCGTCATATGCGGCACAAGCAATTCAATCATGGCTACGAAGTCGACGAAGTGATCGGCATGGTGCGCATGGTCTATAAAGACCGCGTGAGTTTTTATGACGGACAGGCAGAGCTGGCACCTGGCCTGACGATCCACCGTATTGGCGGACATACGCACGGTATGCAGTGCGTGCGCGTCCATACCCGTCGGGGTTGGGTCGTGCTGGCTTCCGATACGAGTCATTACTACGAGCACTTTGAAAAAAAACGTGCGTTCACCACGATGTTCAACGTTGCAGAGGCAGTCGATGGTTACGGCAAGCTGGAGCAACTGGCTGCCTCCCCCAAGCATATCGTGCCCGGACATGATCCACTTGTGATGCAGCGCTATCCCGCAGTCTCCAAAGCACTGGAGGGAATCGCAGTCAGCCTGCACGCAGACGCGTCGAATTAGAGACTGCAGGCCAGGTAAATATGAAACGGTTTCTCTCACTGATCCCCAAGACCCAGACGCATTTCTCGCGGGTATGAAGCATGTCTGATTTTCAGGCAAACCCATCTTTTTAAATTGAAAAGAAATTATGGACAGCCATACCCCATCCTTACTGCCTGGTGCCACAAAAGCGCTGGCTGATTTTGCTGCAAATATTCAGTTTCAGGATATCCCGTCTGAAGTGATCGCCAGGATGAAGACGAGTTTTCTGGACAGCGTCGGATGCTGTCTGTTCGGTTCGACCTTGCCCTGGACGCAGCATGTTCAGGCCATGATTGAAGACGAGGGAGCTCGTCCTGTCGCTTCCATTTTTGGCACAGGCAAAAAAACATCTGTCGCAGGCGCTGTGCTGGTGAATGCCACTGCCGGCCATGCTTTTGAACTGGATGACATTCACAAGGAGTCGATCGTGCATGCCGGTTCCATTGCGACACCTGTCGTAGTTGCTTTGGCTGAGCAAGCTGGCGCAACATCTGGTCGCACCTTGCTCACCGCGATGACAACCGGGTATGAAATTGGTACACGTGTTGGAAATGCGGCAACCATGGGTTTGTTTTTCAGAGGCTTTCATCCTCAGGGTGCGTCTGGCGTATTCGTCGCGGCTGCCAGCGCAGGAAAAATGCTCGGTCTGGATGGTGCACATATGCAGCATGCCCTGGGCATCGTGGGGTCTCAAGCCGGCGGCCTGATGGCAGCTCAGGAAGGGGCGATGGTTAAACGCTTTCATTCCGGCCGCGCAGCACAAAGTGGTGTCTATTCTGCCTATCTTGCACAACGTGACTTCACTGGGATCAGCGATGTGCTTGAGGCGGGCTATGGGGGGTATCTGAGTTCCTATTCAGATCAGCCCAATGCCGTGCGCCTGACCGAGGGTCTGGGTACCGTCTGGGAAACTGGCAAGGTTGGCTACAAGCCACACGCCTGCGTGACCAGCATTCATTCTGCGCTGGACGCCTTTAGTTATTTACTCAAGACGCACCAACTGACTCCTGACGATATCGCTGAGGTTGATATTGGCATGAGTCAGATGACCTTTACCCATTGCGCCTGGGAATACAAGGCGCAAGGTGTGACGGCTGCGCAGATGAATCTCTTTTATGGCATTGCCGTGATGGGCTTTGATGGCATGGCCTTTGTTGCGCAATATGCCGGGCATCGCCTGTCAGAGCCCAGAATTCTTGACTTTATTACTCGTATTCATGCCAGGATAGATCACGAAATCGAAGCGATGGGCCCTGCCTATCGCCATGCAGCACGGGTCGCAGTGAAGACGCGCGATGGACGTCATTTTACCCATGAGATCCTCAATCGGCGAGGGAGCCCAGAAAACCCCCTCAGTAAAGAGGAGGTTGAGTACAAGTTTCGTAATGTTGTCCAGTCCTGCCTGTCGACAAAGGATATTGCGCGCGTCATCCAGTTAACTGATCAGCTCGAACAACTGGATCGTACCGATGAGTTGTTCAACATTCTTTCTGCCGCTCGGCCCTGAGCAGGTCCTGCAATCTTCTACAGAAGTTTTTATCAAGTTCCTGCTCACCAGGTTTATTTGGATGCATGCTCGCCATGACCCGCTGGCAAAGGGGCCAGTGGTGGCTTGACGCCCGCTGGCAGAGGTGATCTGTCAACATTCAAAATCATGGACACCATCACGTAGTAGCCATTGACAGCAATCAGATCAACTACGCCTTGCTCACCAAACAGATCTACAACGGCCTGATAGGTCGCGTCGCTCACGTTGTGGTTCGTATGCAGTTCGTGTGAAAAATTAAATACAGCAGCTTCGTCGGGTTTCATGCCGACAGGATATTTTCCGACAGCCAGTTGATCGGCGATCGCAGGCTCAAGGCCAGCTTTTAATGCCAGGCGGTGATGGGCGAACCATTCATATTGCGCACCCCAGTGACGCGCAGTCACAAGAATCGCAAACTCATTGAGCCGCGCGGGTAAGGAGCTATGAAAACGAATCTGTTCGCCAACTTTGCGTAGCTGTTCGGCGAGAACAGGACTGCGCAGATACACGTTAAACGGCGCGCCCAGACTCGTTGCGCCTTGAACCACACCCGCACTGCCTGTGCCAGACACAGGGCCAGCCATGAGCGCTTCAAAATATTTTTTCTGATCAGGTGTCATCTCCGTCAGCGGTGTGATTTTGAAACGGCGCTGATCATCCTGGGCGGAGGCGTTCATCGAACCTGCTGCGAGGGCTGCGACGAGTAATAGTTTTTTCCAGCTTTTCATTGTGTAGTCTCCGGGATCTTGTAGTGTATTTAACGGACTTTGATGTGTATGACGATTGGATGCTTAAAAATTTACGGATTGAAAGCTGCGCATGACACGTGGTCTCTCAATCCGCACGGATGTTATTGCTTTTGACCAGTGCGCCCCATTTTTCAATCTGGCCTTGTAAAAACAGCGTGAATTGTTTAGGTGCGTTGCCGACCGGTTCGACACCTTGGGCATTCATGCGTTGCTGTACTTCGGGCTGCAGCGTCGCTAGCCGGATGGTATCGGAGAGCTTTGTGATGATGGCGGGAGGAGTGCCCGCAGGTACAAAAAATCCATTCCATTCAACGACTTCAAAGTTTGGATAGCCACTTTCGCTGATCGTCGGCACATCAGGCAACATCTTCATGCGCTGAGAGCCGGTGGTGGCCAGTGCGCGAATTTTTCCAGATTGAATATGTGCCAGTCCAGTAATCGGATTGGTAAAGTAAGCGGACAGACGGCCCGCAAGTACATCGGCCATGGCGGGTGCACCACCTTTGTATGGCACATGGACCCAATCTATTCCAGCATCGCGGGCCAGCATTTCAGCTGCCAGGTGTGCAGCGCCGCCCGCACCGTAAGAGCCATAATTCAATTTCCCTGGATTGGCTTTGGCAAAGGTAATGAGTTCCTGAATATTGCGAAAGGGAGCTGACTCTGGAACCACCAGGATCAGTGGCATGTTGATTGCCTGTGAGACAGGAACGAGATCCTTCATCGGATCAAAAGTGAGCTTGTGTAAAACAGCATTGACCACATACGGAAACGTGTCGAACAGCAGCGTGTAACCATCTGCAGCAGACTGCAGAACAGTGTTGGCGGCCAGGATGCCACTTGCACCGGGCCGGTTTTCAACCACGATGGGCTGACCCAGCATCATTGACATTGGCTGGGCAAGCAGTCGGGCGTTGCCATCGGCGCCTCCGCCGGGGGGGTAGGGGACAACCAGGCGCAGCGGTTTGGAGGGAAATGTCTGCGACTGGGCGAGGCCGCCGCAAACGCTCCCTGCCAGCGTGAGCAGAAGCAGGAGGCACAGCCGGGTCATGCGAGCAGTCATTGGTTTGTCTCTATAATTAATTTTCATAATCATATAGCCAAGTACAGGCTGAAAATAATCGTCGAGACAAATAATGAAGACAACCAAAGCCCAGGAGCAAGTTCCTCTTAATGATTGCGCAGTGCAGCAGATGAATATTAATCGTCGCACGGTACTTCTTGCTGGTTTGGCAATGATGGTGCCCGGACAGGCTGTTTTTGCACAGACTGTCTGGCCTGCACGGCCAGTGCGTATTCTTGTTCCCTTTTCTGCGGGAGGGGCGGCAGATACTTCCGCACGTGCCTTTGGCGTGCAGCTGACCGAATTGCTGGGGCAGAACGTCGTGGTTGAAAACCGTAGCGGAGGCAATGCCGTCGTGGCCGCCAGTGCAGCACTGCAAGCACCTCGTGATGGCTATACCTTTGTCTGGGACGCCGCCAACTGCCTGACGAATCCTGTGCTGGTAAAGGATTTGTCGTTTGATTACGAAAAATCCTTTCTGCCCATCACGATGGCGGTGCGTGCGCCTCAGGTGATTGCCGTCAGAGAAGACTTTCCTGCAAAAAATATCCAGGAATTCATTGCATATGCCCAGGCCCACCCTGGTAAGGTATCCTGTGGAACACCTCCTTCCGGTGGCATGGCACATCTGGCACTTGCCTTGCTGCAGGAGCGGGCCAAGATTCAATTGATTCATACACCCTACCGAGGCGGGGCGGATGCCGCGCGCGATATTATGGGGGGGCAAATCGATTCGATCCTGATTACAGCGTCTTCTGCCCGTGGGCCGGTCAGCGCAGGGCGGGCGCGCATATTGGCGGTGACAAGTGCTCAACGCAGCGCAGCCTATCCCGATATTCCGACAATTGCTGAGACGGGCATTGCGGGTTACGACATGGATGACTGGTTTGGCTTGTTTGCTGCCGTCGATACTCCGGCGAGCGTGATCCCACGCATGCAGGAGGCCGTCGTACGGGCAGCGCATGCACCCGCACTGATTGCCAGTATGGATCAGGCAGGCCAGGTGCCGGTGGCCAATAGTACAAATGAATTTACAACATGGTTGGGTCAGCAGAGAGTGCTACTGCAGACCTTGATACGCAACGCAAAAATTACAGTGAGCTAAACAGGCATGACCATACTCTCTTTTAATACCAAAGTTCATTTTGGACATGGTGAACGATCACAATTAGTGAACGAGTTGAGGCTAAACGGCATCTCTCGTCCGTTGTTTGTGACAGACAAGGGGGTCCGGTCTGCGGGTGTGTTTGACATGGCCACTGAATCGCTCGGTGAGATTGCCGGTGACGCTATTTACGATACGACGCCGCCTAACCCTACCGAAGAAGCCGTTGAGGAATGTGCTGCAACCTATCACGCGCATCGCTGTGATGGGATTGTCGGGATCGGGGGTGGGGCGGCACTTGATCTGGCCAAGGCGACAGCAGTGTTATGTGGCCAGGACGCTCCGCTCTGGGAATATTGCAACCGCCATCCGCAGCCTCGCCCCATTCATCAGCCGCCTCCACTGCTGTTGATACCAACGACCGCGGGCACAGGTACCGAAGTCGGACGGTCTGCGGTGATTATCTTTCGCAACGGAATCAAGGCCGGCATTGGTTGTCCCAGCATCGTACGCGCTGCGATCTGTGATCCGGAACTGACCCGTACCTTACCCCCTTACATGACCGCCGCTTCAGGCATGGATGCTCTCTCACATTGTGTCGAAACTTTTTGTTCCCCGGTGATCAATCCTCCGGTCGACGCGATTGCAATCGATGGAATGAAACGAATTTTTGGGAATATCGAGCGTTCAACCCACGACGGCGCTGATCTGGATGGACGCTGGAATATGATGATGGGTGCCCTCGAAGGTGGTATCTGTTTTCAGAAAGGCCTGGGCGCAGTGCATTCGGTCTCGCATGCACTGGGTGCTTTGGGTCATCATCATGGCACACTGAATGCCATCATGCTGCCCCATGTATTGCGACTTAATGCGCCTTATATTTCTGACAAAATGACGATCATGTCAACAGCATTGCGCTTTCCCGCCGATGCAGATCTGCCCTTGTCTTTTGCCCGTCTGAACCAGAGATTGGGATTGCCTGAAGGCTTGAAGGACCTCGGTATCGAGACTGCAATCTTCCCTGAGGTTGCCAAGGCTGCCCTGGCAGACAATGCGCATCGGACAAATCCATTTGCCTTGACTGAGCAGGACTACATTAAACTTTTGCATGAAGCCTGGTGAGTAGAGCCCTGAACGTTCTACTCAGGGCAGCAGGGTCGCCGGTAATTTTTGTTGCTCGCGCTCATGCATCTCAATCAAGGCCGCTTCGATGTGCGCGCAACACAAGTCTGAATTAAAGAGGGCAGTTGTATCGCGATGGTCAGATAGTTTTTGTTTGAGCGCCTTGAGGCTGACAGGATTCGTCGCATATTCGATTGCCCTGGCTTCGTACGCGGCATACGAATCCGTAATCAGTTCAGGAAGATCTATTGCCATGAGCAGGCTTGCGGCCATTCTGGCAGCAAAGGATTGACCGGTACATGTGAGTACTGGCAATCCCGCCCATAGGGCATCGCTGGCTGTTGTGCCTGCGTTATAGGGCAGGGTGTCCAGAAATAAATCACAGGCGCGATACCGTGCGAGATATTCCTCTCGCGGTAACAGGGTGCCAAATACCAGCCGAGTGGGCTCAACCCCCCTGTGTGTGGCCTCTTTAACAAGATTGGCTTGTGCGACGGCATTGTCTGCATACAGAAACATCACACTGTCAGGCACGGCCTTTAAAATCCGCATCCAGCTATCAAACGTGGCAGGCGTGAATTTATAGTTGTTGTTGAAGCAGCAGAATACAAAACCTGTTTCAGGGAGGTTGAGCGCGTTGCGTGTCCATGCTTTGTCTGAAATCAGGCGCTGTGAATCGTTCGACTGATAACTGGGGAGGTAGACGATTTTTTCGGTATAAAAGTGGCGGTTTGCAGGTGGGATCAGCGTTTTGTCTGCAAAGATATAGTCGTAATACGATGCACCCATTGTGCCAAGATATCCGATGTAGCCTATCTGAACCGGAGCGGCTCTCAGGGCAAACACGCCAGGCCGGCTATGGATTGTGTAGCCTCCGAGGTCGACAGCGATATCAATCCCGAGTTCGCGGGCAAGTGCTGCGATTTCAGTGTCTGATTTGTCACCCACTTCAACGTACTGGTCAAATGCGGTTGCGACACGATATTGCATGGCATCCCTGACAGGTCTGCCCAGTGAGAATGCAATCAGTTCAAAATGATCATGATTGTGTTTTTCGAATAATTCAACAGTCAGAAATGAGACGGGATGATTTCGGAAGTCAGGCGAAAAATATCCAAGTCGGATTTTTGAGTGACCAGACGAGCGCTGAATGTCGCCCAGAGTTGTATTCTCCGGATAATCCTGGGCAACAGCTATTTGTGCCGCACGCAACTGAAGTTCGGGGGAATCAATCAGGCTTAGCAGGCTAAAGGGATCAATCACTGGCTCATGACGTTTGATGTCAGATGTAATGGTTTCGCAACGCGCACTGAAATCCTTCCAGAGACAAAGATGCATTTGCGTGTGCAGGCGTTTACCGTGCAGGGCCGTGATCCCTGGATTCAATTCTATGGCGCGATCATAGCTTTCGTACGCCGCCGCATATTGTCTGGTTTCCTGTAAGAGTCCGCCACGATTGCCATAGGCTTGGGCATAGTCAGGCTTAAGCGCAATCGCCTGATCAAAGCTTTGCAGTGCTTGATCGAGCTGTCCGAGTTCTTTCAGGACAATGCCCCGATTGCTAAGGGCTTGGGCGTAATGCGGTTGCAAGGCCAGTGCGTGATCAAATTCTTTCAGCGCAGCGTCGAACCTTTTCAATTGCTGATAGATGATGCCACGGTTGTTATAAGCCTGTACAAAATCTGGTTTGAGACGAATTGCCTGATTAAAGCTGCTGAGAGCTTCTTCATGACGACTCAGTGCGCGCAAGACATTACCTCGGTTATTGTAGGCATCGGGTATGTTGGGTGCCTGTGCAATGATGCAGTCGTAGGCCGATAGTGCACGATCCCATTGTTTCAAGGTCTGCAGGACATTGCCGCGGTTGATCATTGCTTCAATGTTGTCGGGTTTCAGGGCAATTGCGTGATCGTAAGCTTCAAGCGCCGCCTCTGGCTGGTGAGTATCTTCGAGCGCCATGCCGAGGTTGCTGTAAGCAGCAGGATTAGCTGACTCAATGTCGATTGATTGACGGATCAATTGCACCGCATAGTCGTAGTGTTGCGTTTGCAGCGCGAGAATGCCAAGGTGATGGATGGACTCGGCGTGGCGAGGATCAATCAGTAGGGCTGCGTGATACAGACCTTCTGCCTGAGCGAGTTGCCCTTTTTCGTGCAACGCCAGACCTTGTCGAAATTTAGCCTGCGCCTTGGGATGTTTAGGATTCGGTTGGACGGGCATGTCTGCAGGTCTCGCTCGTTCTCGTTAAGGTTTGACTGCAAGTGAGGGGACGGTGTAGCCATAAGACTCGATGATTGCACGTGCCGTATCAGATTGCAGATAGCTTAAGAAACTGCTCGCAGCCGCTGAGTGCTTGCCAGCAACAAGCAAGACAGCATCCTGCCGGATCGGTGCATGCATGCTCTGCGGGACGATCCAGGCTGAACCCGCGGTGAGTTTTCCATCCTTATAGACCTGAGACGCAGCAACAAATCCTATTTGAGCATTTTCCGTTAAAACAAACTGATGAGTTTGGGCAATATTCTCGCCCATCACAATCTTCCCATCGCTTTGCTCACTCAATCCGAGAGCCTTGAGTGTCTGGAACCCCGCACGACCATAAGGAGCCAGTTCAGGGTTGGCGATCGCAATTTTTTTGTAGCGGCCCTCGCGCAAAATACTGGCCTGTGCATCAATGAGGCCTGGAGTGTTAGACCACAGCACCAGCTGACCGATCGCGTAGGTGATGCGAGATCCGGGCACAGCAAGGCCGTCGCGCTCGAGTTGGGCGGGGATGTCTTCATCCGCTGAGAGCAACACCTGAAAAGGCGCTCCATTCCTGATCTGAGCATAAAACTTGCCCGACGAGCCTGACGACGACTTGATGTGATGCTGTGTCTGGGCTTCGAATAGCTGTGAGATGACCTGCATGGGAGCGATGAAATTTGCTGCGACCGCAACAGTGACCGTATCGGCCTGGGCGAAGGATGCCACCATCAACAGGGCAGTCCCTGATATCAGTGCCAACTGCCTGGATAAACGAAGCATGATTGTCCTTAATTGCCGAATTTTACTGTCTGGTGAGTGTATACGTCAGGCACGCGGTCCTGGCTCGGGTGGCCTGCTTGAATGAATTTCAAATTGACATGAAATTTGCCAGCTTGGCAACTTGTTCAAAATTAGCGCAAAATGCCCAATGTCGACCTCTCATTTGAATGGTAGCAAACATGGCGAAAACCGAACCAGTCTCACGCTCACGTCAAGCCGGTGTGAACAAAGATGCACCACTTATCCAGGATATTCGACTATTGGGTCGTCTGCTTGGCGAGGTGCTCAAAGAGCAGGAAGGTGACGTTGTCTTTAATGTGGTCGAGTCAATCCGTCAAACTTCGGTGCGGTTTCGCCGGGATCTGGATGCGCAGGCTGGCCGTGAGCTCAATCTGATGCTCAAAAAACTCACGCGTGAACAGACGAATTCTGTTGTGCGTGCGTTCTCGTATTTTTCCCATCTGGCCAATATTGCTGAAGACCGTCACCATAATCGACGTCGACGTGCGCATCTGCTCGCCGGCTCCGAGCCGCAGCAGGGCAGCATTGCCTTTGCTTTGTCCCGACTGGATCGAGCGGGTGTAAAAGGCTCGACAGTCAGGCAGTTTTTACAGGATGCGTTGATATCACCGGTCCTGACAGCACACCCGACCGAAGTTCAGCGTAAAAGCATTCTGGATGCCGAGCGTGAGATCGCGCGCCTGTTGGCCAGTCGCGATGGGGCGCTGACAAAACATGAACAATTGCAAAATACAAAGCTGCTGTATGCCAATATTGCAACGCTTTGGCAGACTCGCATGCTTCGGTTTACCAAGCTGACGGTTGCAGATGAAATTGAAAATGCACTGTCCTATTACCGGATTACCTTTCTGAGAGAAATTCCGGGGTTGTATGAAGATATCGAGACGGAGCTCGCCGCTCAGTATCCTCAGGGGGCCACCAGCTCAGCCGGTATGCCCGCCTATTTGCGAATGGGCAGCTGGATAGGGGGCGATCGGGATGGTAATCCGAACGTCAATGGTGCAACGATGCGCCAGGCACTCGCGCGGCAATCGACGGTTGCTTTCGACTTTTATTTTGATGAAATCCATGCGCTCGGGGCAGAATTGTCTATATCAACCTTGATGGTTGAGGTGACTCCTGCGTTGCAAGCTCTAGCGGATGCATCACCTGATCGCTCGATGCATCGGGCAGATGAGCCCTACCGGCGGGCCCTGATTGGTATTTATTCCCGTCTTGCTGCTACGGCCCGGATGCTGGGTGTGACCCACGTGCTCCGCCATGAAATAGGCTCAGTAGCTGCCTACGACAATTCTGCTTCCTTCACGGACGACCTGAAAATACTGGTTGACTCGCTCACCGCCCACCACGGCGAGGCTTTGATTGCGCCCCGACTGGGTCCGTTAATCCGTGCGAGCGAAATTTTTGGTTTTCATCTCGCCACGCTCGACATGCGCCAAAGCTCTGACGTGCACGAACGCGTGTTGACAGAGTTGTTTGCCCGGGCAGGACTGGTCCAGGATTATGCAAAGCTGACAGAGGAAGAGAAAATCACTTTATTGCTCGACGAAGTGTCGCGTCCGCGCTTGCTGGCATCGCCATATGTTCAATACTCCGATGAAACACAATCTGAGCTGAATGTGGTGCGTGCCGCCCGGGATATTCGTCAATGTTACGGTCAGCGAGCTGTCCAGAATTTCATTATTTCTCATACCGAAAGCGTTTCAGACTTACTTGAGGTACTACTCCTGCAAAAAGAGGCTGGGCTGTTGCATCTATCGCAAGAGGGCGAATTGAGCGCGGATCTTATGGTCACGCCTTTGTTTGAGACTATCCCTGATTTACGTGCAGCTGCCGAAATCATGGGACGCTTCATGTCGATTCCACTGGTACGCAAGATCATTGCCAATCGAGGCGATTTGCAGGAAGTCATGCTGGGCTATTCCGACTCCAATAAGGACGGTGGCTTTTTGACGTCCAACTGGGAACTCTACAAGACGGAAAAGCAACTGGTTGCGCTGTTCGACCGTATGGGTGTTAAGCCAGGTTTGTTCCACGGACGAGGCGGTACGGTCGGTCGTGGAGGTGGGCCGAGTTACGAAGCCATCCTCGCCCAGCCAACTGGGACGGTGAATGGACATTTACGCCTGACCGAGCAGGGCGAGATTATTGCTTCCAAATTTTCGAATCCGGAAATTGGACGCAGGAATCTCGAGTTGATTGTGGCAGCCACGCTTGAGGCGAGTTTGACACCACCATCGCACACACCTCAGCAGGCGAATAAGCTCATTGAGTTTGAGTCTGTCATGCAGGAACTTTCTGAAATGGCTTACAAAGCCTATAGGGACCTTGTCTACGAAACGCCAGGTTTTACAGAGTATTTTTTTTCTGCGACACCTATTGCCGAGATCGCAGAGCTCAATATCGGATCACGGCCGGCCTCCCGCAAAGCAACCAGAAGGATTGAAGATTTACGTGCCATCCCCTGGGGCTTCTCCTGGGGACAGTGCCGCTTGCTGTTGCCTGGCTGGTACGGCTTTGGTTATGCCGTTAATAGCTGGCTGGAGCAAGATACAAGTCCACAAAAAAAACGATCGACCTTATTGCGCAAGATGTGTACCGACTGGCCTTTTTTTGCAACACTCATATCCAATATGGATATGGTGCTGTCCAAGACAGATCTGGCAATCGCCTCCCGCTATGCAGAGTTGGTGCCTGACCGCAAGATACGCAATGCCATTTTCAAGGTGATCTCAAAGGAACATGAAACAACGATCGCGTGTTTGACAATGCTCACGGGAACGAAGGAGCGCCTTGCTAAAAATCCGCAACTTGCCCGTTCGATTAAAAATCGGTTTCCTTATCTGGATCCGATTAACCATTTGCAAGTCGAGCTGATCAAACGACACCGGGCTGCTGCGGCAGAGGGCAGGGAACTGGATGACCGCGTGCGCAGCGGTATTCATCTGACCATTAACGGTATCGCTGCGGGTCTGCGCAATACTGGATAAGGATGTTTATTTAATCAGCGACATAAAGTTTAAGATGACGGACTGTAATTTGTTCCCATAATTCGGGTCCGTCGCATAACCTGATTTACCCATTGCCTGAGCATAGCTGATTGGGTCATTCAGATTGCGCAGCACCTTTGCGTATCGTGGATTTGATCGAAGCAGATCGGTAAAGTCCTTGAATGATTCCGCATATGAGTTGTAAGCGCGGAATTGCTCGACACGCGTTACTTTTTCACCATTTACATATTCGCTTGTCATGGCATCGACTGAACGGCCACCCCAGTTTTCAGTCGCTTTGATTCCGAACAGGTTGTGTGAAGTTGTACCATTTTGATATTTGATTTCGCTGCGTCCCCAACCTGACTCAAGCGCAGCTTGTGCCATCATGAAAATAGCTGGTACGCCGGTTGCGGTACTGATTTTTTCGGCATAGGGCCCCATGCGTTTCATAAATTCTGCCATAACATCCTGCATGGCCTGACCTGGGACACTCGTGTATGAGGCACCCGTGTCAACGTTCTTGTACCCATTCAAGTTGTAATTACTGAGCTTGGCGAGTGAACGACTATTCATGCTGCCATTTGTATTGATATTAATTTGCGAATGCTCTTTCTTCTCCGCAGCCGTAGGTTCAATTTCAGTTTTGCCGGTCTGAATTTTATTCAACTGCCTGACGAGCACATCCGCTAGACCAACCCCTTTATTGACAATATTCTGGCTCAGTTGCTGATCCAGCATAGTCGTGAACGTTCTGCTTTGCTCATTATCCAGCGGGCCGTCACTCGGTGTCGCATCGCGCATACTCTTGAGCATCATGTTCAGGAATATGGCCTCAAATTGCTTGGCCACGCCACGTATCGCCTCAGGTGAGTTGTCACGTGCGGCACTTTTCAAAGATGACAGGCCATTGCCGTCTATTGCCAGACTGGCGCTTGCATCTTTTAAGGCAGATGTCCCGCCAAAGCCTGAAGCGATTTCACCTATAGCCAACGTTTGACTCCGTTAAATAATTTCAAGTTCTGCATGCAGTGCACCAGAGGCCTTCATTGCTTGTAAGATAGCTACCAGATCCTGGGGTGTCGCACCAACGGCATTTAACGCCCGGACAACTTCAGACAAAGCTGCTCCGCGATTTAATTGGATGACACGTCCTTTTTCAGCATTAATTCCAATAGAGGACTGCTTGACCTCGACACTTCGGCCGTTTGCAAAGGCATTGGGTTGGCTGACCATTGGCGTTGTGTTAATGGTCACGCTCAGGTTGCCGTGTGCAACTGCACAGCTATCTCGATTTTATCGCTTGTGTTGATGCTCTTTCATGTAGATTTCGTTCATGCTGCAGACAATAACGCACTCGGACTGATCAATTCCGCAACCTCTGAGGATGGTAGCCAAAATTACAGCCTGAGTTTGCAGACGTTACTGCTGCTGACCTCTTTATCTTTCTTGCCAACCGTTCTTTTGATGATGACGGGCTTCACGCGCATCATCATTGTGTTGTCTTTACTCAGACAGACGATCGGTGCCCAAGCGGTCCCCCCCAATCAAGTCATGCTTGGGTTAGCACTCTTTCTGACCTTTTTTGTGATGAGTCCCGTATTTGAAAAAATCTATGTCGATGCTTATCAGCCACTCACTGAAAACCGTATCACGATGCAAGTTGCACTGGATAAGGGGGTTGCGCCACTCAGGGAGTTCATGCTCAAGCAGACTCGGGAGTCTGATCTAGCTTTGTTTGTCAAACTGTCACGTACCGACAATATTCAAAAGCCTGATGACATCCCTTTGGCCGTTCTGGTGTCGAGTTTTATGACGAGTGAACTTAAAACTGCCTTCCAGATTGGCTTTAGTATCTTTATTCCATTCTTAATTATCGATATGGTCGTTGCCAGCGTATTGATGGCAATGGGCATGATGATGGTTTCACCCTCAATCGTTGCACTTCCGTTCAAGCTCATGTTGTTTGTGCTGGTTGATGGGTGGCAATTGTTAATGGGCTCCTTGGCCAATAGTTTTTACTGAGAAAAACAATGAGTCCAGAATCCGTCATGAATATTGGACGGCATGCAATGGAAATCACCATCATGATTTCTGCGCCGTTACTCCTGGTTGCCCTGGTGGTTGGTTTGATTGTGAGTATTTTTCAGGCGGCTACCCAAATTAATGAACAGACGTTGTCCTTTATCCCCAAGCTGCTGGGTGTATTGCTTGCACTCGTCATTGCGGGTCCCTGGATGTTGAGTGTCATGACAGATTATTTACATCAGGTTCTGAGTGAATTCCCCATCATGATGGAGTAGCAGCCTGTTGAGGGTGTACCTGTCAATGATGGTATAGGCTAAATACGAGATGATCAACATTAGCGTTGATGTGCTGCAATCGTGGATTGCAAGCATGTTTATACCTTTGACCCGAATTTTGGGATTTGTTGCTATTGCGCCTTTATTCAGTGGCACAACAGTGTCGATGCCCATAAAAGTCGCTCTGGGCACCTTGCTCACTCTCATTGTTGCGCCAATGGTCAAACTGGGAAACACAGTCGATCTTGTTTCACTACAAGGTGCGCTGGTCATCCTGCAACAGCTGATTATCGGTTTTTCAATCGGTTTTGTTATGCGTATTTTTTTTAGTGCGATTGATCTAGCGGGGCAGTTGAGTGGTCTGACAATGGGCTTTGGTTTTGCTACTTTTTTTGATCCTCAATCTGGCGGTAGCACCACAGTGATTACAACAATGTTAAGTATGTTGTTCATGCTGTTGTTCATTAGCATGGATGGTCACCTGATGATGATCTCTGCGTTAGTTGAGAGTTTTCAAATATTGCCTGTTCAACTCGGTTTGGGCCCTTTGAATGCAATGAGTATTGTCCGGCTAGGGAGCACGATGTTCAGCACCGGTTTGCAAATTGCCATGCCGGTGGTTGCCTCCTTACTCGTGACGAATATGGCACTAGGTGTTTTGACACGTTCTGCACCTCAGTTGAATATTTTTGGAATCGGTTTTCCCATCACGATTGGTGTTGGTTTTATCGTGTTGATGTTGACCTTACCTTCGTTAAGTATTCCATTCCAGTTATTAATCGAACGCACTATGTCGGCAATCCAGCAAATTCTGCGTGGAACTCCATGACAGCTTCATCAAGCGACATCCATTGTTTGGTTAGTCACTCCCAAGCGTCCTGATATGGCCTGATATTTTTCCAAGGCTGTCCAACACATCGCTTTTATCTTTAGGTTTGTCCTTGGCGTCAGGTGTGTCTTTTGAGGATGCCTCGGGCGCTGCGCTAACAGATTGCACTGCGTGGTTGTCGTTTTTGTTTTCTGTATCAGAGCCTTGAATCGCGCTCTCATCGGCAGCCTGAGGTTTTTGTTCATGTTCAGGTTCGATCTGTAACCATTTCAGTAAAACGAGTCCCATTGAACCAATGGTCATGATCAATCCGACCAGTGCCTTGATTTTGTCAATCATTGCATCCGTTATGAGTGGAGCCTTGCGAGAGAGATATAGTTCTGTGCCCTCTGAGATCGGATAGCCTGAAGTCAAGAGCATATTGGATTCGACTAGCGGATGGTTAAAACGTGATGCTACGCGTGGGCTATACAGTGTTTCAATCACTTTTGAGATTGCACGCGGGTCAGTATGTTTGTTGGCAACCAGATGTAGATTCACACCGACAACCTGAATATCCTGGCTTGGAACAGGCGGGACGATGCTATACATGTACCCCAGAATTTTTGAATCGGCGACCCAGCCAAGGCGAATTGCCAAAGAGGGTGGAAACGGCATTTCTATCAGATCGTAGCCACGCTCTTTTACCAGAAATTCAGCGACATCAGATGGCGTGTAGGAAATCAGAACAATGACATCCGGGAGCCTGTTTGGCCGCATTTCTATCAAGTCCAGATCGCTGTGATTGGTTTCGACATAGTCCACTCCCAATTCCAGTCCGGACAGATCAAGAATTTGCTTGGCAAGAATGCGGGTGCCTCCAGATACTTCGCCCATATTGACCACTTTGCCTCGAATATCCTTGATACTTTTAATCCCGGGTTTGACCAGGAAATGGATTAATTCAGGTGCAATGGTGGCGACATGCGCGACGTTCGGAAAGTTCGTGTCTAGTCCACTCTGGATAAAAGCCAGGTCGAGTTTGCCCTCATCGACCAGTTCCAGTGCATCCAGCGCACCAAGCGTGGGGACAACGCGTATTGATACGTTTTGCTGCCCAGCTTCTTCGCTTAGAATTTTTGCAAGCTGATGCCGGTTACCCAGCAGGCTGCCACCAGACAGGCTGACATTGTAGTGCCGTGGAAAGAGTTCAAAGACGAACTTGCCAGCCAGTCCCAACAAGACAATCAGTAAGCCGAAGGCGATTTTCTTTTGCAGTGTTCGATTCCTGCGAAAACGCTCGACTAGATCGTTTGCGTACTTTTCAACATCAATCATTGCTGTGTCTCTGATGAATGCACTTCAGCGTACTCTGAGTAGCCCGGCATCAGCCAGGATTTTTTGACCGGTTCCCGAAAGGGTGAAATCAATGAAGCTGGATGCAGTGGGGGATAGGTCGCTGCCGTAAACAAGAAACATGTCACGTGTCAGTGGATAATTTTTGAGGTAAAGCTCTTTTTCGTCGACTGGTGCACCATTGATATCAAGCGCTTTCAACGCATCAGTCAGGTTGCGTACTGACAGGAAGCCCAGCCCATGGATATCTGTAGAGACGGCCCGTGCCACATCCCTGGCAGTCGCAAGTTCTTTCATCTGCCGTGAAAGCAAGCCACCATCGAGCAGGATATTTTCTAGGCTTGCACGCGTAGTGGAGCCATCGCCGCGCCCATACAACTGAATGCGGGCATCGGCGCCGCCAAGTTCTTTCCAGTTCGTGATGATCCCTTCAAACACTTCTCTCGCCTGCAGCGTGGATAGGCTTGAAATGGGGGAGTCTGGGTGGGTGACGAGTGCAATGCCATCTATCCCTATCAGCACATTATGAATATTCATATGGTTTTCATTTGCCGCTAGGTCGCGTGACATCATCGCCAGATCAATCCCGCCATGTTGCAACGCAATCAGTCCTGCACGTGAGTGGCCTTTTTCTATGACTATGTCGACATGCGGATGAGACTGGCTATAAGCGGCGGCAAGCATTCCGACATAAGGAACCATCGGCGCTGCGCCAGCAATGAGCAGATTGGTACGCCTCTCATTTTTGAGCTGTTTCCAGTAAACGCCAGTCGATAGCGCCGCGGTGGCCAGACTTGCTCCGACGATTGAGCCCCATTTAAATAGTTGTCTACGATTCATTATTTATTTGAATGCCACAGGTACCAAGCCCATTTTTTGAATGATTCCCTGGCCTTTATCGGGCGCCAGACAATAGTCAATAAATGCTTGTGTCGGTTGTTGTTTCTTGGGAAGAGTGATGAGCGACAAACTGCGCCGGATTGGATATTTTGATGTGTGAATATTATCTGAATCAGGTTGAAAGTGATTGATTGAGACAAGTTTGACTGGTTTTCCGATGACGTTGATTGGGCTGGTAAAACCTATACTGTCCTTGTCATTGGCGACAGCATAAATAATATCCAGGCCATCCATGACTTTCGCTTTAGGGGTGATGATCGCTTTGTCTTCCAGGACAACCGAACGCCAGGTTTCGAAGCTGCCACGGCTGGGACTTTGTGTATAGACTTGAATGGGGCCTTCATCAAATCCGAGTTGTTTCCAGTTTGAAATCTGCCCGGTAAAAATATCCTGCAATTGTTCCAAGGTGAAGTTTGCCGCAGGATTAGATGCATGGACAATGACACCCAGTGCATCATAGGCAATCGGAGTGACGTCAACTTTAATTTTTTGTTTTTGGGCCCATTTTGCAAGTTCCGGGCTCATTGCACCTGAAACCATTCCTATATCGGTTGTCTGATCCATTGCTGTTTTGTAGCCACGCGCTGTTCCGCCCGCCATGGTGAGTATGCCTGCATGCGGGAACTCTTTCATATATTGAAAGGCAATCGGTTTAATCAGAACTAACACAGTGTCCGAGCCACGTAACTGAACGAAGGTTGTCGCAGTCGAGATAAAGCTATGTGTATTCATTTTTTATTAGATTCGTAAAGTCAGGCATAGCGCTCGTAACGATCAGAAATTTTCAGACATCCAGGATGAACCGTTTGAACTGAAACGTTGTGGACGAGTTTAGCTTGAAACGACCAATGATCTCCTTCAAACAGGAGATGTTCTATCCCCATCTGTATAAGGCGGTATTTCCTCTGATCAATAGACTGTGTCGGGTTACGCACTTAGCATGAGCAAAGCGTTGGTCTTTTTGTGGGTTGATTTTATTGGGCAAGGGGAGATGTATGAACACTGTGAGCCGTGCGGTTGTGTGTATTTTTATCATGGGCCTGCTTTCCATCAGTTCTGTCGCCAGAGGACAGACAATGAAAAAGATCGCTGAAAGCAACAAAATCACTGTGTCCTATCGTGAGGCGGCCGTGCCATTCAGTTATTTGCTCGGACCTGACAAGCCAGCTGGTTTTGCTGTAGATTTGACCGAGGCGATTATCGAAGATTTGCGCAATAAATTGAGTCTACCTAAACTTCAGGTCATATATATCCCGGTGAATGCTCAAAACCGGATTCCGCTGCTGGTTGAAGGTGCCTATGATCTTGAGTGTGGATCCACGACCAATAACTCGGCGCGTGGCAAGGAAGTTTCTTTTGCGATCAGTCACTTTTACACGGGTACACGCCTGTTGACAAAAAAGGGTTCTGGGATTGGTAACTATGCAGATTTGAATAACAAAATCGTGACCAGCACCTCCGGTAGCACGAACGAAAAAGTTCTTCGCAGTTATGCTGCCAACCACAATGTGAACTTTGAATTCTTACCTGGCAAGGACTACGCAGACTCTTTTCAGTTTGTAGAAAGTGGTCGTGCCGCAGCCTTCGCAATGGATGATGTACTGCTATTTGGACTGATTGCCAATTCAAAGACGCCCGAAGTTTTTGAGGTTGTTGGTGATACGCTACAGGTAGAACCCTATGGCTGTATGCTGCGCAAAAATGATCCAGACTTTAAGCAGCTTGTCGATGGCACGATCAGTCGTTTGATGACCTCTGGTGAATTTTCCAGAATGTACAGTAAATGGTTTGAACTGCCCATTCCTCCCAACGGGGTCAATCTTAAAATGCCTATGAGCGAGCAGTTGAAGGCCAACCTCCAGGCACTGAGCGACCGGCCCGCCCAGTAGTAGTGGCGTGGATATGTATATCGTGTATGAAAGCCGGTGTATGCTGGTACACATGAATATTCACTCTGATATGAGTCAACGAGTCGTCCTCGATACTGCTTCGATGACATGGCAAACCTCTCCGTCGCGTGGCGTGCTGCGCAAAATGCTTGATCGAGTCGGGGACGAGATCGCGCGTGCGACGAGTCTCGTCCATTACGAACCGAACAGTAACTTTGAGACGCATACGCATGGCGGTGGTGAGGAAATCCTCGTTCTTGAAGGCGTGTTTTCGGATGAGTGCGGGGATTATCCGGCAGGGACTTATATCAGGAATCCTCCAGGCAGCCAGCATGCTCCTGCAGTGAAGGATGGTTGTACCCTATTCGTCAAGCTCAGGCAGTTTGCGAGCGATGATATCGCCGCCGTACGTATCGATACAAACAATACCCCGTGGCGCCAGGGGCTGGTCCCTGGACTACAGGTGATGCCTTTGCATCAGCATCATGGAGTCAGCACGGCCCTGGTGCGTTGGGCGCCCCATACGGTTTTTAATCCTCATGTGCACCCTGGCGGAGAGGAAATCCTTGTGCTTGAAGGGGTGTTTCATGATGAGAATGGCGCCTATCCAAGGGGGAGCTGGATACGTAGTCCTTCTTACAGCAAGCATGCGCCTTTCACAAAAGATGAGGGCGCCTTAATCTATGTCAAGGTTGGACACCTGTAAGGCTCTGCCGATGCGGTGGGGTGAGGTTCGATAAAAACTATCCAAGTACTTTGAAATGCCCACTGCGTGCCGGATGAATAATCAAGCTTTCGCGTATACAAACCTGATTGAGAAGTGCTGGACCGACGCATCATTTAAAGTGAAATTTTTAGCCAGTCCTGCAGAAATGCTCGCACTTGAAGGTGTTCAGGTACCCAGTAGCATGTCCGTTCATGTCGTGGACAACACGTCAGTTGCTTTTACGATTGTCATTCCCGCCGCACCAGAGAAATTGTCTGAAGATCTACTCGAATTGCTGGGTCAACATAGCGAAGAAATGGCTCCACATTTTCAGGCATTACCCTGAAAGGCCTTACTATGAACGCTTGCTGATGTTACATGGATGGATGGCCTCAAACCTCGCAATAGCTCACGAACCAAAACTACCTTTATTGCCAGAGGAATACAGATGCAAGTGACGAGCAGGGCGCTATGAAGTACATCCCCGTTTCGGGCGAGCCGTTTTTCAGGTGGGAGGGAGAAACGCTTGTCATCAATATTCTGGGTCAGCCCAGCGCCGGAGTGGATGCAATCGGTCAACCGAATGGCTCCCAATTAAACGTAAGCGTCACTGCCGTTCCCAGGTTCGGACGTGCAACCGATCATATGGTTGTATTCCTTGCCCAGGAGTTTGGTGTGGATACTTCTGCGATCAAAGTGATCCATGGAAGAATGAACGTTAATAAGCTGCTGAGGATTCACGCACCCCAAAAAATCCCCAAGGTCCTGCGCTCACTTTTAAAGAAGCATTAATTTTTGACTGTCACTGCCTGAACGCGGGCGTCAGATCCTCGGCTACCATCTCGCGCGACATGGGCACATACTGAATCGCCCTGGCAAAAAAATCAACCTTGTTCATATCGATCTGGCGAATATTCAAGTTTCCATATGTGCGGAAGTAAGCCATCCTGTTCTTAAGATCATACACAGTCACCCACTGGGTCTGCTCGTATGAGAGGGTGGACTTGCTGCCATCTTTTTGAGCTAGCTTTTCGGCGACTGCTCCGACTGGGATGTCCACCGCATTCAGGATATGAAACGCCAGATTCGCACCGTCTTTAGCTGTAGCAACGGGTGCAGCGGAATATGCCAGAGCCGTCGCACGCAAAAATCTTGAAGCCGGAGTGTAATCTCCGGGTAAACCTAGCAACCCAGTGCCCTGGCCCAATGGCGGCAGGACTGTTGAGCCTAGTTTTAAATCATCCACGTTCACATTCGTCAAGTTGATATGGTTGCGCAGATTCGTCATGTGCCAATCAAAGTTAGGTGCGTTGGTCAGCACGCTAATCGGATTATCGTCAACCATCAGCTGACCTTTGACATATTCGATCACAATCGAGCCACCTTTTGCATCGCGAATCGCCCAGTGCAAAGGTTGCACGCCAATTTTTGGAACATCCAGACCGTAGACTGTTAATTTGCTCAAAGCCTCGCGCACCTGATCAACCGTTTCGAACTGACTCAAAGCCCAATTCACCAAGTCTGTATTGGCAATCGCATTTTTACCATCGGCAGGATAAGGCTGATATTCAAAAAAACCAGGAATGTAGAGTGCGTGCGCACTCAAGCCTGCCTCATTCATGCCATCAGTGGCCACATCGAGGCCAAAGGTGTTGATCCCCAGAAAGCCGTATTTAGCAGACCAAACCATGCCAGCTTTCATGTCAGGCTGCATGGCTGTCAGTGCAAATTGACGTGGAACAAGCATGATATTGCTTTGCAGATCCAGGCTTAACTCCATCGAGCGGCCTGCAATCCATGCCCCGTCCTGAGACTGCAGGCGAAAGGTTGTGCAGGCCAGGCCAGGGGCGGCAAGCATCGCCGACAGTCCCATGCACATAAATTTGGCAAGTGTCGTTTTGAGTGAGCGTTTGAGCATCATTTTCCAGCTAAAAAATTGTGGACTGTCTTTTAATTGATCTGATTTTAATGCCCTGAAGTACTCATGCTAATCCGTTGCAAAAACGATCGGCACTCTCTATTGATCTTCTGGTTGGCGGTTAATATTCTTCAGTAGTTAAAAAACTCCTTAGTTCGGAATGCTTTCCCCATGCGCACTCAACATAACAACCGACAACACTCCTCGCGATCACTGACAATTCGACTGAAGGCCATGCTCCTGCCTCTGCTGACAGCGTGCACCTTGCTCGTCGGTTCGACAGCGTCAGGTCAAGTTCCGTCCGGTCAATCCTGGGAAGGCAGTTACCAAGAATTGCTGAATCGTCGCCTGATCCGGGTGGCTGTGGAATATGACCGGACCCTCTACTTCAACGACCACGGCCTTTCATATGGACTTGCCGTCGATATCGCACACGAACTGGCAAGTTGGATGGGGCAACGTCATGCAGTGGAATTGATGGGGTTCCCCGTTCTGGTTCAACTCGTCCCGATGCCTCGGGGACGACTTCTCGAAGCTCTCGAGCAAGGCCACGCCGATATCGCGCTGGGATACATTGGTGCCGGCAGCCCGGATCGCGCCGGAACCGATCTGACAATCCGAATTGCAGCGACCACCGTCGAGGAACGAATTGTCACCGGTCCGACCGCTCATACCATTGTCGATGCCGATGATCTGGTTGGGATGCGTATTCATACCACTCAACCAGCTCGCTTTTACACACACATCCAGACTTTGAATCAGAAATTGATCTCTGCTGGTAAAAAACCGATCGTGCTGGTTGAATCTCCCAAAGCCCTGGATGAAGAGGATCTCCTGCAAATGGTCAACGCCGGACTGGTTGACGCGATGATTGTCAGTGACTGGAAGGCTAGGCTATGGCATGGTTTGTTGCCTAACCTCATTTTGAATAATTTTCAGCTCAGTGATGGTGGTGCTGTTGGATGGGCGGTGCGCAACTCGGATCAGTTGCTCGGCAACGATCTCGACGCGTTTACGCAGGAACTCGTGGCTACTGGCGGCATGGACAGGTTTCGGCAAACCACCTACAAGAAAAAAGTCCGTTCCCTCAAGAATCTGACAAATAAGTCTGACTGGCTGCGCTTCGAGTCGTTATGGCCGACGTTTCGCGAATACGCTAAGCAGTACAACCTGGATCCGCTACTGCTGGCCGCACTGGGGTATCAGGAAACTGCCCTCAATCAAAGCTTACGCAGTCCGAGTGGTGCGATCGGCATCATGCAGCTAATGCCCTCAACTGGCGTATCAATGGGGGTGGGGCATATCGAACTGGCTCAGGCGAATATTCATGCCGGAGCCAAGTACCTTGACTCCTTGTTGAAACAGAACTTCCCAGACGCAGCTTTCACTTCTTTGAACCGTACATTGTTTGCTATTGCTTCGTACAACGCGGGACCTGCCGCCATCGCGAGGCTCCGGGCGCCAGCTGCCGCGCAGGGGTTTGATCCGGATGTCTGGCTAGGTAACGTCGAGATCGTGGCAGCACAAAAAATTGGCGTCGAGGTGATGACTTACGTCCGCAATGTCTATAAATACTACGTTACATATCAATTAAAACTGGAGTTGTTGCAATAGCATTCCAGCACCTTTGGAGTTGAAATACCTCTCATTCAATTTGTGAACATTCCATCGGCAACATGGGTAAATAAGGCTGGATCTATAGGGTGACAGTAGCGGGGGGAATGAATGTGTCTACTGACTCGTATGGAATCACCTGCGGCTCCATTTGGTACGCATTGTACGAATGGAAGAATGCCCCCGTTTTTGAAGAAGGATCGCATAAGCTAGTAAGGATGGGTCACGACGGCAGGTTTCGATTGGTAGGGTTTACAGCAAACTTTTACTTGCAACCATTTGCATCTCCCTTATTGTAATGAGTCTATTTCAGATACTAGACATCATGGTTGATAAAAATACGCCAGTTCACTCGGCCTTGATTACGTTTGCGCAGTATGGCGTTTATGCACTGGCCTTCAAGCTCTGGCTATCCATCAACTATCCCAGTTTCAGTCGCGGTACACGTGCGCTAATGCACATGCTTTCGCACGCAGTACTACTTCTAGTGATTGTGGCAAGCTATTGGTTCAAGTCCCAGTACTCATTTCTATTGGTCATTGTTAATCCTCTGGTGAGCTTGTCAGTCGCGCTGATTGCGGAGACTATAGAAGAAACTATGGCACAGCGAGTTAAGAACAACGAATAAGCTGGTGATTGACCTTGCCATGCCACTCAAGCAGGATCTACTTCAGCCAAAAATGACCAATCTAAATAAACCAACCCCCTTGCCAGAAATCTAGTGGGATGTTGGCATCATTGACGCCAGCGTACAGGCAGGATTCCCGTCTCCTGCTGATGAGCATCTGGTCGAACGCACCGAGTTAATGGGAAATCTAGTCAAGCATACGCAGGCGACCTACCTCCTGCGGGTGCAAGGCGAGTCAATGCGGGAGGTTGGTATTTTTGATGGTGACGTGCTGCTGGTCGATAAAGCCATCGAACCCAAGCACGGCCAGATTGTGGTCGCAGTGGTCAATGGCGACTTCGTCTGCAAGACCCTATATCAGCGTGCCGGGCTGACCAAGCTCAGACCTGCCAATTTGACCTTCCCAGACATCATTCCAAAGCCAGGTGAAACGCTAGAAATCTGGGGAGTGGTGATTGCGACGATTAAGCAGTTTAGGACGTGAGGGTGTTCTTTGAATCTGGTTACATGGGTTTGCATGAATACAGAGATGTAAATTCATATTGATCCTGATGCCCCGTCTGGCAGGTTAGAAATCGGTCATAGGCAACGCCGCAGCCATGAAATTATCGACCTAGGGCTTGTTCAGGCGATGGGGTAGGGGAGATTTGAAGTGTTGATCTTGGAGAAGACCCTTTTGGGATTGAAGATCTGATTTCCTTTTATCTGTGCGAATCCTGTGCGAATTTATAGACCGTTCTGCACCGTTTTGGTAAATCAGAAAAGAAAAAACCGCCATCTACACTAGGTGGATGGCGGTCTAAGGCGGTTTGTAATGGTGGTGAGGTGGGGACCGAGTAAAAAAAGTTGGTAGTTCGCGAGGTTAGGGGGACTGATAGCGTCTGTGGAATGATGGGGATTACAGCTGAAAATCAGGCTGTTTTCGTTTTTTCCGAATCTGGAATGTTGTCCCAATATTTACTGAGTTTTTGGCGACTTTGACACATAACACGTCAATTTAATTCCAACTTCGTGAATTGACATCGAGTATCCTATTTGATACAGTTGTGTATCCTATTTAATACAGTTGTGCATATGAAATCCATCTACACCACTGCGGTGTTTGATGCATGGTTTGAATCCTTGTGTGACAAGCAAGCTGCGCGAAGGATTCAGGCCCGCATTGACCGTGCCGAGGAAGGAAATTTCGGCGACTGTAAGCCTGTAGGCGAAGGGGTTTCTGAAATGCGGATTCACTACGGGCCAGGGTATCGCGTGTATTTCGCACAGCGCGGTTTAGAGATTGTGATCTTGCTCGCCGGCGGTGATAAAGGCACACAAGACAAAGACATCAAGATAGCCCTTGGACTTGCAAAACAAATAAAGGAGTGAGACAGATGAACACCCTCAAACTTCGCAAATGGGATAGTGCTGAGCATCTCAAAACAGAGGAGGACATGGCTCTCTACTTTGAAGCCTGTCTGCAAGAGGCTGGTGATGATGCCGCGTTTCTTGCTAAAGCGCTCGGCAATATCGCTCGTGCTAAAGGCATGTCTCAACTCTCTCGCGACACTGGTTTAGGCCGTGAGAGTCTTTACAAGGCCTTGTCTGGTGAAGGCAATCCAAGCTTTGCGACAATCCTCAAAGTCACTGCAGCGCTGGGCATTCATCTTCACGCGCAACCAGCTACTATCGCTTAGCCGCAGTCTCGCGTACAGTCTTGCCCCAAAGCCTGGATCACCCAGGATGGGCGAGTCAGAGAAGGTAAGCCGGATAAGCGTCGCCGTGATAACAAGGAAACGCTCGGCAATACGCCTTCGCTCAAGCCGCACAAATATAATAAAAGTGAATAACGCAGCTAGCACTTAAAAAAACTCTACCCAACTCAGGCGATAAGCTGGATTTTTTCATTCGATATCGGGCGCTCTTGTGACCGGTACGATTCGTCGGTGTTGGCTGTCAGCTATCGGGTTTGGAATCCGCATTGCCAAGAAACCGTTTCCAGCCTTAAGCAGTCGTTACCTCAGACGATCAATGCCAGAGAAAAATCCGCTCGATCAGTACGCAAGTAACTCATTGATTTTTATAGATTTGGTTTAAAACGCTCGCCGACTTCTACCCGTAGCCACAGGTCAGCCCAACTGACACTATCCGCCCCGAGAAAACAAATAGGACTCAATATTTTTCATTGCTCTGTCCACAAATATTTCTTTCTCGCCGACAGGGGCTACGTAGTGAAGTGCAGATTTTGCGGCCTCAAGACCCTCAGTTCTTGCAATGATCCAAGCAGCCAAGTAAGGGGCGGCTAAACAGCCACCTGCAGTAGCAATGTTGCCATCCGCATAAAACGCCTGATTTAGAATTTCTACTCCAGCCTCTTGAACCCAAGGCTTTGTTGTTAAGTCCGTGCAAGCAGGGATCTTTCCTAATAATCCTAGTTTTGCCAATAACAAAGTGCCAGAGCATTGGGCTGCGATCAGTTGACGTGAGGGGTCTAGTTTGATCATCCCCATAATCGCTTCATTTTTGGCGATGTCTCTTGTGAGCATACCGCTACCAATAACGACAGCGTCAGAGTTGGGAATATCCTCGAGCCTGGATTGCGCTAAAACAGTGACGCCGTTCATGGATGTGACAGAGTCTTCGGGGCAGCAGATATTGACTTTCCAATGAGGTTTTTTGATGCGATTCAAAACCCCAAGAGCTATTAGTGAATCAAGCTCGTTAAAACCTTGAAATGTGAGAATGGAAATCAGCATTGTTAGTTGATGTATTTAGCTTTCATGATTAACTGTTAGTTTCGATTCGTAGCATCACGCGACACTAGTGATTCAACGATCCACCAACCTATACGCTACCTGCTTTTTCTACGACAAGTATGCGAGCCTCACCTATTGGGTGAGCCACGTGTTCTGTGCCAACGGATGCGTAAAAAATATCGCCTGTATCCAGAACTGTGGATTTTTCTTGTCCATCGATTCGATATTTCATCTCAACTAGACCATCCAACACAGCAAAAATCTCTTCACCGTCATTGATGTGCCATTTGTATGGCTGGTCAGTCCAGTGCAGGCGTGTGGTGATGCCGTTCATGCTGGCAATATCTAAAGCTCCCCATAGGCGATCAGCACTGAATTCTTTGCTACGGATAATTTTCATCGTTTGGTCATTAGTGACTAAGTAATGGAGTTGTACTGGCGTTTCACTTCACAAATCTGAACTGAGTAAGACTCGTACCACTTCTTTTTTCCAAGCTCTTGAGCGATTAAATGATCTGAGTGCTGTTTCCAGACGCGAATTTTGTCTTGATCAGGCCAATACGACAAAGCGATTTCATGATCACCTTCTGTCACGGCGTGGAATTCTAAGCAGCCGAATTCAGTCAAGGCCAAATCCCGCAATCTTTGGGCGACTTTAATGTACTCATCATCGAGTTTCGCAAATTTTGCTCTAAAAATTACAACAAACATGTAATGGACTTTTTCTAAGGAACGAGTAAGGATTTTGGAGTGGACTGATGTTTCAGATAGTCACATGACCCTCGATGACAATATGTACTTGTCCACCTACCCACACAACATCGTCCTGACCTGGCTTGACCATGACGCGACCTAAGCGACCGATGCTGGTTCCTTGCGCGACAAGATAGGATTTTTTCAGACGTCCAGATGCTTGCATCCATTTGGCGATTGCAGCGTTGAGCGAACCTGTTATAGGGTCTTCGCTCATTCCGCCCGATGGAGCAACTAAACGCACTTCGAAGTCAATCTCATTGCCTTCAGGGTATGGGGCAAATAAGCCAATCCGCTTATAGTTAGGCCATCTGACTTTTGATGAATCAACTGCAAGCACTTGCGCTACATTTTTTAACTCGAATAGTTGCCAAGTAGGTCCGTTACTTAACTCTGCGGTATGAACCACAGCATCGTCAGAAATATCAAGTACGTGCATGATTTCCCGTTGATATGCAGAATCCATCTTGTTGATTGTTGTAGGGGGCGCAACAAAGGATAGAGTTGGAGCTTGAGTAATGTCTATATCAACTATTCCTAAGCCGCATTCTTGACGAACAGTTCCAGAAACTTTTGGCTTGCCACCAGAGTGAAGCCAAGAGGCACAGCTACCTAAAGTTGGATGTCCTGCAAATTGCATTTCTTGAACAGGCGAAAAAATTCTCACACGGTAATCGGCGGAAGGGTCGTTGGGTGAAAGCAGGAATGTGGTCTCCGCAAGATTGGTCCATGTGGCAAATCTTTGCATTTGTTCGTCGCTTATGCCATCAGCATCAACAACTACAGCCAGTCCGTTGCCTTGCAAAGGAATGGGGCTAAACACATCACATTGTATTAATCTGCGAGTTTTCATTGACAACCTAATCATCTTGGGTAGACCGCCGATGTTACGTATGCAGGTTGTACTTGGCAATCCCGCGTTTAGGGTCAGGCATGTGGTGAGGTTGTAAATATCGCTCTACAATCGAATCGTGGGTGATGCGGCTAAACGTTTCGGACGTAAGGCGGCGGCAATAGTTCGCTATTGAGCATCGTACCGTGGTTTGATAAGCCCACACCTTATTTCTTCTCTCAACTGTTGAGGTACTTTGGCCGTAAAGTAGACTCGGTGTCCGTTGGCTGGTGGTCAGCAAAGACGTCGTACTAATCATACGAAGATGGCCGGGTGAGATTCCTGCCCTTGCCAGCGGCGCCTACCTCTCGGGAGAAAGGGCCTATTGGGGCCGACTGATTGCTGCTGCGCCAAACCCAGCCCAAGCTCGTACTCTTCAATGCGGTTGTCCGACTAGCTGTGTCATTCGGGCAAGTAAATTTGGCTATGTCTGTCCTGGAGCCAAAGCCGCGCCCATAAAAAATCTCCCGCAGCTCAATGGGTTGACGCGACAGCCGTTTGGCCCGACTTCAACCCGCTCTGCGGGGGAACTTTATTTTAGACCGAGGGAAATAGACAGCCCAGTTGGTCCTCTAGAGAGTTCTACGTCATCCGAAAAGGGCGCTTCCCTTGCTCATCCGTCGACTGGGCTGCATTCATTGTATCCAGTTGACGGCTCACCAGACGCCACACCTCCGCATTGCAGTCTCCTTTGCTACGCAATGCCACACAAAAACTCGCTCGATCAGTCCGCAAGTAACCCATTGATTTTTATAGGTTTAGTAAAAACCGCTCGCGGACTTCGACCCGTATCCACACAGCAGACTCCCAGAGACTATCCGCCCCCAGAGACAAAACCTTCTCATTTACCTGCTCGAACCCCCGTCTCCGCAGTCCACAACACTCCCCACACACCCGCATGAACCCAAACCTGCGCGCAAAAAAATACCAACCCCGAAGGGTTGGTATGTGCGGTAATGGTGGAGCCGGGGGGAATTGAACCCTACGGTGATTTACGTGTTTATGCGGGTCTCCAGCCATTTAAACTGGATTCGTGCGATTTTCGTGCGAATCGGATTTGAGGTTGCATCTACTCACTATTTCCATAAGCACTAGGCAAAGATTTCTGGAAGTTCTTGGGAATCCACTTGCCATATCTCTTGAATACCATCTCAGCATCCACATGACCCATCTGTTGAGCCAGCCAGAAGGGGTTGGCTCCGTTGGTCAATAAAGTTGATGCGTAGGTATGCCTGATTTGGTATAGGTTACGGTAGCGGATCTTAGAGCGTTCAAAGAGGGGTTCCCAGAATGTCCGA
>CANCOC010000039.1 GCA_947379755.1 Alcaligenaceae bacterium | reverse complement strand
TGTTCTGTGCCCTTTACTGATCCCAAGCAGGCAGGCGCAACGATGCGTGGCTTACAGCTTCAGCAGGCGGATGCTGTGGTCACGCTCGTGGGCGACCTGGGCATTGATATTGTGCTTGACGGTCAGGTGGTCGCGACTGCTGCAGCGTGTGGTTCGGCTGCAGCCCGTGATCAGCTGATCACGGCACTGCGTGTAGCGTTGGGTTAGTGGACTGACTTACTGACCGGCGTGGTGATGCTCTTGAACAAAGCATCCGTGTCGATTGCATCAAACAGATAGGGCTTGCCACAAAATTCACACGCTACTTCTACTTTGCCTTGTTCGAGCAAAATACTTTCGATTTCAGCCTGTCCCAGCATGCGCAGCATATCTGCCACGCGTTCCTGCGTGCAGGTGCATTTCCATGTGACCGGTCGTGGTTCAAAAGATAGCAATGTTTCTTCCCAGAACAGGCGATGTAACAGCGTATCCTGATCTGTTTTTAGTATTTCGTCTGGTTGAAGTGTTTCTGCAAGAAGCAGGGCACGGTTCCAGGATTCTTCGGCTAAGTCTGTCTGCGCCTGTAGTGTGCCGCCCTGGAGTGGCAGTCTTTGCAGCAACAGTCCTGCGCAACAATCTGCATCGGCAGCAAGCCAGATGCGGGTATGCAGTTGCTCAGAGCGCAGCATGTATTGTTCGAGCGCTTCGGCGATTGTGTCGCCCTCGAGCGGGACGATACCCTGATAGGCCTGGCGCCCGGGCGTGTCTTTTGGAGGGTCGAGCACGACGATGAATTTAGCTGTCCCGCCTGGGTTGAGCAACGTCTGCAGATCGTCCTCGGGCATGATTGGCCGCTCGCGCAGCTTGACGGTTGCCCGCAGGCTCATATCCGCACGGCACTCGACTACCATCAGGGCAATGGCGCCATCGCCTTGCAGTTGTAAAAGTAAGGAACCGTCGAACTTGAGGTTGGCAGCGAGCAGCGTGGATGCCGCGACAAGCTCACCCAGCAGGCTTGCAACGACGGGCGGATAAGCGTGATGTGCCTGTGCAGCATGCCAGGCCTCGCGCACGCGTACGGACTCAATCCGTACGCTTCGATCTTCAAGTAAAAACTTTTTTAGGTAGTCTTGCATGTCAAGCCAAAATGCGTTTGAGTTGCTGACGATACATCTGTCCGCGTGTCGCGTAATTTTCGATGTTGCTGCGGATGTTGCTGATTTCTTCTTCGGACAGCGTACGCATGACCTTGCCCACACCAATCACCAGACTACCGTCTGGAATTTCACGTCCTTCGGGCACAATTGCGCCCGCGCCGATCAGGCAGTTGCGTCCGATTTTTGCATTGTTCAACACAATGGCCTGCATGCCAACCAGTGAGCCCGTGCCGATCGTACAGCCGTGCAGCATGGCCTGATGGCCGATCGTGACGTGGTCTTCGATGGTGAGCGGACAGCCTGCGTCTGAGTGGAGCACGCTGCCTTCCTGAACGTTGGAATGATGGCCGATATGGATGCGTGTGTTGTCACCACGAATACTGACGTTGGCCCAGATACTGGCGTAAGCCTCAACCAGCACATCGCCAATGATGTCGGCAGAATCAAAAATAAAAGCAGTTGGGTCGATCTGTGGGGTCAGATCGCCGAGTTGATATATCGCCATGATGGGCTGTGTGGAGTCTGTTTGAAGAACCTGTAGTTTACTTGTTCTTCTGGGGAAGATGCCTGGCGGTACCATTGGCACGCCCCACCTCAAGCAGGCGCAAGACCCTGCGTTGAATTTTTCCAGTGGTTGTCATTGGTAGGGACTCGATAAATTCGATTTCCTTGGGATATTCATAGGAGGCGAGTCGCAGCTTGACATGTTCCTGCAGTGCTTCGGTGATACTTGTCTGATCCCGCTTGCTATAGTCCGGAGTCAGAACGACAAACGCTTTGACAACGGCACCACGTGTCTCGTCAGGCTTGGGAACGACTGCGACATTGGCCACGGCAGGGTGGTCAAGCAGGCAGTTTTCAATTTCACCAGGGCCAATGCGATATCCCGAGGACTTGAATACGTCATCTGCGCGACCTTCGTACCAGTAATAGCCGTCAGCATCTGCACGGGCCAAATCACCTGTCCGGCACCAGTCGTTTGTAAACTTTGCGGCAGTGCTTTCTGCCTGATTCCAGTAGCCTAAAAATAATATAGGATCTGGCGAGCCATGTATATCCAGCCGGTTGAGCGCGATCTCACCGATTTCACCTGTTTTGACTGGTTGGCCGGCCTCGTCAATAATGCCAACCTGATGTCCAGGATAAGGTTTGCCCATGCTGCCTGCGCGTGCAGGCCATTTCAGATGGCTATTGCCCACCAGGTAGTTCATTTCTGTCTGGCCGAACATCTCATTTGGAGTGATTCCCAGGGATTGCTGGCACCAGCTAAAAACGGTTTCACCCACGCTTTCACCCGCGCTCATGATGCAGCGAAGAGATAATTTATATTTTGCTGAAGGCTCCGGAACCTCTTTCATCATCAGCTTAAGCGCGGTCGGAAACAAAAATGTATTGGTGACTCGGTAGCGTTCAAGGATTTCGAATGCTCGCTCTGGCGTAAAGCGTCCCTGTGTGCCGACAATTGACTGTCCAAAATAGAGTGTCGGAAGCAAGGCATCCATCAGGCCGCCTGTCCAGGCCCAGTCTGCTGGTGACCAGAATACATCGCCTGGCTGGGGGAACCAGTTTTGCGAGGCGACAAAGCCGGGCAGATTTCCCAGCAATACTGAGTGTGGCAATAAAGCACCCTTGGGCGCGCCTGTTGTACCCGAGGTGTAGAGCAATATTGCTGGATCTGAAGCTTTTGTGGTGACTGCTTTAAAGGTATTGGGCTGGCGAATCAGCATCGTGCGCCAGTGCATGACGCGGTGATCTTCCACGTCAATGCCGATGAGCTGCTTGAGCAGCGGGCAACGGCTGAGTGTAGTCAGTACGCTTTTTGCTGCCAGTCCGTCAAAGATCGCAACGCGTACCTGTGCATCGCGCATGCGCTGTTCAAGCGCTTCAGGCCCAAACAGGCTGGATAATGGCAGGACGACGGCGCCCACGCTATAAATAGCCATGTGGGCCACAACTGTTTCAGGACGTTGCCCCAGGACGACGGCGACACGGTCGCCGGGTTTGACTCCCATACGGATCAGGCCGTTTGCAAGCTGGTTGGCCGTGGCGGCTAACCGTTCATAGGTCCAGACTTCACGGCCGCCTTGTTCATTTTCAAAGAATAAGGCAATACGCCGCGCATCTGCCGAGCTATTTGCCCAGCGATGACAACATTGCTCGGCAATATTGAAATTCGCTGGCACAAGCCAGCGGAATGATTCATATAGCGACTGATATTGGTCAACCATGCCCAGTAGGGTATTTAAGCTTAGGATGCCTCTAGCATCGCTCAGGGATGTCCTGAGCGCAACAGCGATGTGTGTGCAAATGCAACAATTAAGGGTTTTTGCTAGTGGTCACAAGCCTGGTCTTCGCAAGCCAGTCATGTAGAAACTGCTGGTCAGGTGTAAACCAGGTGGGTATAAACCCTGAAAAGGGAGCGAGCACCACAAACATGTACATCGAAGGCCAGTGGGTCAGGAACGACAGCCCTTCGACCAGAAGCACGCTGCAGGCGGGCAGTATCCACATCAGGACATAGCGCAGTAAGAGCTGATTGAGCCGTGGCCGAGTGCCCGTTACGCTTTGTAAGCGGATATTCCAGGCTTTCATCGGCAGGGTCTGGCCGCTACGGATCCAGCAGGCAATAAAGTACATACCGATCGCGATGAACAACCAGACTTGTCTGGTGTGGCGCCACATCAAAGCATGCTTGCTTTGAGTCAGGGTATCAAAAAGATATCCGGCTAGAAAAACAACTGCAAAGAGCAGGACGCCCTCGTACATCATTGAGGCAAAGCGGCGCGCCCGCGGAGCAGCGGGCGCGTCTTTAAGAGAAAGGCTCATGGGCACAGAGGATTTGTTCATTGCGGGTATTATCCCGCATTTTTACCCACCACTTGCCTGTCTCAGCCTTTAGATCATCTGACTCATCGAAGTCTTTGCACGGGCGGACGACGTGAATTTCACGAGGCCATTAAATATCTTGCCAACTGCGCGAAGTGGATGGGGGCGAAACTGCTCTTCCATTGCATGTGCAAGCAACTCGCGCTCAAGGTTGTCGGTCAAACGTGTTGTGTTAGTGATTTTCATGGTATTTCCTGTGCTTGTAAGGGATAACCCTATTATTAGGGAAAACCCCTAATCAAGCAAGCCTCATCCTAGGGATTACCCTTAAATGAGGTTTAAATACCTTCAATCTCTTGAAATGTTGCGTTGCGGCAACAGCTTAGGGTCGATTCTGATCCCGATAGCTATCAGCCACTAATTCAAAATTAAACAGTCGGCAGTCGAGGGCACCATTAAAAATAGGCGTGCGGCGATTGGCTTTGAGGCGCAAATGCTTAGGCAGGTCCAGATCTGATGTGATGACATTGACTTGCCAGCCTGCAAATTCTTTTTTGAGATTGGACGACCACTCACGCCAGAACTCCAGATCCTCTTCATCCAGACGTTCGCCATAGGGTGGGTTGGTCAGGATCCATCCATTTGGACAAGGCGCAACCGCATCCCGGGCATCGCCAACTTCAAAATGAATCGTATCCTCAGTCAGAAATGCACGCTCCGCATTACGGCGTGACGCTTCAATCGCCTCGGGATCCGCATCAATCCCCACGAGAGGAGCTTCGAGTCCTGGCAATATATGTGCACGAGCCTCTTCTTTCAGATCTTCCCAGCGACGGGGCTGATGATCACGCAGTCGTTCAAAACCAAATGGACGGGTAATCCCGGGAGGTACACCCAGCGCAATCCATGCTGCTTCAATCAGGATCGTTCCACTGCCGCAAAACGGATCGAGCAGGGCACCTGCAGGATCCCAGCCAGAAAGTGCCAGCAAGCCCGCTGCGAGGTTTTCACGCAAAGGCGCGTCGCCTTTGTCCAGTCGCCAGCCGCGCTTGAAAAGCGACTCACCAGAGGTGTCCAGATAAAGTGTTGCGGTGTCTGCCGATAAAAACAAGTGGACGCGCGCATCAGGCCGTACTGTATCGATTGAAGGACGAGCGCCTTCGAGCTCTCGCAGTCGATCGCAAATCCCGTCTTTGGCGCGTAAGTTGCAATACTGCAAACTTTGCATCGGACTTCTGACCGCTGAGGTATCGACGCGTAATGTGTGTTCAGGGCCAAACCAGCGTTCCCATTCGATCGACTGAGCGAGCTCAAGAATGTCATCTTCGCGCTGAACCGGTGCCTGACCGAGCCTGACTAGAATCCGGGTCGCGAGTCGTGAATACAAGTTGGCACGCTGAACGCCCCACCAGTCCGCCTCAAAATGACAGCCCGCACGCGTAGGCTGCACTTGCGCATAGCCAAGCGCCGAAAGTTCTGCTGCAAGTGCTTCTTCGAGTCCGAGCGGGCAGGGAGCAAAGATAGCAAAGACCTCTGCCTCGTGAACGATACGAGGTGTGCGAGGCGTATAAATGACAGGTTCTCTGTGCGGGTCACGTTCAGGTTGCGTGTCTACCTGACCATGATCATTTTGCTGGTAGTCATCATGGTTGTCCTGTTCGTCATTGGTTTCGAGCAAATCATCCCAGCTGGCGATATCGAGATGCTCATGCTGACTCGGCGCTGCGGGTTGTTGTGAATAACTATCTTCACGTCCGCGACCGGCTGGTCGAGTTGTTCTGGATTGCACGCCTTTGGAAGACGGTGCACGTGCAGTGGGTTGTCGAGTCGTGCGCCTTGGGTCAGTGCTGCCTGTGCGAGGCGTGCGGGGTCCAGTGTTGCCTTCGTAGCGCTCGCGGTCATTGCCGCTTCTGTCGCCGCCGCTGCGCGGATTACCGCCACGGTCGCCAAAACTGCCAGGTCGTCCCACATCGCGCCGGGGGCGATCCGATCCGTAGGGTGCTTCCGCCCGGGGAGCGGTGGGGTTGGCAATTTCAGCCTTGCGTGCCACCTGATCTTTAGCGCGACTGAGCTGCGCGACCTGACGTGCACGTGCGCCAATCCGGGTGCGTGTTTTTTCTTCGGATGAAGAACCGCTCGTCGGTTTTGTACGATCTTTAATCGTAAGAGTCTTTCGACCGGAATCCTGCTCAGACATGTGAACCCATTAAAAAGGCTTGACGACGACAAGAGCCGTCACAGCAACCAGCATCAACACAGGAATCTCGTTGAACCAGCGATAAAAAACATGAGAACGCCGGTTGGCGCCTTGTTCGAATTTACGCAGCAATATGCCGCAGCCGTGGTGATAGCCGGCGATCAGCACAACAATTGCCAGCTTGGCATGCATCCAGCCGTTACCTGGTCCCTTGCCAATGCCATAAATCAGATAGAGCCATAACCCAAGTACTACAGCGGGGATCGCGAGGATCGTCATAAACCGATAGAGACGTCTTGCCATTCCTACCAGGGCTGTTTGAACCGCAGGATCTGTTTGCTGTGCCAGATTGACAAAGATACGGGGCAGGTAAAACAAGCCTGCAAACCAGGAGGCGACAAATACAATATGAAAGGTTTTAATCCAGAGCATCGTTATTATCCTCGTGTCTGGCCATTGCCATGCAGTACCCACTTTAGCGTGGTCAGTCCTTCGAGCCCGACTGGACCGCGCGCATGAAGCCGATTAGTTGAAATTCCGATCTCCGCACCGAGTCCATATTCAAAGCCATCGGCAAAACAGGTGGGCAAGTTCACAAGGACTGAGCTCGAATCGACTTCACGTTGAAACTGCTGTGCACTTGCAATGTGCTGTGTCACGATCGCATCGGTATGGCTCGAGCCCCAGCGCTCAATGTGCGCAATGGCATCATCAATGGAGTCTACGACTTTGATCGCCAGAATCGGTCCCAGGTATTCGGTCCCCCAATCCTCATCGGTCGCGGCAAGGGCCTGGGGAATAATTTTTTGTACCCGCTCGCAGCCCCTCAACTCCACTCCGTGGGTGATCAGTCTGTGCGCCAGTTCCGGCAAGACTGCTTTTGCAACTGCGGTGTGGACCAGGAGTGTTTCCATTGCACCACAAACGCCATAGCGATAGGTCTTTGCATTAAAGGCAATGGTTGCTGCCTGCTCCAGATCTGCATGATCGTCGATGTACACATGACAGTTACCATCCAGGTGTTTAATCATGGGGACCCGTGCCTCGGCAGCGAGTCGCTTGATCAGGCTTTTGCCACCGCGCGGAATAATGACATCAATATGTTCGGTCATCGTGATGAGATGACCGACCGCAGCGCGGTCTGGAGTATCAATCACTTGTATGGCGTTGGCAGGCAGGCCTGCGGCCGCGAGACCCTGTTGGACAATGTTACCGAGCGCCAGATTGGAATGGATGGCCTCACTGCCACCGCGCAAGACGGCTGCGTTGCCGGACTTCAGGCAGAGCGCTGCGGCATCGATCGTGACGTTCGGGCGAGATTCATAAATAATACCGATGACGCCCAGAGGGACCCGCATTTGTCCAACCTGCATGCCATTTGGGCGTACGGTCGCGGCTGTCAGGCTGCCGATTGGATCGGGCATCGCAGCGATCTGACGCAAGCCCTCAATCATCAGGTCTATGGTTCTGTCCGATAGCGTCAGGCGATCCAGCAGGGCAGGCTCAAGATTGCGTGTCCGTCCGGCATCCAGATCAATCTTGTTGGTGATTTGCAAATCATTGCGCTGTTCTGCAAGCAGTTGTGCCATTGCCAGCAGCGCATCTGCTTTTTGCGCGCCAGTTGCACGCAGCATTGCACGCGCGGCCTGTCTGGCCTGTTGCCCGATCGCGAGCATTGCGTCTTGTAATGAAGTCATAGCGTTACCAAATAGAGCAGACTTGAAAAAAGGGTACTGAACAGTCACTATCAGTGCGTGATTGGTTATGCGCGCGCAGTGGATACTGCCACACGCATAGCCAGACGAGTCATTTCTTCCCAGGGGTCTTGCAGGCGCCCTGTCACGTGTAAGCCTTTGATCAACCGATCGACTTCGTGGGCATGCTGAACTGCAGCGACCCAGTTGCGGGCAGGGACTCTGCTGAGCGCCTGTCTTGCCAGCCGTTCATGCTGACCAAATACACGCTGTGAGCGTAGCATGGACGAAAGGTCTTGTCCTGAAGCTGTTCCCTGTGCCACACGCGCCAGAACACGGATTTCTTCGCCTACCGCCCACAGCACAAGGGGCAGGGCTTCGCCTTCGGCTTTGAGTCCGGCCATGATCCGGACCATGCGTGGCACATCTCCGACAAGCATGGCGTCCCGCAGACCGAATACGTCATACCGCGCCACGTTCATGACGGCTTGTTCAACGTTTTCATGAGCCAGCATGCCTGGCTCGAACAGCAAGCCCAGTTTGAGGATTTCCTGGTGTGCTGCGAGTAAATTACCTTCGACTTTATCAGCCAGCCATTGCAAAGTGACGCTATCGGCCTGCTGTGACTGGCGTGCGAGGCGCTGTGCAATCCATTCGGGCAACTGATGGCGTTCGATGCTTGCCATCTCGAGCGTGGTTCCGGCCGATAGCAGTGCGCTGGCCCATTTACTGTCACGCGAGGCTTTATCCAGCCTGGGCAGTGACACGATGGTCAGGACCTCCGCATCGGACAGGCCATGACAACGACCCGCTAACGCGATGAGAGATTCAGCACCCTGTTTGCCAGGCTTGCCTGTCGGCAGTGAGATCTCGAGCAGCTGTTTGTCACCAAACAGCGAACCACTCTGGGAGGCCACACCTAAAGCGCTCCAGTCACTGCGCGCATCCATGACAAAGGACGTACGGTCCAGATACCCGGCACTCCTGGCTGCTGCTCTGAGTGCGTCTGCAGCTTCGATGGTGAGCAGGGGATCATCCCCTGTCACCACGTACAGGGCTGCCATGGTCGCACCAGGGCGACTGAGGGACTGGATCAGTCTGTCGGCATCCACCTAGATGCTCGTCATTCCGGACTAATAGGAATCGGTGCAGGCGTGAGTGAGGGATTTTGCAAGACCCCCGGAATCACGCCTGGCAGTGGAGCGGGTCGAACCGTTGCAATTTCTTCTTCGTCTTCTCCCCTTGCCGACTCAACGAGATCCCAGCGTTCTTTGACATCAGGTGCCGTGATACGGCGCAAAATACGTGTCACAAGACTCTTTTGCATATCTTTAAAGAGTGTTGCTGCTTCACCTTCTTTTGCCTGAACGACACGATCGTCAAACGGCAGGTTACGGACCGACACTAGCGTGGTGTCAGGAATGATAATCTGGTCTTTTGCGTTCACCAGGCGGAATGTGTAGCGCAAAGAGAGTTCGAGTTCTTCGATCTTGCCCTGAGAGTTGAGTGAGACCTGACGCGTCGTGCGTAATTCTGAGACTTGTTCCAGTTTTGCCTGAGCGAGCTTCTTTGCCTTGACAAGTTTCATTGCTGCCAAAGCGCCTGGACTGTCTGCGTCATCATCTGGATCAAAATCAGTCGCCCGCACCGTCATGTCTGACTCTTCGACAATGCGCGTCTTGGGTGAGGCCGCGCGAATGGCGCGACGCAAATCTGCTCCAAATTGTGAGTTTTGAGCGATCGTGATGTAGAGCGAGTCAAAAGGCAAGGGGGTTTCACCCTGCATTCTGAAACCGCAGGCGGTCAGCGTCAGAGTTGCTAGACCTGTCAACAACCAGCGGCCCAGACGAGCAGAAGCAAGCCTGGAGAGGCACACTGAAGGTGTATCAAATGCTGTCAGACGATTCATCAACCATGAGTCCTGTTTAACCGACTACGTTCACGAGTTTACCGGGCACTACGATCACGCGCTTGGGCGCACGACCCTCCAGATTACGGACAACCGCTTCGTGGGATTGCGCCAGTTGTTCGATTTCTTCGCGCGAGGCTTCGCTCGAAACAGTCAGGTTACCGCGAAGCTTGCCGTTTACCTGTAAAACCAGTTCAATCTGATCTTTAACGAGTGCCGATGGATCGACAAGCGGCCAGGGGGCGTCGAGCAGGTCACCATAGATGTCTGCATAGCCTAGCTCTGCCCAGAGGCGCCAGGTGATATGCGGGACGACCGGGTAGAGCACGCGCAATAGCACACCGATCAGCTCAGCCGTCGCGGCATCCGCAAAAGCAGAGTCACCGAGATCAGTATCGTCGATAGCGTTGAGCATTTTCATGCATGCCGACACCACGGTGTTGTACTGGATACGCTGATAATCATAATCAGCCTGTTTGAGCTGTGTATAGATTTCGAAGCGAAGTTTTTTGATTTCCTGGCTTGCCGCAGTCCAGTCCTCAGCAGGTTTGCCTAGGCCTTTGGTAATCAAAGACTGTTTTTGATAGCAGAGTGACCATAGCCTGCGCAGGAACCGGTTGGAACCTTCGACACCGGAGTCCGACCACTCAAGCGTCTGCTCCGGTGGGCTGGTAAACATCACAAACAAGCGCGCAGTGTCCGCACCCTGCGTATCGATCAGGGATTGCGGATCGACGCCGTTGTTTTTAGACTTGGACATCGTGCCGACACCACCATAGGTAATGTCGCGACCGTCTTTTTTGAGTTTGGCACCGGTGATCGAGCCTTTGGCATCAAAGACGTTTTCGACTTCTTCAGGCCAAAAATATTCAATTCCGCCTTTGTCGTTCTTTGATGAGTAGATATGGTTGAGCACCATACCCTGGCATAGCAACTTGGTAAAGGGTTCGTCAAACTTCACCAGACCCATGTCACGCATCACCTTGGTCCAGAATCGTGCATAGAGCAGATGAAGCACAGCATGTTCGATGCCACCGATGTATTGATCCATCGGCATCCAGTAATCATTGCGCGCATCGACCATCGCCAGATCATTGCCTGGCGAGGTGTAGCGCATGAAATACCAGGATGAGTCGATAAAGGTATCCATCGTGTCGGTTTCCCGGCGCGCAGGCTTGCCGCAGCTTGGGCAGTGGCACGACAGAAAGCCTTCGTGCTTGGTAAGCGGGTTGCCGCTGCCATCGGGGATCAGGTCGTCGGGCAGAATCACCGGCAGATCTTTTTCGGGAACAGGCACTGCTCCGCAGTCGGCGCAGTGAATAATCGGAATGGGGGTGCCCCAGTAACGCTGTCGTGAAATGCCCCAGTCACGCAAACGCCAGGTCGTCTGACGCGCACCCAGATGCACGGCTTCGAGTTTGCCGGCAATGGCATCTATTGCCTGAACGAAATTCAGACCGTTGTAGATGCCAGAGTTGACCAGCACGCCAGATTGCTTGTCTGCATACGACTCGGACCAGACCTTGTCATTGAAAGGCTTGTCACCGACCTGAACAACCTGCGTAATGGTCAGGCCATATTTATTGGCAAAGGAAAAATCGCGCTCATCATGTGCGGGCACGCCCATCACGGCGCCATCTCCGTAGCTCATCAGGACGTAGTTGCCAACCCACAGGGGCACAGAGGCACCAGTAATCGGATGCGTGACAAATAGTCCGGTATCCAGGCCTTCTTTTTCGCGTGTGGCCAGTTCAGCCTCAGTCGTGCCACCCTGTTTGCACAGTTCGATGAAGGCGGCAAGCGCCGGGTTGGTCTGTGCGGCGTGGGTGGCCAGCGGATGCTCAGGAGCCACTGCACAAAACGTCACACCCATAATGGTGTCAGCACGGGTCGTGAATACATACATCTTGCCATCCTGAATCAGCTGGTCCGCTGAATCCCTGATGGTGTGGGTGAACGCGAATCGTACGCCTTCACTTTTGCCAATCCAGTTTTCCTGCATCGCGCGTACGCGGTCAGGCCAGCCATCCAGGCCGTTCTGGGTTTGTTCGAGCAGCTCGGAGGCATAGTCGGTGATGCGCAGGTAATAGCCTGGAATTTCGCGTTTTTCGACTGGGGCGCCCGAGCGCCAGCCACGTCCGTCAATCACTTGTTCGTTAGCAAGAACCGTGTTGTCCACCGGATCCCAGTTCACCACCTGCGTTTTACGGTAGGCAATGCCTTTTTCAAGCATCTTTAAAAACAGCCACTGATTCCATTTGTAGTATTTTGGATCACAGGCGCACATCTCACGCGACCAGTCGATCGCCAGTCCCATCGCCTTCATCTGCTTTTTCATGTAGGCAATGTTGTCGTAGGTCCATTGCGCAGGGGGAACCTTAGACTTGATGGCTGCATTTTCTGCAGGCATGCCGAATGCATCCCAGCCCATTGGCATCAGGACGTTAAAGCCGCGCATGCGTAACTGCCGGCTCATCATGTCATTGATGGTGTAGTTGCGGACATGGCCCATATGCAGTTTGCCACTTGGATAAGGCAGCATCGAACACGCATAAAATTTGGGCTTGGGCTGCCCCAGAGCGTTCAATGCGCCTTCGGTTACCAGATAGGCATCACGCGCATCCCAGTGGGCATGGGCGTCGGTTTCGACGGCGGTGGGTTGGTAACGTTCCTGCATAGGGTGCGGCATAAGTACGGCCAAATAAAAAGAGTGGGAATATGAATCAGACATGCAAGCCCAACATTATAGGCTAGCGCTGAATGCAAACAGCCCCGCGAGGGCGGGGCTGAAAGAACTAACAAAAGCGGATCAAAAGAACCAAGTCAAAACTTCGCTTCGGTGTCTTTGATCTGAAACTAGGCTGAATTACTTCAGTTTGGTTTCTTTGTAGTCAACATGCTTACGAGCGACTGGATCAAATTTCTTGATCAGCATCTTTTCAGGCATGTTGCGCTTGTTTTTAGTCGTTGTATAGAAATGACCCGTTCCAGCACTGGATTCGAGTTTGATCTTTTCGCGTGCACCTTTTGCCATGATGGGCTCCTTTAAGCGACTTCGCCGCGAGCACGCAAATCGACCAAGACGACATCAATGCCGAGTTTGTCAATTGTACGGATGGCGTTGGTAGAAACGCGCAGGCGAATCCAGCGGTTTTCGCTCTCAACCCAGAAACGACGTGACTGCAGGTTTGGCAGAAAACGACGCTTGGTTTTGTTGTTAGCGTGTGAAACGTTGTTGCCCACCATGGGCTTTTTTCCAGTAACTTGGCATACGCGTGCCATAGCTGCACCTTTAAATATTCAGAATCGGGTCTCGAGAGGACGATGAGGGGTTTTCGCTGAACTCGCTGCATGAACTGCTACCGCGGTAAAGTCGAATCCTGCACCACAGACTCGGGTAAGCCTGCAATTCTAATACGAAATCAGCCTTTTAAGCAAGTTGGATCGTAAATGCCGGCCATATCCCGTGCAGAATGTGACGGATTCTTCACTCACGCCTGGCTAGTCGACCGATGAGCCAGGCCAGGGTGGTGCAGCCTCCCATGATCATGGCGAGAGGCAACGGGCCTTGCGTTGTGGCCAGGCTGACCAGAAATCCTGCAAGTGCGCCGCAAGAAATCGTGAAAGTCCCAAGCATGGCTGATGCGGACCCCAGACGGTGGCCCTGGTCCGCGAGCGCCATGGCCGCCGAGTTGGGGCCAACAAATCCCTGGCTGAACATGAAACAGATCATGCAGGCCATCAGCAAAGGTAAGGTGCTCAACCCGCAAAGTGTCAGTGCAAGGGCGGTGAGCCCAGCCACCATCATTGCACGCAGTGCCCAGGGAAGGAGTTTTTCAGGTCGGTGACTCTTGAGCAGGCGGGCGCTGAGCTGTGAACCCAGAATCAGGCTGGTAGCATTGGCTCCGAACAGCAAGCCATAGTGTTGGGCAGAGATACCGAAATACTCAATAAACAAGAGTGGCGAGGCGACAATATAGCCAAACATCGTGGCCGATCCCATGCCACCGGAAAATGCGTAGGCGGCAAAGCGCCGGTCGCGAACCAGACCCCAGTAAGTACGCAGGATATTGCCCCAGCTCAGCAGCGTGACGCGTTCGGGTGCGAGAGACTCGACCATGACCCGGGAGACTGTGACCAGCAAAATGATTGCCGCGACGGTAATCAGACCAAAAATCCCGCGCCACCCCGTCAAGGGCAGTAACTGGCCCCCGATCAGTGGTGCCAGGATCGGGGCAACACCCATGATCAGCATGAGCATCGAGAGGGCACGTGCGGCTTCTTGTGTGTTGTAGTGGTCGCGCACGACGGCGCGCGAGATCACCATGCCTGCGGCACCTCCCATCGCCTGGGCCAGGCGGCATGCCGTCAGGACCTCGATGTTAGGGGCCAGTGCACAGCCCGCCGAGGCGATGATGTAAAGCGTGAGCGCGCCGTAAAGAGGGGGTTTGCGACCAAAGCGGTCGGCGAGAGGTCCATAAAAGAGCTGCGACAGTGCCATGCCGATCAGGTAGACAGCCAATGTGCGTTCGACCTGGCTGGCGGTGGCATTGAGCCCCTCGGCAATCGCCGGAAACGCTGGCAGATACATATCGATGGAGACTGGACCGATAGCGGTGAGTGCTCCCATCAGGATCAGCCAGCCCGGCAGACCCATGGCATTGAGCTTCGAAGACATGAATTCCCTGAAAACAGCGCACCCTGACAGGAATTGCAAAGCGCGAAGGGTAGCGGCGTAGAACGATTATTCAGCACAGAATGTATCACGCAGGCGTTTGGCTGCGATTGCATCATTAACGGGTATTTCCACAAATCAAAAAATTCGATAAAGTTTAGTCAGACCCAGGCCACAGGGAGTTCACACTTGAATCCGTTGATTGCGACTGTCGAAAAAAAGCTTGCGGCCTTGCCGCTCGGCCTTAATATTATCTTGCCCGATGGCACGACCGTGGGGCCGAGCGGTGCAGAGGTCACATTTGTTGCCAGGCAGAGCAAGGTGCTCCTGCATCTGGCGCGGGGCGATGTGGGTTTGCTGGGCGAGGACTATGTCGAAGGACGCTGCGATGTGCATGGTTCCATGCGCCACATGATGGCGCTCGCTGCATCGATTTTGCCTGGTTCACCTGTTGATGCAGCTCGCAATGGATGGCTGACTTCGCTATCCGCCAGACTCTTGTCGGTGTGGCGTCATTCGATCGAGCGTGATATCAGGCAGATTGAGTTTCATTACGACTTGTCAGACGATTTTTATGGCCTCTGGCTCGATCCGCGGCGCGTGTATTCATGTGCATATTATCGTGAACCCGACATGTCGCTTGAGGCCGCCCAGGAGGCCAAGCTGGATCACATCTGCCGCAAATTGAATTTGAAACCGGGCGAGCGATTCCTGGATATCGGCGCCGGCTGGGGCGGTTTGCTGTTGTGGGCGGCTGAGCACTACGGCGTCGATGCGACCGGTATTACCCTTTCACGCAACCAGTATGCCTATGTCACCGAACTGATCGAAAAAAAAGGGTTGTCAGATCGTGTTCGGGTGCACTTGCTGGATTATCGCAATCTTGATGCAGAGCAGAGTTTTGACAAGATCGCTTCGGTGGGGATGTTTGAGCATGTCGGGCTGATGCAGATGGAGGAGTATTTTGCTCGCCTGCGCACTTTGTTGCGCCCGGGCGGTCTGGTGCTGAATCACGGCATTACTGCTGGAGGAGTCTATAACCCTCAGCTTGGTCACGGTATGGGCAATTTTATTGAAAAATATATTTTCCCTGGTGGCGAGCTGATTCATATTGGTCATGTGCTGACGAATATGGCCAATGGTGGGCTGGAGGCACTGGATGTTGAAAATCTGCGGCCGCATTACGCACGAACGCTGTGGGCCTGGAGTGACGCGCTTGAAAGCCACCTCGAGGCAGCGGGCAGGATTTTGCAGGGAGAAAAGGGCGCGCGAGCGTTGCGCGCCTACCGGCTCTATCTGGCCGGTTGTGCAGCAGGCTTTGAAAATGGCTGGGTCGCCCTGCATCAGGTGCTTGCCCAGCATACGCCAACAGGTCGTTCCGATGAGCTTGATCTACCCGCAGATCAGTCCTATCCCTGGAGGCGGGGCTATGTCTATGCCTGAAACTGAACGTGCTTTTCTTAAGCGAGTCTTTGCAGACCTCAGGCGACGGTCGCCTCCTGAAGGGCCGGTTCAACCAGTCTGGCGGCTTCAGATCCAATTTCAAAAGATCTTAATCGTGCCTGATGGTCAAAAATCTGTCCCGAAAAAATAAGCTCATCTGCACCTGTTTTGTTCACGATTGCCTGCAAGCCGCGCCGGACAGTATCGGGTGACCCAACGACCGAGCAAGCCAGAGATTGCGCGACTGAAGACTTTTCGTGGGGCGTCCAGAAAGACTCGATATCCTCGATCGGAGGGGGCAGCTGGCCACGCGTGTTGCGACGCATTCTGGTGAACTGCTGCTGCAGGGTGGTGAACAGGTGTTGTGCTTCGACGTCTGTGTCTGCTGCAACGACATTGACTCCAACCATTGCATGCGACTGCGTCAGCTGTGCGGAAGGTTTGAACAGGCTTTTATAGGCATGCATGGCATGCATCAGGTCATCAGGGGCGAAGTGAGAGGCGAAGGCATAAGGCAGTCCCAAGTGGGCGGCAAGTTGTGCGCCGTAGGTGCTGGATCCAAGGATCCAGATGGGAACCTCAAGGCCTGCACCTGGAATGGCTTTAACGGCCTGGCCAGGCTGTACGGGACCAAAATAGTGTTGCAGTTCCTGCACATCCTGCGGAAACTGATCCGAATTGCCCTGCAAGTCTCGTCTTAATGCCCGTGCAGTCAGCTGATCGGTGCCGGGAGCGCGCCCCAGGCCAAGCTCAATCCGGCCCGGATACATCGAGGCAAGCGTGCCAAATTGTTCTGCAATCACGAGCGGGGCATGATTTGGCAGCATGATGCCCCCGGAACCCAGTCTGATACTGCTGGTACCCGCAGCGATATAGCCCAGCACGACTGCAGTAGCTGAGCTCGCATTGCCGATCATGTTGTGATGTTCAGCCAGCCAGTAGCGTGTATATCCCCATTTTTCAGCATGTTGGGCCACGTCGCGCGAGTTTCGCAAGGCATCTGCAGCGGTGAAACCTTGTGGAATTGGCGAAAGATCCAGAATCGAGTAAGGGATGCTCATAATATGCTTAAGGCCTTGGGCAGGTTATTCTAGTTCGTTGATTGAGCAATATAAAACGTCATACTGATTAAATCATTCTATTTCATAAGGAACATCCCAATGCGTGAAGTTTTCATTACCGGAGCGGCCAGGACCGCAATTGGCGATTTTGGTGGTGGTCTGAAAGACGTTTCCCCTATTGATCTGGGTGCAACCGTTGTCAAGGCCGTGCTTGAGCGTTCAGGTGTGGATGGTCAAGAGGTCGGGCATCTCGCCTTTGGCCATGTGATCCACACCGAGCCGCGTGACATGTATTTGTCGCGTGTGGTGGCTATCCAGGGTGGTCTGCCACATTCTTCAGCAGCCTTTAACGTGAATCGCTTATGTGGTTCCGGGTTGCAGGCGATTGTTTCCAGTGCGCAGTCCATCCTGCTTGGAGATACTGAAATGGCAATCGGCGGTGGCGCTGAGTGCATGAGCCGTGGTGGCTATTTGTCCCAGACGCAGCGTTTTGGTGCGCGCATGGGCGACAGCACCATGTCGGACATGATGGTGGGTGCACTGACCGACCCCTTTGGTCGCATGCACATGGGCGTGACAGCTGAAAACGTTGCAAGCCAGTTTGGTATTTCACGCGAGGACCAGGATGCCCTGGCGCTTGAGTCGCATCGCCGTGCCGCACTGGCCCAGGACGAAGGCCGGTTTAACGACCAGATCGTGCCCGTGATCATCAAGACCCGCAAAGGTGAGAGCGAATTTAAGGTTGATGAACACCCACGTCGTGACATCACCGCTGAAAACCTCTCAAAATTGCGTGCGGTATTTGTCAAAGAGAACGGCACGGTCACTGCAGGCAATGCTTCAGGCATTAATGATGGTGCAGCTGCCGTTCTGATGATGAGTGGCGAGGCTGTGAAGTCCAGTGGTGCTAAACCTCTGGCGCGTCTGGTGGCCTATGCGCATGCCGGTGTCGATCCTAAAATCATGGGTATTGGTCCGGTTCCCGCGACGCAGGCTGTGCTCAAGCGCGCGGGTTTAACCATTGATCAGATTGATGTGATTGAGGCTAATGAAGCTTTTGCCGCCCAGGCATGTGCTGTTGCAAAAGAGCTCAAGCTTGATGCAGCGCGCCTGAACCCCAACGGTAGCGGAATTTCACTGGGTCATCCAGTCGGTGCGACCGGTGCTATTGTGACCACCAAAGCCATTTATGAACTGCACCGTACCGGTGGTCGCTATGCGCTAGTGACGATGTGTATTGGTGGTGGACAGGGCATCGCTGCAATTTTTGAGCGTGCCTGATTCCGTTAGCTCTGACTGAACGGAACTAAACGGCACTAACCTGCCGCTGCAAGGCAAGAGGCCGCCCATCACAGGCGGCCTCTTTTTTATGATGGTCTCAGATATGTCCCAGTTCAGCCAATGATACGACTTTGTTTGCGGCCACAATCAAATGGTCGATCAGTGCGATGTCAACGACAGCCAGCGAGTGTTTGAGCTGTCGTGTCAGATGAAGGTCGGCCGCGCTCGGCTCAGCCAGTCCAGAAGGGTGGTTGTGTGCCAGAATGATGCTTGCAGCATGGTTGGCTAAGCCAGCTTTGACGACTTCACGGGGATAAATCGAGGTGTGGGTGAGTGTGCCCCGCGAGATTTCTTCGCTGCGGATCAACCGATACTGATTGTCCAGAAACAGAGCGATGCAATATTCAATGGGCTCATGGCCAAGCAGCGCAGCGCAATAGGCTTTTACCTGTTCTGGGACCCGCAGTGTGCACTCCCGTCTGAGTTCTTCTTCGAGTGCACGTCGTGCCAGAGCCAAAATCGCGATTAGCTGGCATATTTTTGCGTCTCCCAGGCCATGGATGCCCCTTAGATCGTCGATTCCGGCAGCCAGAAGCGGCCGAACCCCTCCGAAATGGTCAAGCAAATTTTGAGCGAGAGCGAGGGCATGTTGTCCCTTTGTGCCTGTCCCGAGCATCAGTGCCAGGAGCTCTGCTGTCGTAAGGGCGCAGGCACCGTGTCGCAACATGCGTTCGCGGGGTCGTTGGTCGGGGGCAAGGGTATCGCACAGTGTCATCTTTAAACGCTCTAGAATAGGGGTTTGGCAAGCTAACTACGGTGACAGATTTTGACTGACCAGGCCCAAGTAACTCCTCCCGTTGTCCGTGCGGACTCCTACCTGACGCTGCATTACCGCATCGTGATTGAAAGCGGACCGGCAGCAGGCTCAACCTTTATTGACACGTTTGAAGGGCGACCAGCAACCCTTCAGCTCAATAGCGGCCAATGGTCTCCCAGCATGGAGGCGCCACTCATCGGTCATCCAGAGGGTGATTGTTTCAGTTACACACTGGATCCAGCCAGTGCGTATGGCGACCGCAACCCCGAACTCATTCAGCGCGTGACGCGTGCCATGCTCAATGAGCATGCGGAGCCGGATACTGCATTTACGCCCGGTGATATGGTTGAGTTTTCGGCACCCAATGGTGGGCGCTATTCGGGCGTACTGAAAGAAATCAATGATGACACTGCATTGTTTGACTTCAATCATCCGCTTGCAGGACTCATCTTGCGTGTCGATATCGATCTGCTTGGAGTACTTTAATGACTGGTGTTGTTCATTCAACTTCGGCACATTCAAATGCGTTGCAATCCAGCCAGCCAAATGCGGGCGCCGAAATCCTGTTGGCTCAGCCTCGTGGATTTTGCGCTGGCGTCGATCGTGCGATTGATATCGTCGAGCGCGCGATTGAGCTGCATGGCGCCCCAATTTATGTTCGTCACGAAATCGTACACAACCGCTTTGTTGTAGAAGACTTGCGGGCCAAAGGCGCCGTCTTCATTGATGAACTTCATCAGGCTCCCGCAGGCGGTATCGTGATTTTTTCCGCGCACGGCGTGTCAAAAGCTGTGAGACGCGAGGCCGAAGAACGTGGTCTGCAGGTTTTTGATGCAACCTGTCCACTTGTGACAAAAGTCCATATTGAGGTTGCACGCATGCGTGCTGCCGGTCGTGAGATCATCATGATCGGGCATAAGGGGCATCCGGAAGTCGAAGGAACGATCGGGCAGGCACAAGATGGTATGTACCTTGTAGAGACTGTTGAAGATGTTCGTAATCTGCACGTCACCAACCCGGAGAATCTGGCGTTTGTGACACAGACCACACTTTCCGTTGACGATGCTGCTGAGGTATCAGGCGCACTCAAGCAACGCTTTCCTACCATCATCGAACCTAAAAAAAGTGATATTTGTTACGCCACACAAAACCGGCAGGATGCCGTCAAGATCATGGCTCCAGAGTGCGATCTGGTGCTGGTGGTCGGCAGTGCCAACAGTTCAAACTCCAATCGTTTGCGAGAAGTGGCCGAGCGTAAGGGCATTGACTCCTATCTGATTGATGGTCCTGAATCGATTGATCCCTCATGGCTGGCAGGGCGAAAGCGGATTGGCATTTCTGCTGGAGCTTCGGCCCCTGAATTACTTGTTCAGCAGGTAATCAAGCGGCTCAAGGAGCTAGGCGCCGTATCGGTTCGCAATATGGATGGCCTCGAAGAGCATGTTTCCTTTCCTTTGCCCAAAGGCTTATCCCGCAAATAATATTATTAAACAATGCATTGAAATGCCCAGATCAATGAACAGGCAGACACAATTGAACATACTGACGTCTTTGGCCGTGATGGAGGATGCACCTGTTATTCCGGTGATTGTGCTGCATGATCTCGCGCACGCCGTGCCTCTGGCCAGAGCCTTGGTGGCGGGAGGGATTCGTATGCTTGAAATCACCCTGCGCACACCGATTGCACTGGAGGCCATGCGGTTGATCTCACACGAAGTACCAGAGGCAGTGGTGGGCGCGGGCACGGTGTGTAGCGCTACGGATGCGCAAGCCGCCCAGGATGCAGGTGCTCAGTTTGCCGTCAGTCCGGGTTACACCTCCGAGATTGGCAGAGTGTGTCGAGAGATCGGCCTGCCCCTGCTGCCAGGTGTTGCGACTGCGAGTGAAATCATGCATGCGCAGGATGGAGGCTATACCGAACTGAAGTTTTTCCCTGCGGCACAAGCGGGTGGAGTGGCTATGCTCAGGGCACTGGCTGGCCCCTTTGCGCAGACCAGATTCTGTCCGACAGGCGGCATCTCGATTCAGAATGCACCCGAATATCTGGCCTTACCGAATGTGATTTGTGTGGGTGGTTCGTGGCTGATTCCTGCAGAGGCCTTGGCGCAAGGTGATTTTGCCAGAATCGAGGCGCTTGCTCATCACGCGGCATGTTTACAACGTACCTAACGCAAGAGTAGTTGCCTGGTCTGCTCAGCGGTTGGGAGGCAATTGACTGCACCCCAGCCTTGCACGGTGAGGCTCGCTGCCGCGTTGGCAAAGTGAGTCGCGGTGGACAAATCATCTCCGAGCGCAAGTCTGGCGAGCAAGTTGCCACAAAAGCAATCCCCTGCACCGGTCGCATCTACTGCCTGCACGCGATGACCACTGATGCGTTGACGCAACCCTGTGTGCAGATCACTGATCAAGGCACCCTCTGCGCCAAGTTTGAGTACTACCTGCCTGGCACCTAGCGCGTGAGACCAATCTGCAATTGCATCCGGAGCATCCAGGCCAGTCAGAATGGTCATGTCTTCCAGACTTGGTAAAAATAAATCACACAAAGCAATGGCCTTGCTGATTGCGATTCGAGCGCGCTCAAGCGGCCACAGTTTGAGCCGTAAGTTGGAGTCGAACGAAATTTTTGTACCCGTTTTGCGCGCAAGATGCATAGCGGAAAAACCGGTTTCGCAAGCTTGTGGGGAAATCGCTAGCGTGATGCCAGAAATGTGCAGCCATTCAGACTGTGCGATGACTTCTCCAGGTTTTCCATGCAGCCATTGAGGCGTCATCTGGCACGCGGCAGATCCTGCACGTCTATAGGTAAATGTGTGGCCTTGCAGACCATGTGTCACAAAATAGATTGCTGTTGGAAATACAGGATCCGAATCAATCGCCGTTATGTTCACTTGCTCACGTAACCAGAGTTCACGAAGCGACTGGCCAAATGTATCGTCACCTAATCGCGTCAAATACCCAGTCCTGGCACCCGCGCGCGCTGCGGCAATCACGGCATTGCTCGTGTCCCCACCAAACCCTTGCAGGTAAAGAGGCTGTTCGGGATTTGTCTGATTGAACTCAATCATGGCTTCACCCAGCGCAATCACATCGAATTTTTTTTTCATGGGGGTGCTCAGATCCCAGAGCCACTTTGATGACTATCTTGAGGCCGGTTAATCAGCATGCGGACAAAATCAATATTTTTACGCAAACTGTAATAGTCTCCCCCCAGACTTTTTGGGACACGCAATGCCAGGGCGCGTTTCTCGATCTCGTCGATCTTTTCGAGGTATACGTTGTGCATGGCAGGTTCATTGCTGCTCGAAAGCTCTTGCTCAAAAAACTTTAATGAACCATACACCTCATTGATTCGGCTGCGCGCACGGTTCATGCGATAGCCTGGCATTGTTTTGATCAGTGGGTAAGCAAATGCAAATAAGGGCAGCAGCAGGATGATCAGGCGATCAATAAATTCTGCGAGCCAGAAGGGTAAGTAATTCATGAGCATGGGCGTACCCTTCTCATAGAAATGCTTTGCAATTTCGCTTTCTGGAACAGTAGACTCCATGAACTTCGGAAACTCACCATATTCGGAGAAGAACGTTTTTTTTCCATTGATTTTTTGAGCCGCTTGCAAAAACAATAGCTGAATCGCAGGGTGCATGTTTTTATCAATCAACAGATTCGTAGTCGATGCGATAATTTTTGTATCTTGATGCGGAAAGTTCCTTGCCAGATTAAAGGCTCCCTGAGGGATCAGTAATTCGTGAAAAAAAGGCATCAGCCGTGTATATGCTGCCGCACGATCAAAACTTGCCAGGCTGGCATTTTTTTGAAGAAGCATCTTTTGAACGTTCTCAGAGTCAAAACCATCCACGATAAAAATTGAATCGACCTCACCGCGAATAAATGCTTCGACTCCCTCATGAGTGGGAATGCTCCTGAAATTTTGATTGTCCATGTCCATCCCATTCAATGACAGGATGTGCAGTGCCTGACGATGTGTACCGCTGCCCAGTTCGCCAAGTGCGACGGGTTGTTTTAAAAAGTCAGCAGTGACATGTTTCTCAGGATCGAATTTGTCATTGCGATAAAAGAATAGTACTGGCTCATAGGCAATGCTTCCTAACGAAAGCAAGCCCCTGGAGTTCTCGTGCGTGACGACCCCGCCTTGCACCAGGGCCGCTTGCAGAGGGTCTGCTGAATTAATCAGGCGAGCAATGTTTTCTTCGGCGCCGGGTGTCTCAACGAGTACCAGTTTGACGCCATTTTTAGCAAAAAATTTGACATATTCCTGTGTAATCAACTCGTAAGAACCACCTTTAGAGCCCGTGCCCATGAGGACTTGCTTGGGCGGGGCTGGTTTTGCAAACCAGAGTGCTAAGCAAATGGCGGCGAAGACCAGGGTGAGCAAAGGCCAGGTTTCGCGGACAAACTGTGTCCAGCTATGCACTTCTTCGAGAATGGTTTCGTAAATCGCCCGACTGTTTTCCCGCACATCTTCTTTGACTGAGCCCATCGCAAATTCAAATCCTTAATTGTCAGACACTGCCCAGACGTATGGGCTGCTTAATGTATGAGCAGCTGTTTTAAAGGGATGCACTTTAATTCATGTCTTGATTGAATAGCTGGATGTGATTGCGGCCTTTATCTTTTGAAGCATACATGGCCAAATCTGCGTGTTTTTGTAATTCATGCAGTGTGGTTCCGTGGTCCGGATATATGGCGATGCCACAACTTGCCTCGATCGTAAATGCTTGACTACCAATCGTAATTGTTTGAGCTAGGGCATGCTGAATTTTTTCTGCAACGATGACCGCTGCCTGCTCATCCCTGATTTCCGATAGCAGCACGATGAATTCATCACCACCAATTCGGCTAACCGTATCTGCGTCCCTGACACAGGAGAGCATTTTTTCGGCTGCTATTTTAAGTGCCTCATCACCCACCGCATGGCTCATTTCATCATTGATCTTTTTAAAGTGATCCAGATCAATATAGATCAGTGCTAATTTTTTGTGATGCCTGCGGGCCAGTGAAAACATTAACTGGGCACGGTCTGCGAGCAGGACACGATTAGGCAAGCCTGTGAGATAGTCGTGATAGGCCTGGAATTTCACTTTAGTATTAGTGTTGTACGCCCTGAGCAATAAAACCATGCTGACAAACAGGATAAAAAGACTAAAAAGTGAACTGTAGATCACACCACCCGCACTTTGAAACAAGTGCCCAAGATAGAAGTCTTCTGTAAAACTGGCTCCGGTAATGAAAGGGTAATTTGAGACTTTCCTGAAGGAAATCATCCGGTCTACACGTAAATCACGTTCGTAAAATCTTGGACCACTGGTATGAATGACGCGCCCCGATCCTGCCGGGTTATCAATTGAGCGATCGATTACACCGTTGACGTTGATTGTGCCAATCATGTCGTCGACAAACGGCCAGCGTGTCAGTAGGGTTTTGTCGCTGCGATAGAGAGAAACCGACGCACCCTGGCCTAAATTTTCACCAATCTGTTCATAAAGCGCTGAAAAGACCTCTGCAGAGACCCCCACCAGAACAACTCCAAGAAATTGATTGTTGGCACCGTTCACACGCCTGGCCAGATAAAAAACCCATTTGCCATTGCCCTTGTTTTGAACAGGCAAGCTATAAAACGTACGGAGTGAATTATTTTTGCTAAGCCACTGAAAGTAGTCGCGGTCAGAAAGGTTAATGTCGGGAGGAGGAAAAGAACGAGAAAAACTCAGGACTTTACCGTCGCTGGCAACAAAAGTTGAAACGTCAATAATTGGATTAGATCTGGTTTTTTCAACAAGTAAGTCGTATTGATCCTGTTTGGTTGCAAAGTTGCGAAATTGTTTTTCGTTCTCTAGTTTTGCCAGTTCAACAACATCCATGATGCTGTCCAGCGCTGTTTCTGCTGAAAAAATGATTTGCGTCGTGTGAGCCGAAAGAATTTGTGTCAGGTTTTCGAGTTGTTTTGAACGTTCGTAAATTGTGTTCTGACGGATAAAAAAAACGGAAACTGCAGCATTCACCACAATAATGATAGCCAGAATTAAGGCGGCAATCATAATGAGCCGTCTATTACTTTTTTCAAATATCACTTAACTCAGCCCTGACCAAAGAGGTTTTTTATTGTAAGTTTGGGAATAAAGATAGGATTTTGCCACCAATTACATGCTCTGAGACGTATTTAGCCCCGTTTTGGGTCAAATGTCCATAATCCATTACGACCAGGTCATTGGGGAGGTCAGTGCCAACGTTTGTGAGGCATCCTTGAGCATTACAGAGGGCCTCTTTCAGGGAAATATACGCCACACCCTTGTGATTATCTCCCGCTCGCACTATGTCGTCCATTTTGAGAGATTCATCAAGCACATAGGTAAACGTGCGTTCGGGCACTGGCTGGCCGCGGCGAAGGAAATTAAAGTTCATGGCGTGTGGAAGAGATTCCTTCCAGTTCGGAATGCCACCAATGATCCAGACGTTTGGTACACCCTGCGCCTTGAGCGCTTCGGCCCGTTCCCAGATATGCTTGACATAGCCTGCAGGTTCACCAAGGTAAGGGTCCTTTTCCCTGAATAAATGGTGGGCAAACAGGATGATCAACTCTGGCTGGATGGCTGTGATCTGCTCATTGATCCACGAGTTGTAGTCGTTGCATCTGGGACGCTTGTCGTTGAGGGAGAGTGGTGTGCACTCGAGTACCGGGTAACTGATCAGGTTAATGTGGTGCGCATCAAGGTATGGCTTGAGTCCCTGATACAGGCTCATTGCGTGGGAATCCCCCAGAAGCACGACCTTGCCAGACTGCGGAAAGAGGATCTTGTCACAACGTTCAAAGCTTGCAGGAGCGAATTCTTTGCCATGATCCGCGAAAACACCGCATCCTATCTGCTTGACTTCATAATTTTTGGAAATCAGGGTGTCATCCCAGCTTCTTTGTATGATGCGCGTTGCAAAGAGCGCTCCGGTGATTGCAATGGCAACAGTGACAATTGCTCCTACCCACAGAAAGCGTGAAGCATTGGCCCGCGTCACTCTGATCGAGCGGATTGGTTGTTCGACCCAGCGGCAGGTCAGCCATGACAACACGATACACAAGACTAACGCAACAAATTTACTTGGACGGGAGGTGAAATCAATCAGATGAGAAAACAGCAGAATTGGCCAGTGCCAAAGATAGATGCAAAAGCTAATTTTCCCGATAAATACAGCAGTTTTTGATTTGAGAAACCCCAGGCCTCGAGGCGCATCGTTGGTTGGTGCAATCATCAGACATATCCCCACAACGGGCAGTAGCGCCCAGTAACCAGGGAATGCGGATTGCTGATTCAGAATTGCAGTAGCAAACACGATCAGAGCGAGTCCCACCCAAGGGGCGGCGCGGTGACCACATGGCCAAGTGATGGGTGCGTTCACGGGAGAATGAGCCATCTTGCGCACGACTGCAAAAGCCAGAATACCGCCTGCAGACAGCTCCCAAAAACGTGTCAGAGGCATATAGAAGGCCAGGGTCCGGTCCTGATGCGTCGCAATCACATTTAAGATGAATGACACCGCGGTGAGTGCGATCAGGCAGGCCAGTACATATTTGCGAAATTTAAAAAATAAAATGAGCAACAATGGCCATAACAGATAAAACTGTTCTTCGATTCCGAGCGACCAAAAATGCAAAAAGGGCTTGTGTGAGGAGGATGCATCAAAATAGCCTGCTTCGTACCAGAGCACAATATTGGATACATTGAGGATGCCGGCAGTTGCGTGCTTACCCAGTCGTACAAAGTCAGCAGGAAAGAGAAAGAACCAGGAGAAGAGCAGGCATGCGCAGATCACGAAGGCCAGCGCAGGTAAAATACGCCGGACGCGTTTGGCATAAAAGTCTGTCAGGCTAAAGGACTTTCGATCCAGGGCAGTGATGATCTGAAAAGAGATCAAATAGCCAGAAATGACAAAAAATATGTCAACTCCGATATACCCACCCAAAACGCCAAAGTAATGATAAGTAACGACTAACAGAATGGCGAGTGCACGAAGACCGTCAATATCAGGTCGATAATTAGCGGGATTGGGTAAGTTAGTAATCGGACTGACTCAGCTGAGAAAATAAAAGATTATATGAAGCCCCTTTCAGGTCTGCGTTGCAGGTGACCTTGTCAGGGGCTCGATCAATCAATATTCTATCAGGCCATAAAACTTCAGGATAGCTTAACGCCCGCTGAGCGTTCAACTCCTGATGCAATGAATTGGTAGATCAGGACTTTCATTTCATCCTGAAACTCAAACTGCTGAATGTTCTCATTTTCAGAGAGCATGCCCCCATGCAGCAGCGTTGAAAGGCAGCTGATCACAATGAATCTGGCCTCGCTCTTGAGGACGCGAATCTGAGCTGGAAACTTTCTGATGAGTTCATCAATCAGTAGTTCGGTGAATTGTCGAGTACGGATTGTTACATTTTGCCAGTCATCATTTTTGATAAGGGTCTGCATAATTTCGCGATACTTGTTTTTACTTGAAAAAATTCTGGAAGAGTACCTTCTGATAATCATGGCGATGACTTCTTCCAGCGATGCGTCTGTAGCCTGCTGAATTTCGCCAACAAGCTCACGGTTCAATCCCCCCATTTCGGTCACGAACAGCTCTCGGATGATTGAGTGTTTGTTTGGAAAGTATTGATAAATACTTCCAATTGAGTAGCCAGAAACCTCTGCAACTTTATTTGTAGTGAAACCGTCAATATCATGCGTTTCAAGATACTGGCTTGCCGAGGCAAGAATAGTTTCTACAGCCCATTTTGAACGTTGTTGCATCGGTTGCTTTTTCATTGAATACCCTTTTGAGATAACGAAATTTATTTGCTCAAAATTATTTTTCGTGCAAATAAAAATCATGAATGGACACTAGATTCGTTGCGTCACAGAGATTACAAATGCTAGTGATCGCATAACCGAGCGTCTATTGATCAACAGGTATGAATGTATATGCCTGAAGGTATATTGAATGTGATGCGGAGCGTGTGACACTGAGTGTAATGAATATATATCAACCGCTCATCGCAAGCATAGATGCGGGTGTGCATGAAAACAATTATAAAAAATACATAAATAATGCGAGTCCATGCTCATGCATAATCTGGCTATGATGAATTGATATCTCAGCTTTAAAGTTCATCGTAGTAGAGCGATGCACTCAAGAAAAATGATAAATATAAAAATTAAAAATATTGTTTTTTTTTGATGTAGTGAATACGAGTTTACGGTAACGGCAAGCCTCCATAAACTGGAAGCATCTCAATCACGACAGGATATGCAGCGAATGGTGGCGTGTAGATTGAATACGCCTTGCGAGATACTGCATCAGATAACGAAATGAAAATTCTTACCATCTTTGGCACAAGGCCCGAAGCCATAAAAATGGCTCCTGTGATTACGGCATTGCAGAGGGAGCCTTCCATTGAAAATGTAGTGTGCGTCACTGGCCAACACAGGCAAATGCTTGATCAAGTCATGGACCTGTTCGGACTGCAGGCTGATTACGATCTTGATGTGATGGTTCCCAATCAAACTCTCAATGGTCTGTTTGCAAAAATCCTTGAGCAATCCAGCCAGATGCTCGAAGAGGTCAAGCCGGATTGTGTATTGGTACATGGTGATACAAGCACGGCTTCAGCCTGTGCGCTCGCAGCGTTTCATCAGGGCATACAAGTCGGACATGTGGAGGCTGGGTTGCGCACAGGTGACATCCGTTCACCATTTCCAGAAGAAATGAATCGTCGGATGGTAGACGGGGTGAGCCAATGGATGTTCGCGCCGACCGAAACATCCAGACAAAATTTGTTGAAAGAGAATTTACACGGTTCGGTGCACGTGACTGGTAACACGGTGATTGATGCACTTTCAATGACATGCGAGCGACTGACCGCAGGAGGGGCGCTGGCAAGCATCACTGAGAAACGGTTCTCATGGCTTGATCCTTCACGCAAGCTATTGCTTGTCACAGGTCATCGCCGTGAAAGTTTTGGGGAAGGTTTCAGACAGATCTGCGCCGCCATTGATCAGCTTGCCAGTCGTGAGGATTTGCAAATTGTATATCCAGTGCACATGAATCCCCAGGTACGGGGGATTGTTCATCAGACACTTTCTGCGCGATCAAATATTCATTTGATTGATCCCCTTGGATATCTTGATTTTGTCTGGTTCATGCAGCGTGCCGACATCATCCTTACAGATTCTGGCGGTGTGCAGGAAGAAGCCCCACATCTGGGTAAACCTGTTTTAGTCATGAGAGATGTTACGGAGCGACCTGAAGCCGTGCTCGCAGGCACTGTTCAGCTGGTGGGTACGGATCCAAAAAAAATCCATGGAGCCGTATCAAGATTACTAGATGATCAAGAGTATTGCGCCTCATTTTCAAGAGCGATCAACCCGTATGGCGATGGCCTTGCAAGCTCCAGGATTGCGAGGGTACTGAGTGGTCAGCCAGTTCAGGAATTTATCCCAGCTTCAAGCTAGCTGCATTGTCCGACAAATATAAATATATGAGTGTATTCAAATTTATTTGAAACACGCGTCCGATCACGCATCAACGTGGAGTCAACATGATTTCAGCTCAACACTTGACGATTAAAAAAAATAACTTATTTGAACTCAGGCACATCTTCAAACTTGCCTTATTGACTGCCTGTGCATTTCAATTGGGCTCCTTGCACGCAAGCCCGATGAGTGAAGCAATCACGCGATTGAATGATGAACATTTTATTTCTCGCGAGCTTCGTTTGTCAGATTTGGGTGTCAATGCACCAAGAGTATTGACAGGGATGGATACATCACAAGTGTTCTACATGCCAGTACCCAAAAATATACCCATTTATCAGGGGAAAATAAATTTTGATGCGAATTATCGAAAAGGTGACAGTGGACCATTTGGAATCAAGGTGTCTGTCAATGACGTTGCTGGTGTCACTGAAAGATTAGTCAACGATACGGGTGTGATCAGCAAGACACTCCCGGTGACTTCCCGTGGAGACGGGACAGGATTTATCCGGCTTGCTGTGCAGACACAAGCAAAACAGGATCTGCAGCAGTGTGGCGACGGACTCTCGACGCTCAACTCCTTTAGTGTGCTCCCGGATAGTCGTCTTTCATATCTGGTGGATAGCAGGACTATAAAAAGTCTGAGTGATGCCTGGAATATGTTGCCCGTTAAACCAACGTTAATGATCTCTGGTGAGAAAATTTCGCGTGCTTCTTATGACAGCGCATGGCGCATGAGTGTTGCACTCAGTCATTTAGGCAGGAATGTCAGTATCCAGTCCTTTCCGACTCTCGGACAGGAAGTTGATGTAGATGGACTGACGGTACCGTCAGTTCTTGGCAAGATTCCAGCTTTTTCAACATTACAGGGGAAATCAACACATCAGATTAATGATGTTGCTGAGATAGGTGCACTGATATTTCTCAACGCAATTCCTGTTCATGCAGACCTGCTGATCATGGATTCTGAAATGACAGACGGCATCAATACTGCATTGGACGCGTTGCGTGCCCAATTGCAGTCTGATTTCGATGCAGTGAATGCGTTTGATGCATGGCGTGAAAGACGAGTGCTCATTAACCCACCGCTTAATCAGGCCTCACAAATATGGCTCTCTTCGCTTGGCAATCAACCCGTCGTGATGATTTCCGCCGAGGGTGGAGAGAATGCAGTCGGCATACTCGATTCATTCTGGAAAGATATCCTCTTGTCGTCACGGATCGAAGCGTTCCAGTCTCGTGCGCCTGAGCTTGTTTCAGGAAGCACAGTCAAACTGATCAATCTTGGCAATCGCTCGTCGAATTTAGATGTGCTGAGCGACAGTAGCTGGACCACAACTTTTCCTTTAAGTGCCATCTCCCGTGACAGCCAGTCACCAAACGAACTTGTCCTTGATGTGGGCGCTGCACCTGGTGAAGTGGGAGGGGGACCAATCGTTTCTGTTTTCTGGAATGAGATCCTGCTGATCGCACACCGGATGAAGGGAGATGGCGGCAATGAAAGAATCGTGGCACATATTCCCCGGTATGTTGTGGGTGTCAATAATTCGATTGCTATCAGATTTCAGCGTCAGCCATTTTCTGATCAGTGCAAGGTCACACCCCAGGCCTACCCAGTTGCTGTACTGCCAACGAGTCATCTTGTCTTGTCGCAAAAAAAGTCAGAAGGAACTTTTGTTAGCACGTTACCTTTTCTGGCAAGTACACCATCAATTATTGTGCCTGAGCGCTACCTCGACAAGGCAAGCAGCAGCTTAAAAAGTGTGACGACCATGGCACTGGCAGGGGGGTTGCCGACAACACGCAGTGCACTTGTTGTTGTGCCGAACGGCGATCTTTACATACCCAAACAGCCATTTCTTTCAATGGAAGTCCCTATCCGAGACGTGACGACAAGCGTTGAGGTCTCTGATGGACCCGCCTTACGCATTGGCGGTAAAGAACAGCCCTGGATCAATATCGCTGGCCTGAAGAACCTGAGCGTTGCAGAGCTGGTGAGCAGCAATGGAGAGCAGGGTGTGTTCTGGCAAACAATTGGTACACAAAGTGCAGAGGAGATCGTCAAGTTTTCTCTTGATCGGGGAGACCTTGTTGTGATCGGACCGAACGGACCGGTCGCATGGGTTGACAGCAAAAATCCTGGAGCTGGCGAAGCTGCAGCCCCTGGAGGAACTCCATTTTATGGATGGGGCCAGTATCTGCAGTGGGTGGTTCCCATGCTGGGTGTTGGGATGTTGCTGCTGCTGTTGCTGTTAGT
>CANCOC010000038.1 GCA_947379755.1 Alcaligenaceae bacterium | reverse complement strand
ACACTTGCCTTGAGGCGATCGATTTCAGCAGGCGTATCTTCGCTGCGATGATTGATGGCCACCACGCACTGCACGCCAAAGTGTCTTTGCATATTGTCGATATGGCGCTCAAGGTTGACCAGGCCACGTTCCAGGGCATCGATATTTTCGTGACCAACATGTTTGACCTCGACGCCACCGTGATATTTCAGCGCACGCACTGTTGCCACGATGACCACGGCCGAAGGCTTGAGTCCTGATTTTCTGCATTTGATATCAAAAAACTTTTCGGCACCGAGATCTGCACCAAAGCCTGCCTCGGTCACAACATAGTCGGCCAGTTTTAACGCAGTCGAGGTCGCCAGGACGGTATTGCAGCCATGCGCAATATTGGCAAAGGGACCGCCATGTACGAAGGCGAGATTGTTTTCGAGCGTCTGTACAATATTGGGAGCCAGTGCGTCTTTGAGCAAGGCTGTCATGGCGCCTTGCGCATTGAGCGCACTTGCAAGGACGGGTTTTTTGTCTAGCGTATAACCGACGACGATATGGCCAAGCCGTTTTTTCAAATCTGCAATGCTTGTGGCCAGACAGAATATCGCCATGATTTCAGAGGCTACTACGATATCAAAATGATCTTCGCGGGCAAAACCGTTCGCAGGCCCGCCCAGGCCTACGACAATCTCTCGCAGCGCGCGGTCATTGATATCCATTACGCGACGCCACGTAATGCGACGAACATCGATGCACAGCTTGTTGCCGTGGTGAATATGGTTGTCAATCAGTGCGGCCAGTAAGTTATTGGCCAAGGCAATTGCGTTGAAGTCGCCCGTGAAGTGCAGGTTGATATCCTCCATGGGAATAACTTGCGCCATTCCACCGCCAGCCGCACCGCCTTTCATGCCAAATACCGGACCGAGCGAAGGTTCGCGCAAACAAATGATGGCGCGTTTGCCGATGTGATTGAGGGCATCGCCGAGCCCCACCGTGGTCGTGGTTTTCCCTTCGCCGGCAGGAGTCGGCGAGATGGCCGTCACCAGGATCAGTTTGCCGTCCGGGCGGGCCTTTAATGAATCGATATAGCTAAGTGAGAGTTTGGCTTTGTAGCGGCCGTATGGCTCTAGCTGGTCTTCGGGGATATTGGCTTGCTGGTGTGCGAGCTCAATGATTGGGCGCTTGTGGGCGGCCTGAGCAATTTCAATATCGCTACGCATCTATCCATCTCATTTAAACATTCTGAATGTTAAGCATCATACCGTGCCCGGGGTTGCGGCATTTATCAGGCTTTGGGCCATAGAATCATTTGGGTGCAACGAAAGATGGCAATTTTTTTGCCGGTCGCTTCGTCGGTCACGACGGCATCCCAAACCTGAGTATTGCCGCCCAGATGCTGGGCGGTGGCTGTACAGGCAATCACAGAACCTACGCCACGCACAGTGCCGAGGTGATTGCTCTTGAGTTCGATGGTTGTAAAGGAAGTCGCGCCCGCTGGCAGGTGGGCAACGGTGGCATAGCCACACGTCGTGTCGGCCAGTGCGATCACACTGGCTGCATGCAGATAGGTGTTCGGTGCAAAATGCATTTGCTTCAGAACCATGCGGCTCTTGAGCGTATTTTCCATCAGCTCGATTGCCTGCACACCCATCAGACCGGGCAAGTTGTCACCGCTTCGCTGGTTCAGCTCTTGAACTGTGATGTCGCTGCGAAGTTTGGTCATGGCAAATTCCCTTATCAAGTGAACGCGCATCATCCCTTACTCGCGCCCACGTGACAAGTGGTTTTTAGATCGACTTATTCAGATAGCTGACACGCATGGGCTTGAGTACAAACAAGGCCAGCAATGCTGCCGTGGCATCCAGGCCGATCATCAGCCCAAAGACGGGTATCCAGCTACCAAAACCTGTGTAGACCAGCGCGGCAATCGGGCCTCCCAGGATGGATCCGATGCCTTGTGCCATATACAGAAAACCATAATTGGTCGTTGCATGTTTTGGGCCAAACGTATCGGTGAGTGTGGAAGGAAACAGAGAGAAAATCTCACCCCAGCCAAAAAATACAATGCCGGATAACAATACAAACATGACGGGGTCGTTACGGAAATACAGCCAGCATGTCATGGCGATGGCTTCGAGGCCAAACGCGATGAACATGGTGTTCTCGCGACCGTAGCGGTCAGAAATCCAGCCAAAAAATGGTCGTGTCAGGCCATTCGTAAACCGGTCAATCGTAAGCGCCAGCGGCAGTGCAGCCATGCCCCAGACCATCGCATTGGTGATGCCGAAATCCTTGGCAAAGGCACCCATTTGTGAAATCACCATCAGACCAGAAGTTGACATCATGGTCATCATTGCAAACATCAGCCAGAATATCGGCGTCTTGAGCATGACTTTTGGCGTGACACCAAGCTCGGCCTGAGCAATTTTTTTGCTGACAGCGTTTCGAATCACATCTGGCATTCTCAAACCCTGTGCAGCGATCAGGCCAACCGCACCGATGATGTAGCCGAAAACGGTCAGTGTGTGCTGATAACCAGAGGCAGCAAGCGTGGAAGAAATCGGGAAGGTCGTGAGAATCGCACCAATGCCATAGCCCGCCGCAACCATGCCCACGGCAAAGCCACGCGAAGTGGGAAACCAGCGCACCATCAATCCTACAATCCCGATGTAGACGATGCCGGTTCCTAATCCGCCCAGCAGGCCATAGGTTAAATATATTCCCATCACGCTATGCACTTTGGCAGACAGTACCCAGCTCAAACCCGTCAGAATGGCGCCGATCGACAGCAGGACGCGCGCACCAAAGCGGTCAACCAGGTATCCCTGAAACGGTGAAAAGAATGTTTGCAGCACAATCAGTATTGAAAAGGTAACCTGGAGAGTGGCCAGCTCCACTCCCAGCTCACCGAGCAAAGGTTTAGTAAAGAGTGCCCATACATATTGCGGACTTGAAATTGCCATCATGCAAATCATGCCAAGCAGCAACTGCACCCACTTTGATTTCAGAAAGCTGGTTTGACCCGCAGCAGGGTGCGCAGCAATTGAGGAAGCGGTCATCAGTATCTCCAGAAGAACTTTATTCGATAGCAGGCGAACAGCAATAAACATGCCAGTTATCCGCTTCGGCACAAACGCGATGCAACATGCCTGAAAAGGGGTGGCTCAGGAATGCGCAGGATGCGCGGCACCAACTCGGTGCCTGTTTGGTGCGTTGTGCGCTGCAGGGGTGCGCGGGCTGGGCGTGCCATGCATGTTGCGGGTCTGGCGCTTAACCGGTTTCTTGAACTGGTTAAACTGTTTCGCTCTACATATCGGGTTAAAAAGAGCATGCGTGAGACAGAATCGCAGCAAGTCATGGGCAACAGAATTGACCCTGTACGTTTGCAGGAGGTGGCTGCAGCGGTATATCGCAGCATTGGTGTGCCTGAACAGGATGCCTGGCTCGCTGCAGACACCCTGGTGCAGGCAGACCTCTGGGGTCATCAGTCCCACGGGCTGTTGCGTCTGGGCTGGTATTACGCCCGTCTGCAATCCGGTGCGATGCAGGCTTTAACACAGACGACTCTCGAAGTCGATGCAGGTGCAGTGGCGGTCATGGACGGGCACGACGGGCTGGGCCAGGTCATCGCGCGACGCGCGGTCGATGAGGCTGTCACGCGTGCACAGAAGCATGGTGTGGGTGTTGTGTCCGTGCGGAACTCGAATCATTTTGGCACCTGCATGTATTACACCCGGATTGGCGCGCAGCAGGGTTGTGTAATGGTGCTCATGAGTAATGCGGGCCCAAACATGGCTCCCTGGGGTGGCCTGAAGAAAAAGATCGGCACCAATCCCTGGTCAATTGCAGTGCCAGGTGGGAGCTACGGACCAGTGGTCATGGACATGGCGAACTCGGGTGTGGCGCGCGGCAAGATTTATCTGGCAGACAAGCGTCGCGAGAGCATCCCTTCGCATTGGGCGGTCGATGCGCTGGGGCGCCCCACAACGGATCCCAAAGCTGCTCTCGAAGGCTTTATCCTGCCGATGGCAGGCCACAAAGGCTATGTCATGGGCACAATGGTGGATATTCTCTCGGGTGTGCTGTCAGGTAGCCAGTTCCTGGACAAGGTCCATGGCCCGTATGATCCGGTCAATCGCAGTGGTGCCGGTCACTTCATGGTGGCACTGAATGTTGCGGCTTTTCAGCCGCTCAACGCGTTCCATGCGCGCATGGATGAGTATTTGACTTCGCTCAAGGATGTTCCACTTGCAGAGGGCCATGATCAGGTGTTTTATCCTGGTGAAATGGAAAAACTGGCGGATACCGACAACCGCAGTAAAGGGCTATTGCTGCCGATTGATACGCTGTCTGATGTGGCACGGGTGGCCAATGAGGCAGGGGTTGGTTCCTTGCTGCCTTTTTAGCTCGCCGGGTAGTCATAACCATCGCTTAAAATAGTCCTGACATACTAGATAATTTTTAAATCAACGGAGTCCATCATGAGCACCAGCAACGCAACCCCTACAACAGTCAAAGCCTATTTGCGTCCGATCGATCGCGATGGTCTGATGGGTTTTGCAGAGAAAGGCCGTGCAGACCCCACCCGCCGTGGGACCAACAAAGTACATACCGTGACTGAGGGTCAGTACCGCACATTGAACTACGTCGGCAACCATGCTCCGGTCGTAGTCGATGAACCACCTCACCTGTTTGGCGAGGATACTGCGCCTGCTCCAGGTGAAATGGTGCTGTGTGCGCTTGGTGGTTGCCTGTCTGTTGGCATCACTGCCGTGGCCACCTGGAAGCAAGTCAAACTCAGTAAGCTCGAATTATTCCTTGAAGGCGATATCGGAAACCCTGCAGCCTGGGGTGCGGGCGGCGCAGACATGCAGCCTGCACAGATGGGTTTTCAGGCGATTCGTGTCAAGGTGGTTGTAGAAGGCGATGCTTCGCGTGAAGTCCTCGATGAAATCGTGCGTCATGCCAACATGTATTCACCCGTCGCCAATTCAATGCGTAATCCTATTGCCTTTGATATCGGGCTGGCTGATTAATTTTTTTTTATATGTGTTTCTGAATCAGAGCGTGTGTATGAATCCAGTGGATGCAGTGTCTGAAGTTTCGAATTCAACAAGTATCGACGCTGTGCTCCAGAGCGTTACGGATATTTCGAATCGTTGTCTGGCTGAGGCGGCCTACCGCATCGACCATGCCGGGCATTATCCACTCGATATCATGCGCGAACTGGGTCAGGCAGGTGCATTTTCTGCACACCTTGATCGCAATGGCACACGGTTTGGCCTGGCGATTGAGTCCATGCGTGCGATCAGCCGCAACTGCGGGTCAACAGGTTTTCTGACCTGGTGCCATGATGTCTGTGGCCTGTACCTGGAGCAGTCCGGCAACCCGGCCCTGACTGGACAGGTCCTTGAGCAGCATGCCATGGCAGCAACCTTTGGGGGGACTGCACTTTCGAACCCGATGAAGTCGTTTGCTGGCATTGAAAAAATGTTGCTGCGTGCCAAAAAAGTACCGGGTGGCTATCGCGTCAGCGGTGCGCTGCCCTGGGTCAGTCACATTGCACCGGGTCAGTACTGCGGTGCCATTGCAGGCGTATGCCGCGAGGATGGCAGCACCTCCCACGAAATCATGTTTTTGCTGCGCTGTACCGAAGAAGTTGTATTGCGTCAGTGTCCCGAGTTTTCTGGCATGGAAGGTACCAGCACCTGGGGTATTCGCATGGATGACACGTTCATCAGCGAGGACAATATCATTGCAGACCCAGCAAAGCCCTTCATCGCAAAAGTCCGCGCGGCATTTATTTTGCTGCAGACCGGCTGGGCACTGGGTGTGGCGCAGGGCAGTATAGATTCGATCCTCGAAGTCGAACCTCTGCTTGGCCACGTCAATCAGTTTTTGCATGACAGGCCGGACACATTGCAGGCAGAATACGACGATCTGGCCACACGGATCTCGCGACTGGCCCTTACGCCTTATGACGGCAGCAATGATTATCTGATTGAGGTGCTGGATGCTCGTGCGCAAAGCGCCGAGTTTGTCCTCAGAGCCTCCCAGTCTGCCTTGCTCCATCAGGGCGCCCGCGGCTACATGATGAATACGGCACCGCAGCGCCGGATCCGCGAGGCCCATTTTGTCGCGATTGTGACGCCCGCAATCAAGCATCTGCGCTGGGAAATGGCACGATTGTCCAGGCAGGAAATGCCTGCATGAGCCAGGTTCAATGGAAGCAGTTTATCTGTCGCGCCTGCGGCCTGATTTATGACGAACAGGCTGGCGATCCCGACAGCGGCATCGCACCCGGTACACGTTTCGAAGATATACCCGAAGACTGGGTCTGCCCATTATGTGGCGTCGTCAAGGCTGATTTTGAACCCTACGACCACGCGGCCGTCGCAGTCGCTGGCCCAAGCCTGCTGACTGGTGCGTCGCATGTCGCACGTGGTCTGGGCGTCGTGATTGTCGGAGCAGGTCATGCTGGCTGGGCCGCGGCAGAAGCCTTGCGTGCCCTGGATGCCGGATTGCCGATTACGATTGTGACGGCCTGTGAGGGTGATCGTTACCTCAAGCCCGAATTGTCTATTGCAATATCGCGCGGCGCCACACGCGAGTCACTTGTGCGCGAAACCGGTGTTCATGCGGCGCTCAGGCTTGGTGTGCGTTTGTTACCTGATACCTTTGCAGTGGGACTGAGTCCCGTCCTGCATCAGTTACGCACGACCCGCGGCACCTTGTCATTCACCAGTCTGGTGATTGCGATGGGTGCACGACCTGCGTTGCCTGCATGTTTGCCCCCCCAGCTTTGCTGGCGCATCAACGATCTGGCTGGCTGGTCAGGCTTGAAACAAAAAATCCAGCAGGGTCCCAAGCGGATTGTGATTGTTGGTGCCGGAATGGTTGGCTGCGAACTTGCTGATGATTTTGCACGGGCTGGGCATCAGGTCACCTTGCTGGATGTCCAGTCTCAGCCACTGGCCACGCTGCTCCCGCCGCAGGGCTCTGCACGCTTACGCGCAGGCCTTGAGAAGGCAGGTGTGACTGTTGTGGGATCGGTGCAGGTGCTGGGTGTTGCGCTCAATCCGGATGGTAGCAAGCGCGTCTGGACGCAATGCGCACGGCAGTTTGTTGCGGATGAAGTGGTTGCAGCGACTGGGCTCGTGACCGATACGCGTCTGGCCTCGGGTGCCGGCCTTGCGCTGGACAGAGGCATTGCAGTGGACCCCTCCACGTTGCAAACCAGTGCCAGCCAGGTCTATGCGTTGGGCGACTGTGTCAGCATCGAGGGTGCACCTTGCCGTTTTATTGAACCCATTTCTAAACAGGCCCAGGCAATTGCGCACGCGATCCTGAATATTCCTTATGCAGGGTATGCCCATACGCAGCCGGTGATTCGCCTGAAAACAAAGTCCATCCCTGTGGTCCTTCATGGTCTGCCTGTTACAGCAGGGCTGTGGCAGGTGATGCAAGACGACCCGGCAAAGCTCCGGATGCAGCAGTCCTTTGGGGGCACGACTGTTGCCTCACTCGAAATCGGGTGATACATTTCCATGGCGTATGATAAAAATAAAATAATGGAGATGACATGAAATTCAGTATTCAGCATGCCAGGGATGTCCCCTTTTCGCACGATGGTTTGCGGCAATATTTTGACTACCGTGATCTCGGCATTATGGAGGCGACCGATGGCAAAGCGGTCATGCATCTGATTCATGCCCATACCGGTACAGAGGCGACTGGCGAATGGCACCGTCACGAGATTCAGATGCAGCTGGTGTATGTCCTGAAGGGCTGGGCTATTTTCGAATACGAAGGGCACGGTGAGCACAAGTTGGTCGCAGGTACCTGTGTCCACCAGCCGCCAGGGATCCGTCACCGCGAGATTGCGCACTCGGAGGACCTCGAAATGCTGGAAATCGTTTTGCCAGGCCAGTTTGAAACCATTGCAATGCCAGACTAAATTTTTAGCGCGCAGGTCACCTCACACTTAATAAGTATAAAAATGAAAATTATCGTCATTCCCGGTGATGGCATTGGTCCTGAGACCATGGCCGTTGCCACGCAGGCGCTCGAAATCATTTCAGAAAAATTCAAGCTCGGTCTGGATCTGCATCACGATATCGCCGGTCATGACAGCCTGAAAAAATACGGCACAACAATTCATGAGGGATTACTTGCCTCAGTAAAAAGTGCCGATGGGCTGATTCTTGGTCCCATGTCCACCTACGACTTTAAAGATGAATCAAAGGGTGAAATCAATCCTTCGAAGTTTTTTAGAAAGAGTCTGGATTTGTTTGCCAATATTCGTCCGGCAAAAACATATCCTGGTAGCGGAACACAACATAAACCGCTGGATCTTGTCGTCGTTCGCGAAAACACGGAAGGCTTTTACGCTGACCGTAATATCGAGTCAGGTGGCAGCGAAATGCTGATCACGCCAGATGTCGTTGTATCGCTGCGACGCATTACGCGTCATTGCTGTGAGCGGATCGCACGCTCGGCTTTTGAGCTGGCCATGACGCGCAAAAAGCATGTGACGATCGTGCATAAGGCAAACGTGCTGAGAATAGGTGATGGCATGTTTATCGATGCCTGCCATGCCGTGGGTCGTGAATTCCCGGATGTCGTGGTTGACGATGTGATTGTCGATGCCATGATGGCGCACGTTGTGCGTGCGCCTGAACGGTATGACGTGATTGTGACAACAAATATGTTTGGCGATATTTTGTCAGACCTGACGGCCGAACTTGCTGGCAGTCTGGGAATGGCGGCTTCGATCAATGCCGGAACCGATTACGGGATGGCTCAGGCCGCACACGGTTCGGCGCCCGATATTGCTGGTCAGAACAAAGCGAATCCCTTCTCGCAGGTGATTTCGGCTGGCATGCTGCTGGCCTGGTACGGTCAGCGTAAAAAGCTGCCTGCTTTTATTCAGGCCAGCCATGCCCTGAACGATGCCGTCGCACAGGCGATTGCTGCGGGGCAAGCCACGCGTGATGTCGGTGGGCGACTGGGAACCAAAGAAACGGGACAAGCGCTTGCTGCGTATCTGCAGACGCTCTGATGATGCGCCGTCGCCAGGTACTGATTTCGGGTGCAATTGCCTCGGTTGCATCGGCAGGCTCTTACCTTGGTATCACGCCCTGTTTTGCACAAACTCCTGATCTCAGGCGTAAACCTGTCACGCTGGTCGTGCCTTTTGTTCCTGGGGGCGGGACAGACAGTATCGCGCGCGAACTCGCCAGGGACTTGTCGACGCGATTGGGTGCTACGGTGATTGTTGATAACAAGGGTGGAGCAGGGGGCGCAATTGCCGCGGTGGGCGTGGCGCGTGCCGTGCCTGACGGCGCCACATTACTGTTTGCGACCTCGACATTTATTACGCATGCAGCCTCTGATCCTGCGCCATCTTACGACCCGGTCAAAGACTTTGCGCCGGTTGCAATACTCGGACGTGGCCCCCTGCTGGTTGTATCCTCCAAAGCCTCCGGCATCCTCACAATTGAGCAGTTGATTGCTGCGGCCAAAAAAGATCCCGGCACATTGACATACTGCTCAGCGGGACCTGGAAGTATCAATCATCTCGCGGCAGAACTCTTTGCACAGTCGGCTGGCATTACGATGACACACGTGCCCTACAAAGGCAGTGGTCCGGCCACACTGGATTTGCTCGCGGGTCGAACGCAAGTTTTTTTTGCAACCGTCCCGACTATTCGCGCGCATGTGAATGACCATAAAGTAAATGTGCTGGCAGTTACTTCGCGCGTGCGCTCGGCGATGTATCCAGAGACCCCTACTGTTATGGAATCTGGTTTGAAACAGTTTGACGTGTCAACCTGGTGGGGCATTCTGGCACCGGCCGCAACGCCAGTCGCTATGGTCGATGCGCTGAACCAGGTTATCCGGGATGTCACGCCCAGTCTCAAAGACAGATTGCTCAACGAGGGCGCGACTCCATTATCAGAACCTCCAGCTGCTTTTGCGCAAACCCTGTCCGACGAGCTGTCTGCCTGGAAAAAAGTCATCAGGTAAGACTGGTAACAAATGCGGACTTTAAATCACACTTAGGGCAAACTCAGCAATAGCCGCCTGAATCGCAGGCTGCTCGCCAATAGCGGCGGTAGCTGTGATGGAAAGTTGTGGATGTCTGGCCCTTGCCTGCTCGAGCAGGATGGGCAGATCTTTGCGGACATGACTGCCGACGGCCAAAAAAACGGGTACCACGCGAATCTCATGGATACCTGAGTCGATCATTTTGTCAATCGCTTCGGACAGACTGGGTTGCATGCATTCCAGGAAAGCGAGCGCAGCAGGCTGCGCGTGGCTTTTTTGGAAGTGGTCCAGGATGGCCTCAAAAGGCAGGCGCCAGTTTGGATCGCGTGATCCATGGGCAAAAAGAATAATGCCTGTTGATTGTTTAGTTGTCATGACCGTAGTTTAAACGTCAGACGCGATGGATGGCGAAAGACCCTGATGTGAAAAGGCCTGATGCAGCGCTTCAACCTGCATCAATAGTGTTTGAGGTGCTGGGCACGAGCCGTCCAGGATCTGCCGGTAAAGCGCACTGGTCGCGCTGGCATCAATGCCTTGCATATATTCTGGAGGTATTTCGTCAAATTCGGCAGGCGTGATCCATGACTGTCCGGTCGTGTGCAGCTGGATACTGAGCTCGGGCAGACGTCTTGGGCTGGCAACTGGCTCACCCTCATGGCCGCGCATCGAAACCACATTTGCGGGATGGAGTTTAAAAAATTCTTCGATGATGACTGGGTATGCGGGGTGCGTGTAGTTGCTGATCTGATAGGAGAGAGACTGAACCGGATTTATCAGTTTTGCCAGGATATGCCCGGAATTACGCACGCCAATCATCTGTCTGACGGCTAACAGCTGATTCAATTCCGGGCAGATCACTTCAAGGGGACAATAGGCCAGCTGGTTCTGCTCCAGGAGTGCATGAATGTTGTCTGCCGCTTCTGCTACTGGCCAGCCCATGGCGCGGAATAATTGCTCTGAACTCGTGCGATGCGGATCCTCATGCGTGCCATGGACCAGCACCAGATACCCAAGATCAGCCATCCATCGTGCCAGCAAAGGTGTCATCAGATGGGTTTTGCGCGCGCCGTTGTAGGAGGGCAGCAGCAGCACGGGTTTGTCAAAACTGAGGCTGGGCATCAACGGCTGGATGGCATCATAAAAGCCGGCAAGTTCGTCGCTGGTTTCACCCTTGATGCGCATGGCCATGCAAAACGCACCGATCTCCAGATCAGTGACGCTGCGCGCCAGGACGGCATGCATGAGCGTTTGCGCATCCGTTCGCGAAAGATTGCTGGCGCCTTTGCTGCCCCGGCCAATCTGTTTGAGGTAATGGCTAATGGACATTTGAGGCGATCATGGCTTTAATTTCAGGCAGGCAGGAGCCACAACTAGTACCGCATGACAGAGAGGTTTGAAGAGATTGCAAGGCAAGATCTTTTTCTAGAGTGGGAGCAAGTGCTAAATGAGCCCGAATTGTATCTTCTGAAATATTAAAGCAGTTGCAGATCATCCGGCCTCTTGCAAGCATTGGTTCCGGGGGGATGTGACCCGGCATCAGCAGGCGCCGGCCCAGGGCGGTGATGTCTTTCTGGTTTTCGAGATAGTTTCTGAGCCAGACCTCGGCAGCGACATCCTTGCCTGCCCCTGTGAGCAGGACACTTGAAATGTATTTTTCAGTCTGGGTGTGGGTAATGGACAGGTCGCGCTGGCTGTTGTGGCGTGAATCGCGAAAAGATAAGGAGGACTGTTCTCCTGTTGTGTAGGCATTGAAAATCAATTGAATCTGTCTGAGCAAGGCTTCACTAAAGGCTTCGGTATTTGCCATCGTGAGGCTTAAACCTGTTTCCATCTGACCATTTTTGGACGTCATTTCGTCACGCCCAAATATCGTTGCAGTGACAAAGCTTGCCTGATCGAATAACTCCCTGAGCTCAATCTGAAGTCGAACGGCCTGGTCAGCGGGCATCCAGGCAAAGGCATACAAATACCATGGCAAATTTGCCTTGGTAATTTTGACTGCGGCAAATTTGAGTTCAGGCTGTTCAGACACTGGATCGATCGCTGCGATGGTCAGACTATTGACGCCTCGGGCGACTGATTTTCCAGCATGGCCCGAGACACATTCGGCGCCCCAGTGCATGGCAATAAATGCCTGTGATGGCCGGATGCTATCCGTCATTCTGACTGGCAGGATTTGTACGCCCCGTCTTGAGGTGACGTAAACCAGTTCCCCGTCGGTGAGGCTGAGACGGCGTGCATCCAGCGGTGAAATATCTACGCTGGGCGAAGGCGCGTGAGCCTGTAGACGTGCCAGTGTGCCGGTTCGGCTCATGCCATGCCATTGATCGCGCAGCCGACCCGTGGTCAGACCAATGGGATAGCGCGCATCGGTGCGTTCCGAGGTTGCACGATAGGGCGCTGCGGTGAATCGTGCGCGTTGTGAGGGTGTGACGAACAGCCCATCTGTGTAGAGACGTGTTGTACCTGTCGAGGCACCTTGCGGGTACGGCCACTGCTGCGGACCTTGCTGTTCCAGAATTTGATAGCTCAGGCCGGTGATGTCCAGGTCGCGTTTACGCGTTGTCGCGCGGTGCTCTTCCCAGACGGATTGTGCATCGGTAAAATTAAACAAAGAATGCCAGATGCTCTGAGAGCCAGCGTGCATAAGGGTTTCAAGGCGTCGTGCGACGTCCAGTGCAATTTCCCAGTCATTTCTGGATTCTGCAAAAGCAGGCAGTGCGGCACGCACTCTGGAAATGCGTCTTTCTGAATTTGTGACGGTGCCTTCTTTTTCGGCCCATGTCGTGGCGGGCAAGAGCACGTCTGCATAGGCGGTCGTGGCCGTATGGGCGTAGGCATCCTGGACCACCACAAACTCTGCACCCGCAAGCGCTGCATGAACCATCGTTTGATCGGGAAGCGATTGTGCAGGGTTGGTGCAGACAATCCAGATAGCTTTGAGTGTGCCCGCGGCAAGCGCTTCAAACATTGGAATCGCTGTCAGGCCAGGCAGTGCAGGCACAGTTGGAATCCCCCATAAATCGGCCACTTCCTGACGGTGCTCGGGGTTTTTCATATCGCGGTGCGCCGACAGCAGATTAGCCAGGCCGCCCACTTCCCTGCCACCCATGGCATTGGGCTGACCAGTCAGGGAAAATGGTCCTGCGCCTGGCTTGCCAAGTTGCGCACAGGCGAGGTGCAAATTAATCAGTGCGGTGTTCTTGTCTGTACCTGATGAGGACTGGTTCAGTCCCTGGCAGTACAGAGAGAGGGTCGCGGGCGAACAGGCAAAGAGTCTGGCGGCTTCGGTAAGGTCTGCTTCTGTGATGCCACAAATTTCAGCGACAGCTTTGGGTGTGTAGTCCCGGATCAAGGTCTTGAGTGCAGCAAAGCCTTCTGTATGCGTATCGATATAGGGTTGTGCAATCCAGCCTTCCCAGAGCATGATGTGCAACATGCCGTGATATAGCGCAACATCTGTACCGGGCAGAATCTGCAAAAACAGATCTGCCATACTTGCGGTATCGGTACGCCTGGGATCCACCACGATGAGTTTGAGAGCAGGATTCTTTTGTCTGGCAGCCTCAATCCTCCTGAAAAGAATCGGGTGCGCGTAGGCGGTGTTTGACCCAGTGATAAAAATTGTCGCAGCCTGCTCGATGTCTGTGTAGCTGCATGGCGGAGCATCCGCGCCAAAGCTTTGTTTGTAACCAGCCACCGCACTGGACATGCACAGGCGCGAATTGGTATCGATATTGTTTGTGCCAATCAGGCCTTTTGCGAGTTTGTTAAAGACGTAATAGTCTTCAGTCAATAACTGGCCCGAGACATACAGGCCAACAGAATCGGGGCCGTGTTCGGCAATGATCTCTGCAAAGCGCTGGGCGACCGTCTCACAGGCCTGATCCCAGCTAACGCGTTTTCTTGGGCTGTCTTTGTGCCGGCGCAGCTCTGGAAATTTTGCACGTGATTGTTCATAGAGGTGTGGCTGTGCGGTCAGTCCGAGTGTTGAGCCTTTAGAGCACAACTGACCCATATTGGCAGGGTGGTCCGGGTCGCCCTGAACGCTCTTGATGCGAATATGCTCGCCTGTCGATTCTGTTTGAACCAGCATGCCACATCCGACACCACAGTAGCAACAGGTCGTGCGGGTCTGGCGTGTCTGTGTGGTGCTGGTTTGCATCAGGGCTCCGCCAGCTGGTCCTGCTGCAAATAGATATCATCGCCCACGCATTTCACAGCAAAGCTGCGGGCACAACCCACATCGGGCAACACGGCGCAGCCATCTTCCAGCCCGATATTCCATGCATGCATGGGGCACGTCACCGAGTTTCCATGGACAATGCCCTGTGAAAGCGGGCCACCCTGATGGGGGCAATGATCCAGTAAGGCAAACACAGTGTCATCCAGTGTTTTGAATATGGCAATGGGACCCGCTGGCGAGCCCGACACTACACGGGCACCCAGTACCGGAATTTCGGTTTTGGTCGTCACTAAAATCCATTTTTGATTGAGCACGATGTTGTCCTGTGGTTCAAAGGGGTGCCAGCGCAATGCTTTCAAACTGCGTCAGGTCCACGCCTGCACGTTCAAAGTCTTTCCAGGGGTCTGGTGCGTCTTTCAGCGCGTAGAGCAGGCGCTGGTAGAGCTCGCTGCGGCCTGAGGCATCCCCAAGAATGCGTTGTCTGACGTAGTCGATTCCTACGCGCTGGACATAATGAACGGTCCGCTCCAGATACCAGCCTTCTTCCCTGTATAACTGGATAAATGCGCCGGAGTACTCTTTGACCTCATCATCAGTCTTGAGTTTGCAGAGAAACTCGGCAACTTCGGTTTTGATCCCGCCATTGCCTGCGATATAAATTTCCCAGCCTGAATCCACGCCGATGACTCCGACATCTTTGATCCCGGCTTCGGCGCAATTGCGCGGACAGCCTGAAACTGCAAGCTTGACCTTGTGAGGTGCGTACATGCCAAAGAGCATGCGTTCGAGTTCAACGCCCATGTCCATGGAGAGCTGTGTGCCAAAGCGACAATGTTCAGCGCCAACACAGGTCTTGACTGTCCGGATCGATTTGCCATAGGCGTGTCCGGAAGGCATTCCCAGATCATGCCAGACGGCTGGTAAATCCTCTTTTTTGATCCCCAGCAAATCAATGCGCTGCCCCCCCGTGACTTTGACGGTGGGGACGTTGTATTTTTCAGCAACATCCGCAATACGTCTAAGTTCCGAGACATTTGTCAGCCCACCCCACATCCTGGGGATGACTGAATACGTTCCATCTTTCTGAATGTTAGCGTGGGCGCGTTCGTTGATAAAACGTGATTGCGGATCATCCTTTGCCTCATGGGGCCAGGTCGAAATCAGGTAGTAATTCAGAGCAGGTCGGCAACTGGCACATCCACTGGGTGTTCTCCAGCCAAGTCCCGCGCGCACCTCGGCCTGCGTGAGGTACCTGTTCTCGCGAATTGCAATGCGAATATCTTCGTGAGAGGTATCTGTGCAGGCGCAGATGGCTTTTTTCTTTGGGGTCTCGGAGTAACTGGTACCCAGGCAGTTCATCAGGATCTGTTCGACCAGGCCTGTACAGGAGCCACACGAGGCGCTCGCTTTGGTGCACTTGCGCACATCTTCGAGGGTGAACAGTCCCTGATCCTTGATCGCACGAACAATTTTTCCCTTGTTCACGCCATTGCAGCCGCATACCTCATCGGCATCCAGCATAGCGGCCGCTTTGTTGTGGCCTTCGTGACCGACATCACCAATATTTGATTCACCAAATATCAGTGAGTCACGGATGCTGGCAATGTTTTTTTCTTCGCGCAGCAGTTTGAAATACCAGGTTCCATCTGCGGTGTCACCATAGATACAGGCACCGACAAGTCTGTCGTCTTTAACAACGAGCTTTTTGTAGACACCTGCCAGTGGGTCGGACAAGGTGATTTCTTCGCAGCCCTCACCACCCATGAAATTACCAGCCGAAAACAGGTCGATGCCGGTGACTTTCAGTTTTGTAGATGTCACAGAACCCGAGTAGCGCGCAATGCCGAATTCAGCCAGATGGTTGGCGCAGACTTTAGCCTGCTCAAAGAGCGGTGCAACCAGTCCGTACACAGAGCCACGGTGGTTGACGCATTCACCGACCGCATACACGAGCGGATCAAAAGTCTGCATCGTATCGTTGACGATGATGCCGCGCGAGCAATGTATTCTGGCCGACTCTGCGAGTGTGGTATTGGGTCGGATGCCCGCCGCCATGACGACTAGGTCAGCCTGTATTTCCTCGCCATCTTTAAACCGGATTTTACCCACGCGTGTGCCTTGGGCATTGGGCAGCAAAGACTCTGTGTGGGTCTTGAGCCTGAAGACGATGCCGCGATCCTCCAGGCTTTTTTGCAGCAGATTTGCCGCGATCAGATCTAGTTGACGATCCATCAGCCACTCGGCCAGGTGAACGACTGTCACCTGCATCCCGCGCACCCGCAAACCGTTTGCAGCCTCCAGTCCAAGCAAGCCTCCGCCGATCACCACCGCATGGGTATGGTAGGCCGCTGCCTCAATCATTTCGTTGGTATCTTTGATATCGCGATAGGCAATGACTCCCGGCAAATCATTGCCGGGGACTGGCAGGATAAAGGGCAGGGAGCCCGTTGCCAGAAGCAGGCGGTCATATGGCTCAATCGTCCCATCTGCTGCATGCACTTCACGCGCCTTGCGATCGATCTTGACGACCGTTTTGTTCAGGTGCAAGGTGATGTTGTTTTTGGCGTACCACTCCAGATCATTCAGGATGATCTGTTCGACATTCTGTTCGCCCGAGAGCACGGGTGAAAGCAGGATACGGTTGTAGTTTGGATATGGCTCTGCGCCGAACACGGTAATTTCGTACAGATCGGGTGCAATCTTGAGCAATTCTTCTAGTGTGCGTACGCCTGCCATGCCATTACCAATCAAAACCAGTTTCATTTTTTTCATGATGAATCCCGTCAGGCTGCAGCCAGTGCAGGCTTGCCTTGTTTGCGATAGAGGAAGTCGATCACTGCGGTACGGTAGTCCTGATAGTGCTGGTTGTTTGCTAGTTCAACGCGATCACGTGGTCGTGGCAGTTCGACAGCCAGGACTTCACCAATCTGTGCGGCAGGGCCATTGGTCATCATGACGATGCGGTCTGACAACAGCACGGCTTCGTCGACATCATGCGTCACCATGACAGCGGTGCTTTGGGTCGCGGCCATGATCTTCATCAGCTCGTCCTGCAAATTAGCACGCGTCAACGCATCCAGTGCGCCAAAGGGCTCGTCGAGCAGCAGCACCTGTGGCTCCATCGCCAGCGCCCGTGCAATGCCTACGCGTTGCTTCATTCCGCCAGATACTTCGTGTGGCATTTTGTGTTGTGATTCTGTCAGACCCACGAGTGCCATGGCTGCTGCGGTTCGCTCCTGAAGCTGTTTCTTTGATTCTCCCGCAGCAAATACGCGTTCAACGCCCAGGTATACATTCTCAAAACACGATAACCATGGAAGCAATGAGTGATTTTGAAACACGACAGCACGACTTGGACCCGGACCCGCAATTTCCCGGCCTGCGCAGATCAGTCGGCCTGCGCTCGGCATGGTGAGTCCGGCAATCAGATTGAGTAACGTCGATTTGCCACAGCCCGAATGGCCGATCAGTGAAACAAACTCACCTTTTCGAATATTCAGATTGATATTTTTGAGTGCAATAAAGGGACCCTTCTTTGTCTTGAAGGTCTGTTGCACATCTTCAATCATCAGGTACCGGTCGAATTGGGGGCTGGTCATGTGGGCCGCCTGTTCAGGAATAGGTGAATCGTCTGGCGAGTGCCAGCATGCAGTACTCAAGCAGCAAGCCAACAATGCCAATGACAAAGATTGCGATGATGATATTTTCAACCTTCAGGTTGTTCCATTCATCCCATAACCAGAAGCCGATTCCCACGCCACCGGTCAGCATTTCTGCAGCGACGATCACAAGCCAGGCCGTACCAATAGACAGACGGACACCCGTGAGCATGTAGGGCAGTGTGGCCGGGAATAAAATTTTAGTGAATACTTTCCATTCTGAAAGATTCAGCACCCTTGCAATGTTTGTGTAATCCTGAGGGATCTTGCTGACACCCACAGCGGTGTTAATCACCATCGGCCAGATGGAGCAGATAAAAATGCACCAGATGGCAGCTGGATTGGCCGCCTTGAATAACAGCAAACCGATCGGCAGCCAGGCAAGAGGAGAGACGGGACGCAACAAATTAATGATCGGAGACGTCATGGCCTGAAAGAGGCGAAAGCGCCCGATGGCAAACCCTACGGGAATACCAACGATTGCGGCCAGACCAAAGCCGAGCGCGACGCGTTTTAAAGATGAAAGGATGTTCCAGCCGATCCCCTGGTCGTTGGGACCATTGGAGTAAAACGGATCTGAGAAAAGTTTGATTGCTGCATTCAGGGTAAAGCCTGGAGATGGGATTTCTTTAATCCCCAGATGAATGCCTTGCCAGATCAAAATGAACAAGGCAAAGCCCAGACAGCCCAGCAATGCAGGCACGGCGGGATCAATGATCCTCAGGAGCTGATCACGCCGGGCCAGACGCTTTTCTTCGCGTGCGCGCAGTGCGGTGAGTTCGGCCTGATCATCCTGCGCCATCTCGCCCCCTGGATAGAGTGTCGCTTGTGTCATCAGGCTAGCCTTTGATTTTGAAGCTGTCAGCATAGGCAACAGGATTTGAGCCATCCCAGACGACACCATCCATCAGTGTCGAGCTGCGCATGGGTGAGGCAGGCAGTGGCACGCCTGCGGCTGCGGCTGCTGCGGTATAAACATCGATGCGGTTGACTTTCTTTGCGATATTCAGATAGTCGGGATGCTCTTTGAGCAAGCCCCAGCGCTTGTGTTGGGTCAGGAACCACATACCGTCCGACAGGTACGGAAAGCTCGATAGACCATTGTTATAAAACTTCATGGAATCCGGATCATCCCAGCTCTTACCCAGACCGTCTTCATAATGACCCAGCATGCGCCCGAGAATGACATCCATTTCTGTGTTGACATAGGATTTTGCAGCGATGGTCTCTGCTGTTTTCTTTTTGTTTTCGTTCGATGCATCAATAAACTTTGACGCTTCGAGCACGGCGGCCGTCATGGCACGGGCCGTGTTGGGATAGCGCTCGACAAACTCCGCTGTTGTGCCCAGCACTTTTTCTGGATGGTCTTTCCAGATGGCTTGAGTCGTGATCCCCGTAAAACCGATTTTGTCTACGATTGCACGAGCATTCCAGGGCTCACCCACGCAATAGCCGTCCATATTGCCTACGCGCATGTTGGCCACCATCTGTGGCGGCGGGACCGTGATGATTTTTGCGTCCTTCATTGGGTTGATACCGTTCGCTGCCATCCAGTAGTAGAGCCACATCGCATGTGTGCCTGTTGGAAAGGTCTGAGCAAAGGTGTATTCGCGCGGCTCTTTGTCCATCAGCGCCTTGAGCGTGGCACCGTCCTTTACTCCTTTGTCTGCCAGGATCTTGGAAAGCGTGATGGCCTGACCATTGGTGTTCAGAGTCATGAGCACGGACATGTCTTTCTTTGGGCCACCGATGCCGACCTGCACGCCATAGATCATTCCATACAGCGCGTGAGCTGCATCGAGCTCACCACTGATGAGCTTGTCGCGTACACCCGGCCATGAGGCCTCCTTGGAGGGTGAAATCTTGAGCCCATATTTCTTATCAAATCCCATGACCGATGCCATCACGACCGAGGCGCAGTCCGTCAGTGGAATGAATCCGACTTTGACTTCAGGTTTTTCAGGTGCATCACTGCCTGCAGCCCAGGCACCCGCTTTAACCAGAGGATCCACCAGAGCCAGCAAACTTGCGCCGGCGATTGTTTGTGCTGTTTTTCCCAAGAGCTTGCGACGCTCTGCACTGATAACTGGCTGGGTAAGGGGGGTCGACATGATCGCTGGCTCCTGAACAGAATATTGGGGTTCTGAACAGAATTAAGCAACTATTGTGCCAGTCCCGATGGCGTGCCTCGCTGGCTGCATGATGTCCCCACGGCCACCCTCTTGCCCACTGGAGGTGCAGGACGCCTTTTTGGGGTCGAGTTGGTGCGTGCCGGGATGAAAGCCTGCTAATGGTGCATTTTTTATGTGAGCTGCACAATTTGATGTATCTCAAGGAAAAAATCGTCAATTAATGATCAAATTGGCATTGATTGGCCAGATAAAGTTTGAATAAAGGTTTGTATGGATGCCATGATCCGCAAATTGAGTTACGTGTGCCTATTGTGTCTGACCTGCTGTAGCTGGTCGCTGCAAGCCCGCGCCGAAGAGGCTTGGTATGAGGAGTCTTCGCGCCATATGCTGCAGACCTGGAAGGAGGGGCATGTCGAGGCCTATGTGCCTTTTCTGTCCCTGCATATGCCTTTTGCCTACACCTCTGAGCAACGCAGCCAGTACACCGAGAATCCACTGGGATTCGGTCTTGGTAAAGGCAGGTACAACGATAGTGGGAATTATGAGGGGCTGTATGCCATGGTCTTTCAGGACTCGCACGGACACCCTGAGTACATGCTGGGTTACGCCTGGGTTCCGACCTGGCCGATCGGGGAGACCGATCTCAAAGTGGGCGTGGGGCTGGTAGGGTTTTTGACCGCGAGGTCTGATATCGCAAACTACACACCCTTCCCGGGGATCCTGCCGATGGCTTCGCTTAGTGTCGGCAGTTTTAGTGTCCAGGCGGCGTACGTTCCGGGAGGCAACGGGAATGGTAATGTTTTGTTTGCCTGGACGAAGTGGACGTTTGAATGACGGACATCGCCTGTATGTCTGAGCGTGTCCGCCCGCACTTGAGTGATTGTTCTGAGAGATCAGTCTTTAAGCGTTTCGATTTTTTTTAATGCTCCGGCGATCGCATCGCCTGACAGGTTGATGGCTGGAATGCCTCTGAAAACAAATGCAATACCCGCAACGGCCTGCAGTTCCTGCACCGTTGCGCCGGCGCGCAAGGCAGCCACGGCATGATTTTCGGCAGCTTGTGACAGATTCATTAATAGCATCCCAAATGCCATCAGCTGGCTTGTTTTCAGATCGAGTGCCTGGGGCTCGAGTAATTGTGCCCTGAGGTGTTCAATCCCTTCAGTCATCTCCGGTGCGGTCTGGATACCCAGGGCGATACGTGAATGAATACGGTCCGGAACAAAACCCAGAATGTGTTTGTAGTTGACCTCAAGGGCGTCAATTTTTTCTTGTGGTGTGGTGGGATTGTGTGTCGCAGGAGTCATCATGTATTCACTTTTGGCAATCAGATTCAACGAAAATTGATACGCAGTCAGAGCAGAGCCGACACCCTAAACAGGTGTGAAGCCATAGAGTCTTTCAGGGTTTGTGACAAATAGCTTCTGGCGCGCAGCATCGTTCGGGATCCAGGTTTCAAGCAAGTCCAGCAAGTCGATGTCGTTGGGCATGTTTTTTTCAATGCCGGGATGCGGCCAGTTGGTACCCCACACGCAGCGATCGGCGTGGTGGTTCAGCAGTGTCTGGGCAAACACCTTCATGTCTGGATACTCGGGTATGCCGAGCGCAGGAATGGGCGCATCAGACATGCGATACCAGCTTGAAATCTTGACCCAGGTATCGGACTTTTGATCGAGCAGGCGACGAATCACGCCAAACTCGGGTGAGTCAACGCCAACATTGCCACGAATACGCCCCATGTGATCAAACACCAGTCCGACCGGGCAGTCCATGAGTCGTTTTTCCAGGCCGATCCAGTCAGCACCTTTGAGAATATTGATTTCTATATGCCAGCCAAATTCAGCGATCAGATCGGCGATTTTTTCAAGATCGCGTGTCGTGGCGCCGTTAGGGTACTGATCCATCAGGCGCGCTGCACGAAATCCTGCCTCATGCAGTCGGGCAATGTGCGCGCGGCTCGTATCTGGCGCTATTGCGCCGACAGCCCGAAAGCGCGCAGGGTCTGTACGGATGAAGTCTTCAGTGATTGAATTGTCAAATGCATAGGTCGAGCCATGGACTTGCACACCGCGCTGTACGCCCATGATGCGATGCATGTTGAGCCAGGACTCACGCGTGCAGACAGGAGGCGTGTATTTGCGCTCCGGATCCATCGGATAGCGATCGTACTGGTCAAAAATGTGTGCGTGGCAGTCAATAGTTCCGGCAGGAACCTGGCGTTTGGGGGCGCGCAGATCCAGGACGGGGGGCAGGAGTGTTTGGGTCATGGGAGGGGCTCTGAAATTATTCGTTGATGACGATATTGGCAGCTTTGCCAATCGCCATGGAATTTGCGAAGTCTGCGTTGACGTACTTCTGGAAGGCCGCACGGTCCAGTGTGATGATGTCCACACCCAGATTGGTAAATCTTTCTTTGACGTCCGCACGCGTGAGCGCCTGCTGCAGCGCGGCAGTGAGTTGATCCATGACGGTCTGGGGGATACCGGCCGGTCCAAAGATACCTGTATAGGTGACCATGTCGAATGTGGGGATGCCGAGTTCCTCAAAGGTTGGGACATTGGGGATCAGAGGCGAGCGTGTCGTGCCTGTTTGGGCAATGGGAATGATGGTGCCGTTGCGGATGTGGGCAATCGATGCCGTCAGCTGATCCATCATCGTATCGATCTGACCGCCCACCAGATCATTGAGGGCCGGACCACTGCCTTTATACGGGATGTGATTGAGTTTGATCCCCATGCGCAAGGCCAGCAGCTCAAGCGCCAGGTGCTGACTCGAACCATTGCCTGCCGAGCCGATCGAAATCACTTCTCCGGCAGTTTTTGCTTTTGTACTGAAGTCGGAAAAATTTTTGATATCTCCTTTTGCTGAGGCTGATAACACCATTGGCACGGAATGGATCGGTCCGATCGCGACCAGCTCGGTCGTCGGATCGTAAGGCGCTTTGCGGGCGAGCGCGGGACCAACAGAAATCGATCCGCTTGAACCGAGCATCAGTGTGTAGCCATCTGGTGCCGCTCGCACGACTCCTGTGGTTCCGATAAAGCCACCCGCACCAGGTTTGTTTTCAACAACAACCTGCTGGCCGAGAATCTCTGACAGGGCTGGTGCAACCGCTCGCGCCGTGATGTCGACATTGCCGCCAGGCGCCCAGGGTACGACAAGTTTGATCGGCTGTTTAGGAAAGCCCTGCGCGAGTACTTGACCGCTTGTTGCCAGGATACCCAGTGTGATGCCCAGGCCTGCTGATTTGAGGATCGCCCCCAGGATTTTCTGTACGGTTGCCATGTATGTCTCTCTGAACGGTCCGCATTGAATCCGGACATCTTGTTTTGAGACGTAAGACTAGGGCGTTGGCAGCCTGGATGCAAGTGATTTATGGCTGCGCCTGTGTTGGCAGCGATCTGTCATCCGGCCTGCTTTTTCCGCTAGACTCTCACAAGATCATAAGAACAAGATCAACCCATCCAGACAACCAGCACAGGGATTTCGCGTGAGCACATTCAATGCATCAGCCAACGGCGTCTATTTAATTACTGTGACGCCCTTTAAAGACAACGGCGATCTCGATCTCGCCAGTACGGACAAGATGATCGATTTTTGTCTGGAATCCGGCGTGACTGGGCTCACTATTCTGGGCATTATGGGTGAGGCGACCAAGCTGACAGCAGATGAGTCGCGGCAGTATGTCAAACAGGTGCTGGCGCGCGTACAGGGTAAGGTGCCTGTGATCGTAGGGGCGTCTGCACCCGGCTTTGCTGCAATGTCTGAACTGACCAAAAGTGTGATGGACATGGGCGCCGATGGCGTGATGGTTGCGCCGCCTCCAACCGTGCGTACCGATGACCAGATTAGCGGTTATTTTGATATGGTCAATGAAACTCTGGGCGCCGACGTACCCTGGGTACTGCAAGACCATCCTGTTTCAACCACCGTGCAGATGTCTACCGGTGTGGTGCTGCGTATTCTGAAAAACTCACCGAATTGCGTGATGCTCAAGCACGAGGACTGGCCCGGTTTGGGCAAGCTCTCAGCGATCTGCGCCGCGATACAAAAGGGTGAGCTGAAGCCGACCTCGATTCTGACAGGAAACGGCGGCGGATTGTTCTTGCCTGAGGAGCTCTTGCGTGGTGCAAACGGCGCGATGACCGGTTTTGCTTATCCTGAGATGATGGTTGAGGTCTGCCGCGCGCATGCTGCAGGCGATGTTGAACGTGCTTTTGATATTTTTGATGCATATTTGCCGCTTGCCAAATATGAACAGCAGGCTGGGATCGGGCTGGCCGTGCGTAAACATATCTTTGCACAACGCGGTGTGATCGCCTCGGCGGCAATCAGAAAGCCAGGGCCCAAACTCTCTGCCCTGGATATTGCCGATATTGAGCGTCTGACGATTCGTCAGCAAAAAAAGCTCAGCGCGTTAAATTAAAAGCCTGAAAGGTTGCGCGCAAGACTTTTGCGCACAAAGAGCAACAAACTGATGGCTGCAATGGCTGCTGCGCCAAGCTGGAAAGGATACGATTGAGTGAAGTCGATTTCTTTTGTGACCAGCATATAGATGCACAGGATGGTGCACAGGGCCAGTAAGCGTGTGAGCCATGCAGTGGGTTTGAGCAGGCGTTCGGGGACGTAGGTGCCGAGGTGGGCACCTGCGACGCCGCCCAGTATGCCCAGTCCTGCGCCCGCCAGCACATCGCCAGACCAGTGCGCACCGACCGCCATACGGGCGATACCCGCAGCGATTGCCAACCCGAACAGCCAGAGATAAGGTTTTCTTTTTTCAGGCGATGCGCTGAAATAAAACGCCGTGGCCAGTGCAAATGCTGTCAGTGTGTGTCCTGAGGGCATCGAGAGCGAAGTGAGTGGTTTGCCCAGAATATAAAAAGTCGACGGGTCGAGGACTGCTGCAGGTCGCGGCATCTGCAGGGACAGTTTGAGCAGGCGTCCGAGTCCTCCTGCGATCGCTCCGGCACACACGCCTGACACCAGAATCCGGGGAGCGAGAATCAACAATGGCGACGCGAGCGAAAACACATACCAGCCATTGCCCAGCAAATCAAAAAATACCCAGACAGTATCCGGGAGTGCGCGAGTGGTTTGATTTGCAAACAAGAACAGCGTGGCTGGACTCGTTGCAAGGGCCGTGATCAGCCAGAGTGATAACGGCACGAGCGGCAGCAGCCAGGACCAGACAGGCACTTGTGGAGATGTTGCAAACTGGTTGCGGGGTAAATTTGTATTACGCATGGATGATGGCTGCTGCATATTGGATAGACATTTTTTCGAGAACCTGGTCAACGGAGATGGCACGCATGCACACATTGTCTGAACAAGGTGTTTTGCGATGGTTGGCTGCACTCACGCAAGGTGAGCAGGCCAGTTGTGCCGTAATAGGAATGGACTTGCCCAGCGAACCATAGAGGGCAGGCGTTTCGGGTCCGAACAGCACGACAGTATGCAGTCCGGTGACAGAAGAAAAATGACCGGGCCCGGAATCATTTGTCACCATGACGTCGGCTAGCGTGTATAGCGCGGGGAGCTCTGCAAAACTGACCTGTCCCGCAAAATTCAGTGCATTGGCGACACCCGCCTGTACGCGAACATTTTCGACATAGGCGTGTTCAGCAGGCGAACCAGTAATTAAAATCAGGCAGTCAGGCCATTTTTGCCTCAGGGCGACAATCAGTCTGGAAAAACTTTCCGGTGCCCAGCGTCGTTGCACCAGCAATTCGCTGGCATTCGGATTGACGAGAAAAAACGGCTGTCTACCCAGCTTAAAGGGGATGTCCTTGGCCAGTGTCAGTTTTTCGATCCGCTCCAGTACCGCTGCACGCGTGTCAGGGTCAATGACAGCCTGTGCAATGTGCATGGCTGAGTCAGGAATTTGAATCTTGCTGAATGGGTGTTCCTGTCGCGAGGCAAACGCGGCATGCACCAGTGACAGAAAGTTTTTGGCAATGTGCATGTGCGGGTTGTAGTGCACGGGGTGCGTGAGCATCGTGCCACGCCACAGACCTTCGCCATGGAATATGTGATAGCCCACGCGACGCCTTGCGCCGCACAGGCCTGTGAGCAATGCGGTAAAACGCGAAAACAATTCAAGGTCAATGACGGTGTCAATTTTGCGTTGTCGGGCCAGAATTAAAAAGCGCCAGGTATCGCGAATCAGGTTCGTCACACTGGATGCATCAATTGTAAAAATATTGTTTGCAGGCACCGTATTCAATAATGAAAGACTGGCCTTGTTGCTTTTGAAAATCAGGAAAAATATTTCCGCTCCGCGCGCTTGGGCCTGGCGCATGGCTGGATCAACAATAATCGCGCTGCCCATTTCTGAGAGCTCGATGAATAACAGTTTGCGCGGTTTTGCAGGCGCGCCTTGCACGGCGGTTTGAATGCGGTCAAACAACGCGACCAACGGACTGACCACGGCACAAAGAGGCACACCGACCCACCGGTCGATGGTGCGCATGGTATCAACGCTTAAACTCATAACTGACTCATATATAAAGGATGCTTCACTGTGTGGCGTGCGAATCGACTTTGTTGCGTCGTTTGAGCAAGGAAAAAGCGCCGGGCAAATAGGTCACAACTGATACCAGGCCAAAACAGACTGAGCCGAGGACAGTGACTCCGGCATCGACGCCCCAGAGAGTGAGCGCGGCGGATAACGTCGCCTCCCTGAGCCCCCAGCCCGAAATACTGATAGGCAGCATCATCAGCAGGCCCAGCGCAGGTAAACCAATCATCAGGGCCTGCACGGGGACCGTGGCACCAAATGCTTTCAGACAGCACCAGAACGCAAGCATACCCATGGTGTGTGTTGCCACGGAAAGAACCAGTTGTAGCACGACAGCAGGCCAGCCAAAGGCCGCATGTAAGCCTGAGAGTGCGGTTGGCATGCGCAGACGCAGCAGAGTCTTTTTGATCAGTGCGGTCGAGCGATCAAATGCCAGTAACAGACACGCCAGTGCAGAACCCGACAGCATCGCAGCGAGTGTCCACCAGCCAAGCGTCTGTGCCCAGGGTCCAATCATGACGCCTGCGAGGATCAGGCCGAGCGCACCGAGAATATTATTGCCAATCAGACCCAGTCCGCGATCAAGCGTCACGGCCAGAAAGCCCAGCCTGAGTCTTGGCGGTGCGTGGTGCAGATCGATCGGGTCATGTAACTCCTGAGCGAGCGTGGGCAGTGGTCCGGTACTACGCGTGTGGGGTGCGCGGCTGCCTTCGATCACGCGATAGCTGTCACCGCCGATGGTGCTGGGCAGGCCCTGATTGATCAGGCCGCCGGCAAAGTAGAGTGACACATAGTTCCACCAGGACTGGTACAGCCCAAGGCTGCGCATCAGATAGCCCCATCTGCCTGTGGCCATCAGGTTGGCGCAAATCATGGTGGCCCAGGCCAGCACGAGCCAGAAAGGCTGCATGGCAATCTTGGTTTGTGAGAGGGTTTGCCAGTCGATATTACGGACGGCCAGCCACAACAACAAAATGGAGAGCACAATCCGTAAGTAGGGCCAGACTGCTTTAAATGTTTTTTTCAAGGAAATTTGCCTAATGCTTTGGTGCGACGCCCGCACCCCAGTTGCGACAATGATAAAAACTGAAGTCGGAGACTGTTCGGCCCAGACGCTGAATATCGAGTTGATCGATCAGCGTACAAGACTCAAAACCGCCGGCTCCAGTGGGTAAATCAAAGCGCATTTGCGACCAGTTTACAAAAAGACTGTCACTTCCTGCAGGAAGTGCTCCAAACCACAGGTCAAACTGGTCAAAACGGTCATCCAGCACAAATACTGTAGCTGGACGGGTATACCAGGTCATCCTGCTCGCCAGTGTCCAGTTTTTGACTGAAATGGAGGGGATCCGGCGCGCCAGCATCAGTGTACGTGCACGATCCCCTGCAGTATCCCAGCCCCAGAGATCTGCGATCGGATTTTTTTTGCCCCAGGCGTGGTCCTGGCTGATGCCTGGAATCCCTATGAAAAACAACATCGTGAAGGCTAGGATGCAGATCACTGCCTGCGTGCGCACCCATGCAGTGATCATGACTTTTCGCCCCGATTGCCAGTGACTGGCGAGTGCGTTGGCTGCAAAAGGCACGAGGGTCAGCCAGGCCGGACCGGTCCAGTGCGGCAGGCTCCCTCCGCCGCCTGACAGATAGGCCGTGACGGCAAAGGGAATGAAAAAAAACAGCAGCAGGCTGGCCGCCAGCCAGGCTTTCTGTTTGAGAATCTCACGACAGGCAAGAATCGCACCCATGATGAGCAGAGGACCATAGGCGACGATCTGGATGCCGACAAAGGCTGCCAGACGTCGGATTTTCCACTCGCCACCTGCACCGTGGTTGATTTGATAGAGGAACGAGATCCAGTCATGCTGCATATTCCAGTAAAACACCGGCGTCACCAGCAGACAGGCAATCAGGAGTGCGAGCCACGGTCCGGGCTGGATCAACAGCTTTGCGCCGTGGCGCCAGCTCAGGATGCCGATGATGGTGAGCGCGGGCAGGATGGCGGTGTATTTGGCGAGTCCGGCCACCCCAAGCAGCAGGCCCAGCAGGATCCAGAGACGCAGCGTCTGGTGACCCGCTAACTGGAGGGTCACCCACATGAGCGCAAGCGTCAGCACCATTAACAGCGTATCGGGTAGCAAACCGACAGCGAGGACATGCATGAGGGGTGCCAGCAGCAGCAGTGCAACCGCCCATACGCCGGCCGCTTCCCGTATGGCAGGATTGCTCCAGCTGGGCACTATGCGGTAGAGCTCTCGCGCAATCTGCCGCGCCAGCAGACAGGCTGTCAGCCACAGTGCCTGGGGAATCAGCCGGATGATGCCCTCGGGGGCACCGATCACGACCAGCGGCCACTGCACCCAGCCCACCAGCGGCGGGTGATCAAAATAGCTCCAGTCCAGCTTGTCGGCGTAGAGCATGTAGTGAGCTTCATCGACCGATAAGGTCAGCAGCCAGCCAAACCCCAGATGGATCACCAGTCCGAGCGTGAGCAAACCCCACAATCGCCTGTTGAGCAGGGCGGTCTGTTCAGCGCGAAGGGGCGGGAGAGGCATATGCAAATGAGTCGATCCTAAAGACCGGCTGAGTATAAACGCCTCACAGGATCAAGGCTCTGGGTGCGGTCAGGGCTTCTGGGCGGAGAATTTCATCAAGTTTTGCTTTGTCCAGCAGACCACGTTCCAGGACAATGTCGTATACACGCTTGCCGGTATCGAGGGCTTGCTGGGCGACTTCGGTAGCATGCTGGTAGCCAATATATGGATTGAGTGCTGTCACCAGAACGATCGACCGGTCCAGGTGTTCTTTGAGTCGATCCGGGTTGGCGGTGATGCCGCGCACGCACCGGTGCTCAAGAGTATCAAAGGCATTGGTCAGGTGAGAGACGCTGCGAAACATTGAATACGCAATGACGGGCTCAAAGGCGTTGAGCTGAAGCTGTCCAGCCTCTGCTGCAAAGCTGATCGTGACGTCATTGCCAATGACTTCGTAGGCAACCTGATTGACCACCTCAGGAATCACAGGGTTGACTTTGCCCGGCATGATGCTGGAGCCGGCCTGCATGGCGGGCAGATTGATCTCGCCAAAGCCTGCCCGGGGCCCGCTCGAGAGTAGTCGCAAGTCATGGCAGATTTTTGAAATCTTGACTGCGATACGCTTGAGGACACCGGACAGCTGGACAAAGGCGCCGCAGTCTTGCGTGGCTTCGATCAGGTTCGGGGCTGTCTCAAGTGGCAGGCCGGTAATCTCGACCAGATGCGACCGGACGCATTGCGCATATTCCGGATGCGTGTTGATACCCGTGCCAATTGCAGTGGCCCCCAGGTTGATCTCGCAGATCAGTGGCAGGGCTTCGCGCAGGCGCAGGATGTCTTCGCCAAGCATCACGGCATAGGTGCGAAATTCTTGTCCAAGCGTCATCGGTACGGCGTCCTGCAATTGTGTCCGACCGACTTTGAGTAAATCCTTGAACTCAATCGCTTTTGCATCAAAGGCTGTTTGCAGGCTGGCCATGCGGGTGAGTAAACGCTGGCAGCCCCTGTAGGTTGCCAGCTTGAGGGCGGTGGGATACACATCGTTGGTTGACTGGCTCAGGTTGACATGCTCATTGGGATGGAGCTTGTGATATTCACCCCGTGCATGACCCATGATCTCGAGGGCGCGATTGGCAATGACTTCATTGGCATTCATATTGGTGGAGGTCCCGGCACCCCCTTGAATCATATCGACCTTAAAGTGCGCGTGGAGCTTGCCTGCAAGGATTTCGTGGCAAGCAGTCACGATGGCCTCGCATATTTCAGGATCCAGCATGCCGAGATCGCGATTGGTCAGCGCTGCAGCGATTTTGATCTCAGCCAGCGCGTCAATCAGATCCGGAACCATTGAAATGGGCAGCCCCGTGATCGGAAAATTCTCGATCGCCCGCAGGGTGTGCACGCCGTAGTAGGCCTCAAATGGAACTTCACGCCATCCCAGCAGATCATGTTCACTGCGTGTGGCAGGCATTGCGGAATCAACTGTATGGGGCATGACGTCTCCGATTCTGGCTAGCGGACCCGGCTGGGCTGGCACAATCATCGCACAAACCCGTGTCTGAAAGTGTCATGTTGCAAGTGCGTCATTGCAACCATTTGCAAGCTCGGAGCATAATCTGCCAACAGTGGGCTTGCCCTATTTCCGATCATGCTTTCAGGAGTCAATGTGAATACACCCAGTTTTCGTTTGGATCACCGTCGTGCACTCGTGACCGGAGGGAGTCGCGGGATCGGTCAGGCGGCTGTATTTGCGCTGGCTGAGGCAGGTGCTCATGTTGTGGTCGCCGCGCGCAATGCCAGCGAAGTCAACGAGGTCTGTGCCAGAGTGCGCGCACTTGGTGGCCATGCCTCGGCATGGATTGTCGATGTCACGGATGCACAGGCAGTCAGGCAAGGGATCGCCCAGCATGGCCCTTTTCAGATTCTGGTCAATAATGCCGGGATGAACCGTCCGACCCTGCTGACAGAGATGCAGGATGAGGATCTGGATGCCGTGCTCAACCTGAATGTCAAAGCTGCGTTTTATGTTGCACGCGAAGTCGTGCGCGGTCTGCTCGAAGCTGGCTTGCCCGGCAGCCTGATCAATATCTCGTCACAGATGGGACATGTCGGTGGATTTAAACGCACGGTCTACTGTGCGACCAAACATGCCATCGAAGGACTGACCAAGGCACTGGCCTGGGAAGTGGGCGCGGCCGGTATTCGTGTCAACACTATCTGCCCGACTTTTATTGAGACGGATATGACACGCGGCATGCTGCAGGATGACGCCTTCAGGGAGTCGGTGCTTGCGAAAATAGCGCTGGGTCGGGTCGGCCAGCCTCAGGACCTGATGGGGGCTGTGGTATTTCTGGCCAGTGATGCCTCGGCCATGGTGACGGGGTCGTCACTCATGGTCGATGGCGGGTGGACAGCGATCTGAGGATCGTCGTTTATTTTTGCTGAACCTGCATGACACGCCAGGTCACTGGCTTTTTGCCCTCTCCATCCAGAATCTTGACGTTGACGCGGCGTGCGACAAAGCCATCGGGCAGGTCAGCCTGTCCGGTGACATGCTCGTAATGTTTGACTTTGATCGGTAGCGGCGCAATGGTGATCGTTTCGTTGCGGCCATCTGCATGCCTGCCTTCAAACGCGAGTTCGAGTTTGCCGGTAAATTCGGGACGATCAGCCTTGTCCTGCATGATCCAGATCAGGTAAGAGAGTTTGCCACCCGTTTTAGCCTGGATGAAGTTTGCGGTGCTGATGCCGATCGGGCCGTATTTCGGATCAAAAGGCAGGGTCTGCGCAAACAGATCCAGCTGATCTTTCATCGGGGCGACAAGTGACTGGACTTTGGCCAGTTCTTCTTCCAGCGTCTTGCGGACTGTTCCATTTTCGAGACGTTCAGACTCGAGTTTTTTGGTGATTTCATCGACCTGAGTCAGCAAGCGCTGTTTTTCAAGTGTCGCGCTGTTGAGCTCACTCATCAAGTCCTGCGACTCACGCACGGAGAGCTGCTTGGGGCCATAACTGGTCTGGATAAACAACACGCCAGTTGATCCCAGCAATATGCCGATGAGCAGCAAAATCAACCAGACAGGAGGTCTTTTGAAACGGCGGCTGGTTTCGTAGGGAGAGGGTTTGAACACTGCCCGTTTGGGCTGAACGCGGATAACCATAAACAAAGTTCCTTGAATTCAATCACGCATGTTGCATCGTGCAGACTTAATCACCCTTCAAGCATAACGTGCTTATGGCCTGAGAAAGTGCAGCGAGTCTCTCGGGCGTCCCGACATCTACCCACATTCCCTTGTGAAGCCCGCCCGCAATATGATTCTGCTCCATCGCGGTTCGCAGCAGCGGGGCAAGCTTTGCGGGCCGGGCAGGCGGTGTGTGCGAGAAAAGAGAGGGTTGATAGACTCCGATCCCAGCGAATGTGTAACAATTCGTATCATCAGAGGTTCTGATTTGTTC
>CANCOC010000037.1 GCA_947379755.1 Alcaligenaceae bacterium | reverse complement strand
GTCAGGGTCCCGGTCTTGTCTGTACACAGTACATCCATGGATCCGAGGTCCTGAATGGCAGTCTGCCGTTTGACGATCATGTGCTGCCTGGCCATCCTGATCGCCCCACGCGACAACGTGACCGAGATGATCATGGGTAGCAGCTCTGGCGTCAGTCCGACAGCCAGTGCTACAGCGAACAGGAAGGAATCAAGCCAAGGTTTGTGAAACAAGGCGTTGACGAGCAGAACAAACATCACCATTAAAAAAGTCAGTCGCATGATCAGCATGCCAAAGCGCCGCGTGCCAGTTTCAAATGGAGTTGGATCTGAGGTGCGTGAGATGCTGTCTGCGATTTCTCCGATCGAAGTTCTGGCGCCCGTTTCGACCACGAGCATCCGGGCGCTCCCGCTGATTACCGAGGTGCCCATGAACACTGCGTTCGTGGCATCGACGAGTTCAGTTGAAGTCACCGCAGGAACGACCGGAGTTTTTTCTATCGGGTAGGGTTCGCCAGTGAGTAACGCTTGTTTGACAAAGAAGTCTCGTGCCTGAAAAATAATACCGTCTGCGGGAATGAGATCGCCAGCTGAAAGTAGGGCAATCTCACCTGGGACAATATCCTGGATCGGGATCTCAATTGTTTCTCCACCTCTAATGACCCGGACTTTGAGAGAAACAGATAGGCGCAATTTTTCGGCAGCGGCATTTGCGCGATACTCTTGAACAAAGTCGAGCGTGACACTGAGCAGCACCATGGTGCTGATAATGATGAAGTTTGTCACCTCGCCCGTAAAAGCGGAGATGGTGCTTGCAGCTAACAGGATCAGGACAAGCGGATTTTTAAAACGGGAAAGGTATTGAAGTAACCAGGCGCGTTGAGGTTTGTCGCGAAAGATATTTTTACCGTATTGTTCCAGGCGCTTTTTAGCTTCGCCGCTGGATAAGCCCAAGGTGATTGTTGTCTGGTCAGGAATCGGAGTGTTCAGCCACCAAGGTTTTGATTTTGTTTGCATCGGTCTGCTTCCAAGTGCTCACACATATGGTAACTGACATCTTTGATGCTGTTCAATCGCTGAATCAGTCTGTTGTGCAGCGAATCATTGCAGACAGAACTTGCTCAATGCACGCTCTGTGGCATGCAGACTTAGCTTTTGAAGCAATTGCACGCCTTCGGGCCAATGGCCAAAACCTGACTCAGTGTTGATATGTCCTGCCTGGGGCAGAGACACAATTTCACTCCCCCAGGCTTGTGCATAATGTTGTGCGAGACTCACAGGGCAGTAAGGGTCATTGTCACTACTGACAACAATACTTTTGTATGCAAGCGGTGCCAGAGGTACGGGTGCAAAATTCGATAGTACGGCGCGCCTGAGTGGATCTGCTGGAGCTACGAGTAGCGCACCCTCAATGCGTTCTGTTGCTGCGTGGGGGAGCTGGACTGCCGCAATGCAGCCAAGACTATGTGCCGCGAGGATGACGGCTCCAGATTGTGCAAGGATCGTGTTTGTGATCGTGTTCACCCAGTCCTGCTTAAGCGGAGTGTGCCAGTCACGCTGTTCGATACGAATAGCTCCCGGCCATTGTTCGGCCAATAAACTCTGCCAGTGTCCGGAGTCAGAGTTCTTCCACCCTGGGATGATCACAAGTGTGGGGGGGCTAGGCATCGCAAGCGACACTCAGTAAGGCTGTGATACCCAGTGAATTATTGCTTGATCGCATACATACACCTGATAACAATGAAATTAGATTCAAAACGTAATCTGAACCTGCACGATGCATTGAGTCTACGGGAGTATGAAGATACAGCAAACGATATATAAATTATTTCATCATGCAAATTCTGTCTATAGATCTTGATTCATTTCAAAGATGTCATGGTGCAGCGTAACAAACAGATATTCATATCTGAAACAATTATTTGTCGCATGGATGCGTCATCCTTCAAGATTGAGTTCCTGAGCTTCATCTTTTTATCGGCAGGAATTTAATAATGTCTTACAAAAAATCTATTTCACACCGCCTGCATCAGGCAACATACGCAGCGGCTTTTTTGCTATCCATGACGCATCACTTTGCCTTGGCCGACACTACGCTCGATCAGGCGAAGCAGAAGGGAAAAATTACGATTGGCGTACTGGCCAATGGAGGGCCGTTCGGTAGTATCGATCCTGCTACGCAGCAACTTGTAGGATGGAATCCGGAGCTTGGCAGAGCACTGGCACAGGCACTTGGCCTGGACGTTGATCTCATCCAGGTACAGACGCCGACACGTGTGCAATTCTTGCTTTCAGGCAAGGTTGATCTGTTGATCGCCTCGATGGAACTCACTGACGAGCGCGCCGCAATCCTGGGTTATGCGCCAACTCCTTTTTATCGTGTGGGTGGGACAGCTGCAACGGCAAAGAATAGTGGCATCAGCAAATGGGAAGACTTGAAAGGAAAAACTGTCTGTCTTTCTCAAGGCAGTAATTATGCCAAGCCTTTAATAGAAAGTTACGGTGCAATCGTCAAGGGTTACAAGACGGCTGCTGAGTCATTGCTCGCCTTGCGAGGCGAGAATTGCGTAGCTGCCGTGCATGACTCGATACTGATTCATCCTCTGTTACGCACGAATTCGGAGTGGGCTAACTTTCATGCGCCCATACAGGCAGAGTTAATTCCTGCCAGTTCGGTTGTCTGGACGAGGAAAGGAGAGGCTGACACGATCGCAGCAGTAGATCGTGTCATTCAAGACTGGCATCGCACGGGTTGGCTCATCAGAACTGAAAAAAAACTGGAGATTACGCCCGCCCAGCCCTTGCTTGAGGAGCTTCACCTTAGATATAAAGCACCCGGCTAAGCCTGCCTGAAGTATCGGCACATTGTCTAGTGAACAGTTGAAATTGATGATGCAAAAAAAAACTGTATTTACCCTATTGATCTGGCTGGCCTCAACATTGCTGATTGTCCAGCCAGCGATGGCAGACGCGACACTGGAAAAGATCAAGAAACGTCAAAAAATTGTGATTGGTGTGGACGGTATTAGCCCACCTTTCGGAATCCTTGATCCCGTAACGGGAAAGCTCGGTGGGTTTCAGTACGATCTTGGCATGGATATTGCCAAGCGACTGGGTGTCGCTTTGGAGGTCGTATCCGTTACGCCTTCAACGCGAGTCCAGTTCCTTCAGGCCGGCAAAGTTGATTTGCTGATCGCCAATATTCAATGGACCCAGGAGCGCAGTGAGATCTTGAGTTATGCGCAAACACCATACAACATGGTGGGTGGTGCTGCACTGGTCTCAAAAAACAGCGGAATTCATAAATGGGAAGACCTCAGGGGAAAGGTTGCGTGTGTCTCGCAGGGGAGCAACTTTACAAAACCATTGCAGGAAAAATACGGCGCGATCGTCAAGGGCTTGCGCGGAATTCCTGAGTCGCTGTTAGCACTCAGAGGGGGCGTGTGCGATGCGTCTGTGCATGTTCAGCCCGCCCTGTACGAAACCCTGCATGGTGAACAGGCGTTGGAGTGGGCTGCTTTTGAGTTGGCCTCACAGGATCAGCTGATTCCCTCGCCTACGGTTATTTGGACACGTCGCAATGAGACGGATACCACTGCCTGGGTCAATGAGGTCATCCGCCAATGGCATCAGAGTGGATCTTTGCAGGTGCTTTCTGAAAAGTACGGAGTACCTGACGAATATATGCGTGCCGCCAAACTGAATGCTGAGCAAGGTCTGTTTGATGCAGCACCGCCTCAGTCAAGCTCAAATTAAGCGAAGCGTGATTTTATGAATGATTTTTTCAGTGCACTGCAACTTATGGTCGGAGATGCCAACGTTTTGCTGGCTAAGGGTGAAATCTGGCATGGCTTAAAAGAGTTGCGCAAAGGTAATACGGGATATTCGTTGTCGGGAGCACAAAGTACGGCATTTCTGGCTTTTCCCAGTATCAAAGCTGCCATTGGATAAACCAAATACGATTGTTTGCCTCGAGATAAGGGGGCCGTAGAGCTTGATTTGGTGCAGAGAATCAAGCACGCACTAGACCCGCTTCATCTTATGAATCCAGGCAAGATCCTTCAATAAAAAAAGAGAATGAAATGACTCACACTGCATTTAGTTCGTTTGTGTCTCGACGTGTACAGAGTGTCAAGTTGTCACCTGTTGCCGCCGCCACTGCTCAGGCAGCCGCGCTGGCTGGAGAAGGGCGCAGCATCATCACTCTGACCTCGGGAGAGCCTGATTTTGATACACCAGAGGCTATCAAGGATGCGGCTATTTTTGCCCTTAAACAGGGTGACACTAAATATACTGCTACCGCGGGTACCGCTGCCTTGCGTAACGCAATTGTTGCGAAGTACAGCAAAGAGAACAATATTTCTCTTAAAACTGACCATGTGATTGTTTCAAACGGAGGTAAACAGGTTATTTATCAGGCCTTGAATGCTACGTTAAATGATAGCGATCAGGTTATTATCCCGGCGCCGTACTGGCCATCGTTTCCGGATATGGTCAAAATCAACGGTGGGGTACCCGTGCTGATTCAAGGCAGGGCATCAGAGGGGTTCAAGATAACCGCCGCACGTCTTGAACAAGCCATCACGCAGCACACTAAATGGCTCATTCTCAATTCTCCTAATAACCCTACAGGAGCGGTGTACTCCATCTCAGAGCTTAAACAACTGGCTGAAGTGCTGCGTCGCCACCCGCATGTGCTGATTCTTTGGGATGAGATGTACGAACACATATGGTTTACAGATGAGGCACCTGTTCATTTTCTGCATGTCGCACCAGATTTGAAAGAACGCACGCTCTTGGTTAATGGTGCCTCAAAAACGTATGCGATGACTGGCTGGAGAATCGGGTGGGGTGCCGGACCAGAAGGCCTGATTCGTGCGATGGGGGTTGTTCAGTCCCAGGTGTCTTCGGGTGCGAATTCCTTTGCCCAGGCAGCGACAGTTGCTGCACTGAATGGCGTGGCCTCTGATTTCGTTGAGATTGCGCGTCTAACTTATCAAAAACGGGCAAGCCAGGTCATTGAGGGGCTCAGCAGGATTCCTGGTCTGAAAGTCATCAGGCCTGAAGGCTCATTTTTTGTGTATGTCAATTGCGAAGATTTGATCGGGAGCTTGCGTCCGGATGGCGGGCAGATCCAGACCGATCAGGATCTGGTTGACTGGTTGCTCGAGAGTCAAGGTGTTGCTGTCGTGGCTGGGACAGCCTATGGGCTTTCACCGTATTTTCGTCTGTCCTTTGCTGCAAGTGACCAAGACTTGCAGCAAGCAATATTACGCATTGAACGTGCGCGCTTGCAACTGACGCTGTCAGAGGTGGTGGTGGCGTGATGTTCACGATTGATAATGTATTACGTTCTTTTGTTGAGCTGACAAAACTAATGGGTCTGAATTACTCCTTTATGCTGGACGCATCAGAGCGAGGCGCGTTTGTCCATGGAATGGGTGTCACGCTTGAGTTGTGTGCATGGCTGATCCCATGCAGCCTGCTGGTCGGAGTCCTGATCGCTGCAGCCTTGACCTCCGCGTATAAACCGTTGGTTCTTGTTGCACGCAGCTTTGTTGAACTGACACGCAACACACCTACACTTGTGCAGATCTATTGCGCATTTCTGGTGATGAATATGGTGATCACCCAGAGTTTGAAGGGCATCACTTCCAATCCATTGACCTCATTTATGTGGGTGGTCATTGTGATCTCTTTGCACAAAGGCGTGTTTCATGCCGAAGCCATCCGTGCAGGTATCGAAGCGGTTCCGAGCATCACACTGGATGCCGCAAAATTGCTTGGATTTTCACGCAGACAGACGCTGTTCGAAGTTCAGTTGCCACTTGCCTTCAGGTTCGCACTGCCTGTGCTGGTCAATAACATGATCGATCTGGTGAAAATGACTGCGCTGGCCTCTGCCATTGCCGTGGGTGACGTGACCTATGAGTCCATCATGATCTGGTCTCAGCGTGACAATGTACTTGAACTCCTTTTGCTCATTCTTCTATTTTTTGGTCTTCTGACCTGGCTTGTCAGTGTCGCAGGGCGTTGGCTGGAGCAGCATTACAGGATGCCTGGCTATGGGCAGTAACAGCATCTTCGGCTATCTGTGGGCCTGGTTACCCGCACTGCTTAGAGGTCTCTGGGTCAATGTAGAGATCAGTGTGCTATCGATGCTGCTGGGAACCATGCTTGGGCTTGTGATTGGCGCAGTGTCATTATCCCAGGCGCGAGGTTTGCGAATGTTGACGCGCTGGTATGTGCTGGTGTTCAGAAATGCTCCCATCCTGATACTGATCTATTTCACTACGTATGCCTTTCCGTTTGAGCTCAATATATTTTCCTGGACCTTTCCATTTCCTGACTGGATCAAGGTTGTGATCGGACTGGGGTTGCCCGCAAGTGCCAACGTTGCTGAAATCTTTCGGGGAGCGATCCAGTCCATACCGAGTACGCAGTGGGAATCAGCGCAATCACTGGCTTTTACCAGGGCGCAGATATTCAGGATCATTGTGTTGCCGCAATGTATCCGCAGGATGATGCCAGCCTGGATGAATCTGTATGCGGGCATCACAATGAGTACTTCGCTTGCTTCACTTGTTGGCGTGCATGACGTTGTTGAAATGGCCACTATTGCGAGCAATACCGTTGCGCGCACCGACTTTACAATTCTTGTCTATTTCACATTGCTACTTTTATTCTTTATGTATTGCTATCCGATCGCCCGACTGACGCGTTCACTGGAAAAAAAACATGCGAACTAATACAGATTCGATTGCTCAGTCCCGATCATTTCATCAAGACCGTCCGCTTGTACAGTTGCGCAATGTTCATCTGGCTTTTGGCGCCAATCAGGTGCTCAAGGGTATCGATATGGACATCCGCAAAGGACAGGCTGTTTCGATCGTTGGTCCGTCTGGATCTGGAAAGTCAACAATATTACGTTGCATAACAGGACTGGTCTATCCTGAGCAGGGCGAGATCTATGTCGGGGGTGTGGATGTCCGGGCGCTGACGTCTGAACGGGCGCTGATTCAATTACGCAAGAACATCGGCTTTGTCTTTCAGCAATACAACTTGTTCCCACATCTCACCGTGTTGCAAAACCTGACTGTCGCTCCCATCAAGGTTGCTGGGGTCTCACCTGAACAGGCTCAGGCAACAGCGTACGAACTGCTGCGTAAGGTCAGGCTTGCGGGTAAGGAACATGCCTATCCGGGTCAGCTTTCTGGTGGGCAGCAGCAGCGCGTGGCGATCGCACGCGCATTAGCAATGCGTCCCGATCTGATCCTGTTTGACGAGGTTACTTCTGCGCTTGATCCGGAAACCGTAGGTGAGGTCTTGACCGTAATCAGTGATCTGGTTAGCGATGGCATGACGTGTGTGCTTGTGACGCATGAAATGCGTTTTGCAGAGGAAGTCAGTGATGAGGTGTACTTTACAGAAGCAGGTCGCATAATTGAAAGTGGACCGCCAGAGCAGATATTTCATGCGCCTCAAAGTGAGCGAACACGTACTTTTCTTCAAAGAGCACTAGGAAAAACAGGCGTGGAGCACTCGCCAACAATGGACGTATTACCAGCGATTGATTTTAAAAGTGTCCAGTTTTCTTACTAATTATTAATGGAGTGATTGCATGTCAAATATTCAAACATCCGGCGTCTCCTCTGAGCGTCGTGTCGCAGTGGACGCTACTCTGCAAGAGGTGAGGGCGATTCTTAAAAATAATCCCGTGTCACGTGAGTCGTTAAAATTCATTACTGTCAGGCTTGAAGCGCTCGCGCAGAAAACGCATTTATTTTTACCTGCTGACTTTCCTGCACCTGTTGCTGAAGAAACCACCGAAACGGCTACTCGCTACCATCTGAATCCAGCGGATGCAGATGACGATATTGCCCTGTATTTAAATGCCATCAACCCTGGAAAAACTACTTTTCCGCACAATCACACGACCTGGGCCACCATCGTTGCGCTCAAGGGCCACGAACTCAATCGGATCTATGTACGCACAGACGACAAAACTGATCCGGAATTTGCAAGCTTGACCTTGCTTGAAGAAGTGACAATCCAGCCTGGCACCTCAATCGCCTTTTTGCCGGAGGATATTCACAGTATTCACGTGACGGGTCAAGAATCAACATTACATTTTCATTTATATGGCAAGCCTCTCGAAACCCTGACTCAGCGCGTGGGCATTCATCCTGAAACGGGTCGTATTATCAACTTTAATGCTTCACAGATGGCTCCAAGCAAGGTGGTTCCATGAGCGTGCCGGCTGCTGAGGACATCCAGCAAGAGACATTACTTGTGCACGCAGGAGCACCATCGCTGGTGGATGGCGCCGGCCCGGTCAATACTCCCGTCATACGAACAAGTACGGTTCGATTTCGGGATACGGCTACCCAGACTGCGTACCAGCAGCTTCGCGCACAAGGTGAACCTGTTGCAACGTATGGACGGCACGGTCTTGAGACACATCGTGCACTTGAGCAGGCTGTGTCTAGCCTGGAAGGCGGCTACCGCTCATTTTTAACGCCCTCTGGACTGTCGGCGATTACACTTGTTTTACTTTCACTTTTGTCGCCGGGTGATCATGTACTGGTATCTGACAGTGTGTATTCACCGATTCGCCGGGTCGACAAGACCTTGCTTAAACGGCTTGGCATTGACGTTGAATACTTTTCCGTATCGGACTCAACGCTGAGTCAGAAATTCAAACCCAATACACGATTACTGTATGTCGAGTCGCCGAGTTCGTTGTTGTATGAGGTGCTCGATTTGCCTGAGCTTGCTGCGCTTGCAAGAGCACGTGGCGTACTGGTTGCGACAGATAACACCTGGAGTGGTGGATTTTTTTATAAGCCACTGACTCTTGGGGCGAATATTTCCATTCAGGCTTCAACCAAATACATTGGTGGACATTCAGATCTGATGCAAGGGATCGTTACTGTTGATACGCCCGAACTGTTTGCCTTGATTGCACCGACCTATGAGGCGCTCGGTCTGACTGTGGGTGCGGACGATGCGTATCTCGCGCTGCGAGGTCTGCGCACGTTAAGTGTCAGGTTGCGTCAGCATCAGGTCAACGCGCTGGAAGTCGCTCGCTATCTTGCGCAGCATTCAGGCGTATCCAGGGTTTTTTATCCTGCATTGGAGTCAGATCCAGGGCACAGGTTATGGAAGCGAGATTTTTCAGGTGCGAGTGGATTGATTTCGTTTGAATTCAGTCATGCAAGTGTTCAGGCTGCACACACATTTGTGGATGCACTGTCTTTTTTCGGGATTGGTGCATCATGGGGTGGGTACGAGAGCCTGGCTCTGATGGCTGCGCCTGAGCGATTGCAGGAACACAGTTGTTGGACGGGTTCGCATCCGGTTGTTCGGCTGCATATCGGACTTGAAAGCCCGCTTGATCTCATCGCAGATATCAAGCAGGCGTTCGACACATCAAATCAGCTTCATCTCGCGTGAACCGTCTCGTTCGAGTTGTTCGACCAGGCCAAGCTCCCAGTCCAGATACGTACGAAAGCCAGTATTGCGTGCCTCAAGGTCACGCAGTACATATGGACTGATGGCCTGATCATCTTCACCTGTGAGCACATTGTCCGAACCTGTTTGCGTAGGCAGACCGTCCTTGATCCATTGCCGAGTCCCTCCAAGGATGTACCGAACCTCACGCTTTGAGATCCAGGCGAGCTCGCTTGCAACTGTCTGGGCGAGTACTCCGTCAGATGACGTGATGATGACTCCAGCCGGAGCTTTTTCACTGAGGAATTCCACCAGTCTTTGCGGTGTTGAAAAATACGCGCCAGGGATGTGTAATTTTTCATATTTGCTTCGCTTGTCCACATCGAAAACAGTGACCCCCTGATGTTGAATCAGTTGATTCGCCTGGGTCGGTCGTAAACCCTTTGTAGCTAGCCTTGGTGGTTGCACCTTAACGGTTTCCTCACCTGCCACTAATGCAATACCTGATTCAGGTTTATACAGATAAATTTCATACCCACCTAATTGAACGAGCCATGCTGCAGTGGTGAGTGCGCGCACACCATCCCAGTCTGCGATCACAATACGCGCGCGGCGAGTCGCCAGGAACTCGTCCGTTGCCTGCACCAATTGACCGCCAGGTGCCCAGCGCCAGCCCTCCTGATGACCGGTTTGATATTCTTCCCGGGTCCGAATATCAAATTTATATAAGGTTCTTTCGTCGGATGCGTTCTCGAATTCCCACAATGTTTCGCTTGTTATGTATGGTATTGCGACTTTTAGTACTAACTCCTGTGCCAAGGCCTGTGCATGGAGGAGTGAACCAGCGCTGGGTTCAGTCAAGACAGCAGGGCGACCGTAGGCCAGGGCATGACCAGCCATCAGCCACTCCATTGTTCCGTTCTGTAAGGAAACAACCTTGTTTGGGATGCCCGCATCAATCAGCGTCTGTGCACCAACAATGCTGCGCGTACGCCCGGCACAATTCACAACAACCAGCGTGTCCGGATCAGGAGCGATATCACCGATGCGCAACAGGATCTCCCCACCAGGCGCACTTTGCGCAAAGGGCAGGCTGAAATTAGTAAACTCTTCTGAGCTGCGACTATCAACAACAACCAGGTTGTCGCCCCTGTTCACCCGTTCATGCAGTTCGTGAACATTGATCCAGGGGGTATGTTTTTGAACTTCTATGAGTTCACCCAATGTTTTGCTTGGCACATTTGTACCACTGAATGTTTCAAAGCCAGCTTCAGACCAGCCCTGGGTACCACCTGCCAGTATCTCGGTGTTACTCCAGCCCAGACGAAGTAGCTTTGAGGCGGACTGATCTGCGAGTGATTCATCAGTATCAACAATGACGATACGTGTTGCCCGACGTGGAACGAGTCTGTCAATGACGAGCTCAAGACGCCAGAGTGGCGCGTTCGAAGCATATAAAAGATGATCCTGTGAGAATAGACCGTTTTCCCTCACGTCCAGGACAGCAAGTTCTACCCCATCACTCAGTGCAGCCTTAAGTGCTTTTGGCGATATCCGCCGGTGAGAAGTCAATGCAGCAGGAGATGCTTGAATCGAGTGTGTCATTTGCTTTACGTTTTAGAGTCATGAATTTAAGATTCACAAAGCGTAACGTTGCCAGGCAAGGGGGACAACGAAGCAATTATCCTATCGTTATTTGCTTTTGTCAGAACTGGGTTGGAAATCCGCCTTTGTCTATTTGCGCCTGCTCTACGATATCCCGATTCAGGGGCGGATAAAACGCTTCAATAAATGCATACGCATAGCCACGTAGATAGTTATTTTTTAAAATAGCAACTTTTGTCTGATTCAGACCAAAGACGCTTCCTGCATCAATCGCACGTAATGCCTGATCACGTTCATGGTCGTAGGCAATGGAGGCAACAATGCCAACACCGAGTCCGAGTTGTACATAGGTCTTGATGACGTCTGCATCCATGGCACTCAGAACAATATTGGGAGACAGATTTTTTTGTGCAAACGCCTGGTTGATTTTGGTACGTCCCGTGAATCCATTGTCATACGTAATCAAGGGAAACTGGGCAAGTCGCTCTACGCTCAACGGCTCATCAAGCAAGGGATGCCCGGGGGACACAATGACTGCGTGTGTCCACTGAAATGTCGGCATCACCACAAGCTCCTCATAGCCGTCGAGTGCTTCCGTTGCGATTCCCACATCCGCATCGCCTGACAGGAGCATTTCGGCAACTTGTCTGGGTGAGCCCTGATGCAGATGCAGACTGACATTCGGATACTGTGTCCGGAACGCCTCCACTGCCGTAGGTAATGCATACCGTGCCTGAGAGTGGGTGGCAGCAATTGAAAGCACACCCTCCTGCTTGTCGTTCAGATCCTGACCGGCAGTCCTGAGATTGGCCGCGCCTAGCAAGATTCCCTCGATAATTGGTAATACATGGGCACCAGGAACGGTGAGCCCTGTCAAGCGCTTGCCTGATCTGACGAACAGTTCAAAACCAAGCTCTTCTTCAAGCTCTCGAATCTGTCGGCTGACACCCGGCTGTGAGGTATGCAGTGCTTCGGCGACATCCGTGAGGTTGAAGTTGCATCGGATTGCCTCACGCACCGAGCGCAGCTGTTGGAAATTCATGACGACCTTATTGATGGATATGCACTGTGTTCATCATAGGTGAAGCGGTTCTGATTCCAAACAACCAATAACTTATAACCTTCTATCGGGAGGATCTTAAGCAGGTTGCATCTGTCAACGCAGAATGCATATTGTTATGCATTCATATTCGTTCACGCGTTGTGACTCATTACGTAGAGTGTTTGTACAACATACGCAAAAGGGTTTAAACGTGAATAAGCTGCAATTTCTCAACTGCCTGACAACTGGATTGATTTTCCTATCCTCGTCATTTGCTTTGCAACACGCGGTAGCAGGTTCGGAAGAATATTTCCCCGACAAGCCAGTCAGAATGATCGTTCCTATTGCTGCTGGCGGCAGTGCAGATAAGCTCACGCGAATTCTTTCAGAAAAACTGTCGATTCGCTGGGGTCAGCCTGTTGTCGTTGAAAATATAGTCGGTGCAGGCGGTACGATCGGTACCGCACGTGCTGCAAAAGCAACCCCTGATGGCTACACTATTCTGCAGCAAGGTGAGGGGATGACGCTTAATACGATTCTCTACTCGAATCTTTCGTTTGATGCACGGACAGCTTTCGCTCCGGTGATCAAAGCCGTGGTGAGTCCGCAAATCCTGGTGGTCAATCCCCAGACAGGACTGGCAACATTTGAACAGTATCTGGACCGTGCAAAAAAACGTCCCGATAGCATCAACCTCGCACTCCCCACCAATGGCGGCATCGCGCATATCGCGCACGAGCTGATCCATCAACAAACTGGTGCACAGGTGAATTTCATTCCATATGGTGGGGGTGGCCCTGCGACAGTTGCAGTGATTGCGGGTCATACCGATGCAACACTTATTACCCTTGCCGCTGTGACTGAGTATGTGCGTGCAGGGCGTCTGACCGCACTCGCGGTTACAACCCCTGTGCGCTCGAAGGCGCTACCTGATGTGCCTACCATGGCTGAGGCTGGTATCCCTGGTTTTTCTGTAGAGAGCTGGCAGGGGTATTTTGTACCAACAGGTACGCCGGTGGCGATTGTGCAAAAAATTAACCATGATATTCAGGCCGTGCTTGATACGCCTGAGGTCAGGGCACAGCTTGAAAATATGGGATTCAACGTGGAGGGTGGGACTTCAGCATCACTGGCAAATAGCCTGAGTGTTGAATATCCTGTTTATGCACAGGCTGTCCAGCAAGCGGGCATCGTGTTGCGTTAGCAGGCACGTGCCCTGGTCCCTATAGTTTGGCGATCGAAACTTCAGTTGACTTGATCAGTGCGACGACCTCAGAGCCAACGACTAGTTGGAGGTTGTCAACTGAACGCGTTGTAATGACAGAAGTCACGATTCCCCATGGCGTTTTGACGTCAATCTCTGAAACAACATCTCCCCTGATAATTTCATGAACAGTTCCCTTGAACTGATTACGAACGTTGATAGCCTGAATTGTCATTGATCATCCTTGTGTGTATTCACGTGCGCGCTGCAGAGCAGACCTCACGTCTTACGATTGTTAGGTGTGTGTCCTGAGCAGTGTGCGTGACGTGTCCAGGGATGTGAACGAATTATTCCGAATTTAGATATGTGCTGAGTAAAGGTGCTGCTGCGTCGTAGGCGCCATGAGTAGTAAATCCTACAATTTTTTTCGTTCCGTCGACTGCAGCATCTTGCGCCCAGATGATTTGAATCTAAGCTGTTATTTTCAGTCACTATGGTTTGCGTGGGTGTGCCAATGATTGCTATATCTTGTGTTTCGTGAATCGCAAAGTCGATCGTTTGATTCGTACCAGTTAGATATCTCGATTCATTTTTTAAAAGCATGTTGTAATCCAGATATCACCAAATAAAGCCGATATATTTCTCTATAACGTCTAATAAAAATAGTTTTGAGTCATCGCAAACGGAGACAACCATGCGAGTAATGATGTCGATCGCCAGTCTGGGCAGCCTGCTGCTATTTACACTTTGCAGTACTGCCAGTGCGCAAGCAAATACCTATCCTGACAAGCCTGTGACATTGGTCGTTGGCTACGCACCAGGTGGTGCGACCGACCGGGTTGCCCGATTGGTCGCGAAGGCACTCACTGAGCAAATAAAGCAAACATTTATTGTTGAAAATAAAGCAGGTGCAAACAGCAATATCGGCGCAGAACAAGTCGCTCGCGCCAAGCCCGATGGCTACACTGTTTATGTTGGCTCTATTGCCAACACAATCAATCGCACCTTGTATAACAAGCTGAACTACGACCTGGTCAAGGACTTTACGCAGGTTGCGATGCTGGCATCCGTGCCAAATATTCTGGTTGTGAATCCCAATCTTCCTATCAAATCAGTTCAGGAATATATTGCCTATGCGAAGGCCAATCCGAATAAACTAAGCTGTGCCTCGTCAGGCAGCGGATCATCCATTCATCTGTCCTGCGAACTGTTCAAGTCCGAAACAGGTACCACTATTCTTCATGTGCCCTACAAAGGCAGTGGTCCTGCCGTATCCGACCTTGTGGGCGGACAGGTGGACTCCATGTTTGATAATTTCCCTGCCTCTATTGCGCAGGTGCGTGCGGGAAAATTACGTGTGCTAGGTGTCACCACTCTTGAACGTGTGCCCTTTGCGCCTGAGGTGCCAACCATTGCAGAGTCCGGTTTGCCTGGTTTTTTTGTAACGTCGTGGTTCGGTGTCATGGTTCCTGTCGGGACACCGCAAGCAGTGGTCGACAAGCTCAATACCGAGATTAATCGTGCGCTCAACACTACCGAAATTCGAGATGCTTACTTTCAGGCTGGCTTTGTCATGCCACCGTCACCCAATTCCCAGGCGCAATTCAATACGTTCGTACAGGCAGAAATCGAGCGCTGGGCCAAGGTCGTGACTAAGGCAAATATTAAAGTTGATTGATATATTGCTGAACTTGATCGACTGATTGATCTACCACTAAGTGACTGACAGGAATTTCCCGTGTATCCAATTGATTTCTTTTTTCGAGCCGCAAAGCTTTATCCGGAACGCACTGCTTTACAAAGTACAGGCCGTTGTGTGACCTATCGTGAGCTTGCGATTCACGTCAATGCGCTGGCTACGGCCATGCAAGGGATTGATCCCGTCATGCAAAGCCGGGTCGCCATCTGTGCGGCCAATACGATTGATCATGCCGCCGCGATTCTGGCGGTTCTTGCGGCAGGTAAAGTCTGGGTGCCCTTGAATGCACGCAGTACCAGACCAGAGATCGCCAGAATCCTGGACACCATCGAGCCTTCGATCCTGATCACAGATGCGGCCGGTGCTGAGTTAGTGACTGCAGGCGATGCAACGTGGTTACGTCTGGATGGTGAGACGGCCTCCGCTGACAACGATGTGCCCAGACTACTGAGCCGATATGCCAGATGCACTCCGTTTGCAAATGAGTCGGACGAGCATGGTGTGCAGGCCATCAAGTTCACCGGAGGCACAACGGGTCTGCCCAAGGGTGTCATGCAGCCGTATCGTGCCTGGACTGCAGGTATCATCAATCAGGTTAGTGGCTGGCAGATCAACAAGGATGATTGCTTTGTGGTGACAGCGCCCGTCACGCATGGTACTTCGACCTACTTGCTTCCTCTGCTTGCAGAAGGCGGTAAGCTTTTGTTTCTGGACAAAACGGATCCAGCCTCGGTGATTCAGGCGTTTCGTGAGCAGGGTGGCACGATGAGTTTTATGCCCCCCACATTAATTTATATGGTGATGGCCTACCCAGGCGTGTCTCGTTCCGATTTCCCCAGGCTGCGAAATCTGATTTATGGCGGAGCTCCTATGCCAGCAGAAAAAGTCGATCAGTTACGTACTTTTTTTGGTCCGGTTGTTGGAACAACGTATGGTCAGACCGAAGCACCGCAGATCGTCACCATGATGCGCCCCGAGGCCTTTAATGACTCGTTGAACAGAGGCTCCGTTGGGCGGTGTACCTGGTTGTCCGATATGGCAGTCATGTCACCTGATGGTGCCATATTGCCAGAAGGCGAGATTGGTGAAGTCGTCGTGCGCGGACATCTGGTCATGAATGGGTACTGGCGTTTGCCTGAAAAAACGGCCGAGACAATCATTGATGGCTGGTTGCATACCGGTGATGTAGGTTTGATCGATGAACGTGGTTATCTGTTTTTAAAAGACAGAATCCGGGACGTTGTGATTACAGGTGGTTTTAATATTTATCCGACAGATGTCGAAAATGCGCTATCGCAACATCCTTCAGTGTATGAGTGCGCAGTGTTTGGCGTTCCAGATGAAAAATGGGGGGAAGCCGTTCATGCTGCTGTGCAATTACAGGTCGGTATGTTGTGTGAACCGGACATCCTGATTGCCCACGTCAAAGCGTTGCTTGGCTCGGTTCATGCACCTAAAAAAATTCATTTTTTTGAACAGCTTCCACGATCTTCTGTCGGCAAAGTTTTAAAAACCGCAATCAGAGAACAGCTCCAGTAATTTTTAAAAAATATAAGGAAAGCGATTTCATGACTCAACGTATTGTGTTGGTGACCGGTGGCAGTCGGGGGATTGGTCGGGCGATTGTGCATCGCTGTCTTGAGGATGGCTATGCTGTCATCAATCTGGATAAGATGGAGCCTGCAGGATTATTGCCTGGTGAAACCCTGCAGCAGGTTGATCTGACGGATGCTGCGGCAACACAGTTAATCATGAAAAAAATTACAGAGACCCATCAGGTGCTGAGGGTGGTAAATAATGCAGGGTTTATTCGTCCCGCATCTCTTGAAGAGGCGACGCTTGATGATTTTGAGGCCGTCTGCGCGTTGAATCTACGTGCACCCATGCTGATTGCACAGGCTCTCGTGCCGGGTATGCGGTCTGCCGGTTTTGGCAGAATTGTGAATATTTCAAGCCGTGCGGCGCTGGGCAAGCAGGACCGCACGGTTTACGCAGCAACAAAGGCTGGGTTGCTTGGCATGACACGAACATGGGCGCTTGAATATGCGCCTTTTGGTATTACATCAAATGCTATTGGCCCTGGCCCGATAGAGACCGAGTTGTTTACTTCCGGCAATCCCCCGGGTGCTCCAAAGACAAAACAGATCATTGAGGCAATTCCAGTTAAACGCATGGGACAGCCGCACGATATTGCACACGCCGTGTCCTACTTGATGGACGATCGCACAGGTTTTGTTACAGGACAAGTGCTCTATGTGTGTGGTGGGATGACTGTCGGCCTTGGGAACGCAGCATGACCTCCCAGAATCAGTCATCAGTCAGGATCACTGCAGATCAGCGACTTTCAGGGCGGGTCGCACTCATACTGGGCGCAGGGACCAGCGCTCCAGGGGTCAGTATTGGTAAGGCCTGCAGCATCGCCATGGCACGCGCTGGCGCAATGGTCGCTGCGCTTGATTTTCATATGGATGCCGCGCTTGAGGTTGTTCAGGAAATTGAACAGGAGGGCGGGCGCGCGACAGCCTATCAGGCTGACGTTTCTGATTTCGGACAAATGCAGCGTGCGATAGATGCCGTCATATCTGATTATGGCCGCATAGATATTCTGCAAATCAATGCCGGGATCGGGAAGGTCGGTGGTCCGCAGGAGACCAGCCTTGAGGATTGGGACCGGATTCAGAAAGTGAACGTTGAAAGTTTGCTGATCGCCTCCAAGCTGATTATTCCGCTGATGGTTAAACAGGGCAGTGGCTCGATAATCGGGGTGTCCTCTGTGGCGGGCATGCGTTATCTGGGATATCCGCATCTTGCTTATAGTGTCACTAAGGCTGCTGTGATCCACTTTATTCGTATGATGGCGCAACAATATGCATCAGACGGTATCCGAGCCAATACCATCGTGCCTGGATTGATTGATACGCCAAGGATTCATAAAAATGTGGCTAAGGTGTTTGATCCTGACGCCGATTTGGACAAGGCGCGTGCTGCGCGTGATCGTCAGGTGCCTATTGGCAGAATGGGTACTGCGTGGGAAATCGCCTCGGTGGCGACGTTTCTGGCCTCAGATGATGCCTCTTACATCACAGGCACAGAAATCGTCGTAGATGGCGGGTTGACGGGTAAGTTTGTCTGATGGATTGCAAGGTCTGCCATCAGTATCCGAGGCGTCCTCCAGCGCGTGCGAGATAAAACCATTCCTGCCCTGGTTGTGAATTCATGTTTGGGAATACGATCAGGCAATCTTGCTCTGCAATGATCGCAGCACCATCTGCGCGGGTGCCGATTGACTCGCCTTTGGCAATCGCATCAAAGCTTTTCCACGGTTTGGCAAACTGATCTTGCGGATGAAAGCGGTCAAATACGTCATACAGTCCGAGGACCTGAGGATGTTGTGCAGGTAAGGGTTTGACACCTTCAATCATATCCAAATGAATGAGCGCATTGATGATGGCCTGATAGGCAACTTCGCGTGCACCGATATCGTCGTGCTGGCCACACTCAAGTGTGATGGCCCAACCGCCTGTTGTGCGGATGTAATCTGTCGTGCCGATGCCATAGTTGATATCCACATCAACGTCACTGGCATGAAATCGACCTGCCTGAACTTGATCGGCACGGCGTCGGATGCCTTTGGCATAGGTTTCAAGCCAGCCGTAGACAAAGCGCTGACAGCCCAGTCGCTGCACCAGAGACTCTTCAATTTCAGCATGCGTAAAAGGCTCCAGTGCATTCTGATTGTTTTTGGGTCCGAACAGTGCAAAAGCCTTGTCGCCACTTTGAAAGGAATGCAGATCAATCAAACCATCGTGTTCGGCCAGCAGTGGGCAAAGCCAGTTGGCGACGTAATCTTCGTACTCTTGTGGGTCGGAGGTTGGCATGAGCCGGCGGTTCAGATTCCGGTCTCCTGGACGGCGCTCCAGACGGTATGCCTTTGGATTGGTCACAGGCACGAGCGTCAGTGCACCAGACAGCAGTTTGATCTGACCAGACTCAATCTCGCCGACCAGCCTCTTAATCGCAAACGTGCCGCAGGTCTCGTTGCCGTGAACGGCTGCGGTGATGATCAGCCGCAGACCAGGGATAGGGCTACAGAACCGTATCGCCTCAAATGGTCTTTCGTGCGCGAGAGGGATCTGTTCTGGCAGGCTGGTCAGCGTGGAGGAGGGCAAGGACATGACGGAGTCTTCCGGGTAAAAAGTTGTGTTATTTATTGACGCCTGAAATCAGGGCTGCGATTAATACCCAGACGACAAATGAGACGCATGCTGCAGCCCAGCCATTAAACATGGTTTCTGGGTCCGAGGACCATTGAATAAAGGAGGTGAGGCTCGACCTGGATGCCATGAAGTCGATGATCAGATTACCAGGCAGGCAAAACAGACTCTTGAGCAAGAACCAGATACCGTTGAGTGTAAATATATTTGAAAATTTGTGATCAAGCCCCAACTGGGTGAATTCAATCATCTCAGTTCCTTTGTATAAATTAAAAAAGCCTCATGGCATCATTTAAACAGGCTTGAGGCGCTTTAGACCTTCAAACCAGATAAATGCAATAGCTGCAATCGTAATACATCCCAGGATCTGGAGTGTGGAGAGGCCATCAAATGCGAACAGGCGCGAGATGGATGGAACTCCAAGAATGAGTCCCAAAAGAAAAATAGTGACCATTGACATCCAGTGGGAGTATTGATTGGATGCCGGACGTACGACGGACCTGGTTCGGTACCAGGAGCGATTTGAATAAATCAGACCCAGACTCGACAAGACGAGCGTGCTAAATAACATGGCCCTCGAAACACCCTCGCTATTTGCCTGTGACCGAGACCAGAGATAAAGACCGGCAAGCAGGATCAGTAATCCGATCCCCTGAAACAATCCATGCAGGAGGATTTTTTTTTCAAAAAGCCGATCAAGTGGATTACGTGGTTTTGTCTGCATCGCACGAGGCTCAAGAGGCTCCGCCTCAAAAACGACAGAGCAGGCGGGATCAATCACAAGCTGAAGAAAAAGAATATGAACCGGCATCAGCAATATGGGCCAGCCGAATACGACGGGTAAAAGCGATAGGCCAATGACGGGGATATGCACCGCAACAATAAAAATGATGGCCTTGCGCAAATTGGCGAATACACGCCTGCCCTGCTTGATTGCCGTGAGCAGTGAGGAGAATTTGTCATCCAGCAATACGAGCGCTGCTGCTTCGCGCGCGACATCTGTCCCGCGTGCTCCCATTGCGACCCCGATATGTGCAGCTTTGAGAGCCGGTGCATCATTGACGCCATCGCCTGTCATGGCGACGATTTCTCCCTGAGCCCTGAAGGCTTGTACCAGTCTGAGTTTTTGTTCTGGTCTGACGCGACAAAACACATTGGTCTGTCTCAGTCGAGCACTCAGCTTTTGCTCACTGAGGGCATCGAGCTCTGTTCCGCTCAGGATATCCTCTGGATTGAGGATGCCTGCTTGCTTTGCGATGGAGCTAGCTGTTGATGGATGATCACCTGTAATCATCACTACGCGTATGCCTGCGACGTGACATTCAGCAATTGCCTGGGGGACATCGTGACGAACGGGATCCTCCAGTGCCAGGAGTCCGAGAAACTCAAATGCAAAGTCATGCTGCAAGGTGGGTAGCTCTTTTTCCTCGAATTTAACTTGGGCGACACCAATGACACGCAGACCCTGGTTTGCCATGGCGTTGATCTGTTCGTTGATGCGGTGCGTGTGCGTCGCATCAAGATGACAAAGATCGATGATTGATTCAGGAGAACCCTTCGCCGCGATCATCCGTGCCTGCATTCCCGAAGACTGCCATACACGGGACATTGCCAGTAGCTCTCGTGACAGTGGATAGTCACGGATCAGCTCCCAGTCGTTGTGCAAATGCTCGGTGCCGGTCAGAAGTTGCTGGCCTGCACGGATAATTGCAGACTCCATTGGATCAAAAGCTTGCCGATGGCTGGCCAGGATTGCGTATTCAAGTAATGCATGCAATCCCTCTGGTAACGGATCCTTCGCGTGTCTGGCAAGGTCATGGTGATCTGTATCTGACCAGAGTTGACGCACTACCATCTGATTGGCGGTGAGTGTTCCGGTTTTATCGACGCACAACAGTGTGGTCGCTCCCAGCAATTCAATTGCAGGGATGCTTCTGGTCAGCACGTGCTCGCGCGAGAGTCTCCAGGCACTGAGTCCCAGAAACAGCGTGAGCACGACCGGAAGCTCCTCGGGCAAAATGGCCATGGCCAGCGTCAAGCCAACCAGCAGTCCATTGAGCCAGTCACCACGCATGATCCCGTACGCGACAGCAAGCCCTGCCGCCAGAATCATGCCGATGATTGCGATTTTTTTGACGATCTGGCCGGTTTCTTTTTGGATAGGGGTATCTTCATTACCGATCTCTGATAAGGATTTTCCAATTTTCCCCAGGGCACTGTGCTCACCTGTGGCGACCACATATCCTTGCGCGGTTCCTTGTGTGACCAAGGTGCCCGAGTAGGCATCCGCTACGCGTACAGTGTGATCCATTGAGATGTCAGAACGAATCTCCCTGACGTGCTTGGTAACAGGCATCGACTCGCCTGTCAGCATCGACTCATCGATCATCAGGTTTGAAGAGTCAATTAAACAGAGATCTGCCGGGACGCGGTCACCCTCAGAAAGCAGGACGAGATCGCCGTAGACAAGCTCGCGTCCGGCAATCCGACAAATTTTTTCACCACGCACCACCAGTGCACGCGGACTCGAGATGTCGCGTAAGGCTTCAAGAGATCGTTCAGTTCGACGCTGCTGGACAAAGGTAATTGTCATCACAACAAAAACGAAACCAAGCAACATCAGGGCTTCGTGCAGATCGCCTAGCAGCATATAAATCGCGCCGCAGCTAATTAGCAGTAAAAAAATGGGTTCGGTGACGATGTTGCCCAACAAATGCAGTACATTTTTAGGCGCTGAACGGGGAAGTTCATTCGGTCCGTTTTCTGCAAGCCGCTGGCGTGCTTGCTCTTGAGTCAGATGGCGCGCTTGATATGGTGTGGCTGACATTTTCGAACCTCCTCAGGATCGGAGGTTCAGGTCCCGACTCAAGTCCTCCCCTCTCGCAAGAGGGGAGACGGTAATGGCTGTATGAGCCATACTCATTTACTTTACGAGAACAACGGGCTGTTTAGCCGTGGCAAGTACCCGCTGAGCAACAGAACCAATCAGCAGGTCAACCAGCCCACCACGTCCCTTGGAACCCAGGACAATCATGTCGAATTTACCCTTATTCGCGAAATCTACGATTTCCTGTGCAACATTACCTGTCTTGATGACCATGTCATGTTTGATGCCAGAGGTCACGAGTGCTTTCATCGCAGGCTTGAGCTCTTTTTCGCTGAGTTCACGTAAGTAATCCGCAACGGCAGACGCACCCACAAACGCTTTAGCATGCCGCAAGCCCAAGTCATCGTGCACACTGATCAACGTCACCGAATTTGCTTTCGCATTCGATGTTTTTACCAGGTCGATTGCATGTTTGACTGCATGAAGTGCATATTTTGAACCATCTGTCGCAACAAGAATTTTCATGCTTCACCTCTTTAAGATTGAGCATTCAGTATAAGTATTTTTTACAGCTTTGCATCATGATTGTCAGAATCATTTGAGAAATATCAACTACGATTTTCAGAATCGTAGTTCAACCCTCAGTCCTCCGGCGGGGGATTGTTCAAGTATCAGTTCGCCACCATACATATCAATCAAATCCTTTGCGATGGATAGTCCCAGTCCTGATCCAGGAACTTGTTCATCTGCTCTCACTCCACGCTTCATGACCTCGTCGTGCTGCCCGGCTCTCAAGCCTGGTCCATCATCATCGATCACTATCCTGATTGTCTGGTGATCTGTCGATACATCAATCGATATAGATGATTTTGCCCATTTGCAGGCGTTATCGAGAATGTTGCCCAAAATTTCCTGAAGATCCTGCGTCTCGCCTCGAAAGATCAAATCCTGTGGATATACCTTTGACAGAAACTTAATCTGTCGGTCTGCATGCAGACGCTTCATCACGCGCACTAGCTGTTCAAGTACGGGTTCAATCGGCGTACGAATCTGAAGCATGCTGATTGTTGCCGCTGTTCTCGCATGTTTGAGTCGCCATGCAACCTGATGCTGCAGGATGTTGGCCTGTTCGGCAACAAGTCTTGCAAGGTCTCCGGTTGGTCCAGGTAAATGAATGTCGCGAGCTGCTGCATTGGCAAGAATGGTGAGTGGGGTTTTAATGGCATGGGCCAGATCTCCAGTCTGCGCGCGTGCCCGGGTCACAACCTGAACGCTATGATCCAGTACGCTGTTGAAATCATCAATTAAAGGTTCTATTTCTTGTGGATATTGGCCCTCAAGTCTTTCGAGTGATCCGCCGCGCAAACGGTGCAGTGCGGACTGCAGGCTGCGCAGGGGGGCAAGACCCACACGCACTTGTGCGATCGCGGCAGCAGAGAGCGAGATAAATAAAACAGTCAAAAAAATTGACAGCATACGCACCCAGTCGCCGATAGCGTGCTCCAGGTCGTTGGCGTTTGCGGCTACGACCAGATACCATGCCTGGTCAGGATGGTCTGGGACTTTAACCCGACGTTCAACCGCACGCAGTGAACTGCCATGCAATGCCGTAGTGGTCAGAGTATGGGTGTGTCCATCTGCTTGCATATCGTGCGGTAATGTCAATGCATCATCCCACAGTGATCGGGATCTCAGTACTGCAACGTATTGTTGATCGCTGACCTGCCAGTACAAACCGGACAGTGGTTGAGTAAAGCGTGGATCACTTAAGGATGACGATATAAATGGCTGTCCCTGATCGTTGACTTCAAAACTTGCACTGAGCTGGTTCAGGTGGACCTCAAGCATCGCCTGAAACTGTCGCGTGGCATGTTCCTTAAAAAAACTGGTCAGCATAAAACCTGTCGCGATGAGGGCAAAGCCGATCCATATCAGTGTGCCAAGCATGAGGCGCACGCGCAGTGAACGCCTCAGCGCATTGAGCTGGAGTCGCCATGGACGCTTTTGTTTGAAGGCTGTGAGCATCTTTAATTTGTATTGTTCAGGCGATAGCCCAGACCGCGGACAGTTTCGATGAGTTCAGGAGGAATTTTTTTGCGCAAACGACCAATGAAAACCTCGATTGTGTTGGAGTCTCGATCGAAATCCTGCTCATAAATGTGTTCGGTCAGTTCGGTACGCGAGACAATTTCATTTTGATGGTGCATCAGATAAGACAGGACTTTTAATTCGTGTGCTGTCAGGGTCACGGGCTGCGCATCAACGGTGACACGACCACTTTTCGTGTCGAGCCTGACCGTTCCGCAATCGAGTTCGGACGAGGCATGACCCGTCGCACGCCGAATCAGTGCACGCAGACGGGCGAGCAGTTCTTCCATGTGAAAGGGTTTGCTGAGATAGTCATCCGCTCCGGCATCAATTCCCGCGACTTTTTCGTGCCACCCGTCGCGTGCGGTGAGTATCAGTACAGGCATCTTGCGGCCTTGAGCACGCAAATTTTTGAGTACGGTTAAGCCATCTATCAAGGGTAAGCCCAAGTCAAGAATGATTGCATCAAATGACTCTCCTAAAGCCAGATGCTGCGCATCGCGACCGTTATCTGTGTGGTCAACCGAATAACCAGACTCTCTTAATGCCTGAATCAATTGTTGCGATAGGGTGGGTTCGTCTTCTACCAGGAGAATGCGCATCGTTCGCCTTTTGCTGGAGGGTGCGTGCCACAGTTATTGTGCGGCATCAATTTTTCGATTCTTTCTTTGTTGCGAGAACATTCCCGTCTTTCGCATCAACTTTGATTTTGATGATCAAGCCATCTGCTTGTAATACTTTGATTTCGTAGTGAAAGGCACCGTGTTTGCGCTCAAGTTCTACTTCAAGAATTTGCCCAGGAAACGCTGGTTCGATGCGATCCAGGATGGCGCGTAAAGGCAGAATTTGCCCGGATTCCAGTGCCTGGCGTGCCTGGTCATGATCACGATTGCTATCGGCGTGCACGGGCGCAGGGCCTGACAGTAGCAAACAAGCCAGCAATACACCGAGAGCAACCTGAAAGCGGTGAGCGCCCAAAACCATCTCCTTTGATTGCAGTGTGCTGCAACGAATGGTGCATGCATCCATCATGGTGCCCGATTGATGATGAACAAGAGATGAACGGATGGTTCAGACTTTATACAGCTTGTGTTTGTCAGAATGATTCCATCAGCTCACCGTTCAATGAGACACAAGAAACCGTTATGAATCTGAAAACAATATTACTGCTAATGATGATGTGCGTCATCGCCCCAGCCTATGCCGGTGACACTACACCCCAGGCACAGCTTGAGCACTGGTCGGATCAGGCCGGCCAGCCAGGTAACGCGCAGAAGGGGGATCTGTTTTTTAATCATCCTCATGGTGGCAAATGGAGCTGTGCATCCTGCCACGGGACGCCGCCCGTGACCGAGGGCAAGCATGCCTCAACCAGCAAGTTAATCAAGCCCCTTGCGCCTGCCGCCAATCCGCAGGCCTTTACTGATGCCGCCAAGATCGACAAATGGTTTCGACGTAATTGCAAGGACGTGCTTGAGCGGGAATGTCAGGCAGCCGAAAAAGCCGATGTGCTGGCGTATTTGCTCAGCCTGAAGCTTTGAGGCGCCTTTTGGAGAAGATGATGTCTTTACATGCGGGAATCAATATGTTGCGCTCGCGCCGTTCGCATTCCACCTGGAAAGCAGGAGCTTTCTTTGTCTGGGGCGCCATGACTGCATTGATGCTTGGGATGCCAGACGCGCAGGCAGACAACAAAAAGTTTGGGCCAGTAACGATGTTGAAGTCTTATCAGACGGAATGTGCAGCCTGTCACCTTGCCTATCCGCCTGGAATGCTGCCCGCGCAGTCGTGGGCACATCTGATGAAAGGACTGGAGACGCATTATGGGACGGATGCATCGATAGACGCCGATACGATCAGGGAGATTGGTGGCTGGTTGCAAGTAAATGCCGGAACCTACAAACGCGTGAAAGAGGCGCCGGCTGAAGATCGTGTGACAGCGTCAAGCTGGTTTGTACGAAAGCATCGTGAGATCGGTACTGACGTCTGGGTGCGTCCCTCCATCAAGAGTGCCTCGAATTGTGCCGCCTGTCACACACAGGCAGAGCAGGGCGATTATCGCGAACGCAATATCCGAATTCCTCAATGACTGGAACGAACATGAACATTTCTATCCCTCCCTCAACGGTGACGACATCGGCTGCGACAATTGCGCAACAAGCGCCATCAGCAAACAAGACGCAGCTTGCCCGATCCACGCGCAAAGTCGTCGACATTCCGACTCGAATGTTTCATTGGCTTTTTGCATTCTGTTTTGTCGGGGCGTACGTCACGGCTGACGGTGAAAGCTTTCGCCTGCTACATGTGACGTTAGGTTATACGATGGCGGGTTTGCTTGGTTTTCGGCTGGTATGGGGACTGATTGGGCCCAGGCATGCGAGACTCGGGGTACTCGCGCGCAAGCTTTCCGGTACGTTTGGCTGGCTGAAATCGTTTCGGACGCTCAAGTCGTTGTCAGATATCAAGTGGCAGCAGGGGCAAAATATTTTGATGGCGCTTGCGGTTGCGGCGTTGCTGCTGACCGTTATTCCGATCACGCTGACAGGCTATGCGACCTATAACGAATGGGGTGGCAAATGGCTGCAACACATTCATGAGGCTGTTGGAGAATTCTATTTGTTTCTCGTGATTGCACATCTGGTACTGATTGCAATGCTGAGTCTGTTGCGCTGGAAAAACCAGGCCATGCCAATGATCACGGGCCGAACCAGTGGTCCGGGACCCGATCTCATTAAAAAGGATGGGAAAATCGTTGGGGGCTTGCTTTTGTTGGGCGTCCTGAGCTGGTGGATTTACCAGTTCGTTTAAAACCCCAGGCTTTTTCCTGCACCCAGCAGTGTTGCGACACCCATGGCAGCAAAGATGCAGGCTGCAATCGTATGTACCAGTTTCATCGGAATCTTGTTCGCCAGTTTGTCGCCGATAAACACTGCTGGAACATCGGCAATCAGCATGCCAAGGGTGGTTCCGGCCACGACCATGAGTGGGTTGGGGTAGTGAGCGGCCATCGCAACTGTGGCGATCTGGGTTTTATCACCCATTTCTGCGAGAAAGAATGTGATGAGGGTTGCACCAAACACACCGAGTTTCTTTGCAATTTGTGTTTCTTCCTCCTCAATCTTGTCCGGGATCATGGTCCAGATGGCCATGCCGATAAAGGATGCGCCCAGGACCCAGCGCATGATCTCCGGACTGACCGCAGAGGTGATCCAGGCGCCCAGGGCACCAGCTAAGCCATGATTGACGAGCGTGGCACAGAGTATGCCAAAAATAATTGGGACAGGTTTTTTGAAGCGCGCAGCAAGAATGAACGCTAGAAGCTGGGTTTTGTCGCCGATTTCTGCAAGTGCAACAACGCCAGTCGAGATGAGTAGGGCTTCCATTTATTATTCCAAGGCCGGTAATTAGACGAATGACTACAACGCTCTCCCGGCCAAACGAGAGGCAATGTAATCAAAGGTCTTGCCAGGAAATTAAACTGCTCATGCCATGGTTTTGAGAACCAAGTATGTTGACATGAGCCTCTTCGGTAGAAGAGAGGCTACTCCCCAATGAACGCATAAATTATACCCTAGCAGCGGGCCAGATGACGTCAGGAGTCTTTGTGACGCGTGGCATCTGCCCATGCCTGGTAGCCGCCCTTGAGTGGGCGGACGGAAGTAAATCCTGCTTTCAGGAGCTTCTGGGCGGCTTGTATGGCTGTTGCGTCTTCAGGGCATGCACAGAGCGTGACGATTGGGTGCTCTCTGGGCCAGGCATTCACGACCTCAAGCAGCCCCTCATAGTCGGCCACTGTTGCGCCAGGAATAGCCTGTGTCTGAGCCGCCAGACCCTGTCCCCGCAGATCCAGCAGCATAGGGGGACTTTGCTGGCCGAGTAACTCAAGCAATTCATCGATCGTAATATGGAGCAGAGCGGACAATTTCCGAAATCTGTATTTTTGTAGAAGTTTCCAGCCGATCCATAAGATGCATCCCGCCACGATCAGATACAGCATGCTGGTCGTGTGCAAGTTCAAGAAAACAATTGCAGCCTGAACTTCGCTACGCAGCATCCATCCGATCACCAGCCCCAGTCCCGACCATAAGGCAGCTCCGATAGCTGACGCCAGCAGAAATCCTGTGAGCCCTATACGCAAAGCTCCTGCGATGGGGGGGGCAACTGTCGAAAAACCAGGAATGAGTTTTGCAACCACAAGTGAAGTGAGTCCCCAGCGTCTGAACCGGGCCTCGGCCTGACCCACACATGAGCCGGGATTAATGGAGATCTTGCACAGGCCTGATAAGACCCGGTACCCAAAGCGGCGTCCCGCGCGATACCAGACCCAGTCTGCAGCAACCGATGCAGCGATGGCTGCTATCCAGACGAGCAGGAGCTGACTGGGACTGGCGGACAGACTGCCCGCAAGCAGCAGTGTTGGTACGGCAGGTACCGGCAAGCCTGCTTGCTGAAGCAGAACATTCAGAAACACGATCCAGGTTGCATCGTGCCTGAGGGCTTCGGTGAGCTGGGAAAGATCCATGCCATATTTCCTATATGTGCTCTGAGCGGTTGCCCGGTAATGTCCGGCACGCGGGCGAGTCGGTCGCCCGCAGTATCTGAGGGTTGAATGCCAAGGACGCGTTACCCGAACTTCATGAAAGTCGCCGCTGGTGTCCGTGTTTGGTTTGTCATCACAAAATACCTGGAATGTATGTTTGTATAATAGCAACGTTACGTATTCGTGGTTGACTCAACCACTTACCGTTCAAGGCGGCACTTGAAACCGGCCTGTTGTTTCACTTGGAAGTGTTCATCGTCTCACGTATGCTCAAGTTCTTCGTTGCGGTTCTCTTGTGTGTTGGTCTGCTGGCCACTGCGCACGGTCAGGCTATAAAAACAATCCGCTACACAATTTTGCTGGATAACGGTACCGTTGCAGGTGAGCAAATTGTTGAACGACCGAGCCCCGATACGCTCAAAGTACATTTTGATTTCAAGGAAAATGGGCGTGGTCCAACGCTTGATGAATTTATCAGGATCGGTCCGGATCAGACCATGCTTGAATACCGTGTCACCGGCACCTCCGAAATGGGTGGAGCGGTCGATGAACGTTTCACGCGTAAGGGGGGGCTGGCCGAGTGGACGTCAAAATCCGAGCGCGGAAGCAAGCGCCTGAAAGGTCCTGCTTTTTATTTGCCGCTTGACTCCTCGTGGGAAATCAATTCATTGATGATCACTGCGCTGTATGGCTCAAGGAACGGCACGCTGCGTTTGCTGCCCGAAGGCACGCTTGTTCAGCATAGGCTGGGTGAGGCGGTAGTGACGCATGATGATGAAAAACAGGTTGTTCAGTTAGTCATGCAAACCGGCGTCGGTTTGAGCCCACAGTTTTTCTGGGCAACGACCGATGCTGAAAATCATCTTTTTGCTGCGATTCTCCCTGGCAACTATGCCGTGATCAAGGAAGGGTGGCAGTCGAATCTGGCTGAGCTGAAAAAGAGTCAGGAAGAGGCTTCTGCCAAAATCCTTGAGCATCGGGCACAGCAATTACAGCATCCGATGCCGGGTTTGACCGCTATTCGCAATGCACGCATCTTCAACTCAGAAACCGCTTTGCTTTCCGCCCCTTCCGATGTGTATGTGCTGAGGGGACGAATAACTGCCATATTTCCTGCCGGAGTCAATCTGACGCCGGTCGACAGTGAGCTGGACGCTGCGGGCCGTGTGATGCTGCCTGGTCTGTATGACATGCATACACACGTTAACCGCTGGTCTGCTTCATATCATCTCACTGCCGGGGTGACTTCTGTCAGGGATCTTGGTAACTCAAACTCCGAATTGCAGTTGATGATTGATGAGATTGCCGAGGGGCGGCTGTTGTCTCCACGTCTGATTCCTGCAGGTTTTGTGGATGGGGAAAGCGCATATTCCGCTCATGACGGGATTTTGATCAGCGATTTGAATGATACAAAACATGCGATCGACTGGTATGCAATGCGAGGGTATGCGCAACTTAAAATTTACAACTCATTTCCACGCGAGTTGATGCCTGAGACCATTTCGTATGCGCACAAAAGAGGACTGAAAATCAGCGGACATGTCCCGGCTTTTATGCGCGCAGATGATGCGGTGGATGTCGGGTTTGATGAGCTGCATCACATCAACCAGCTGTTTTTGAATTTCATGTCTACCGATACGACAGATACCCGAACACTCGAACGATTTTATTTACCCGCCGAAAAAGCGGGCGATCTTGATCTGAACTCACCTGAAGTTCTTGAGTTCATCGACAAGTTAAAAAGAAATAATATCGTTGTCGATCCAACGCTGACTACCTTTGATTTTATTAAGCAGCGTGACGGCGAAGTTGCAGATCCGTACAAGACGATTGCCAACTTTATGCCGCCTGACATCAAGCGAAGTTTTAAAACCTCGACGATGAAAATCCCAGATGACAAAACAGCTAAACGCTATGAGGCATCCTATAAAAAAATGATTGATTTCGTTGGGCGACTGTATCGCGCTGGTGTGCCAATCGTAGCGGGGACGGACGCGCTGGCAGGCTTTAGCCTGCATAGTGAGCTGGCTTTGTATGTCAAGGCCGGATTGACTCCGGCCCAGGCAATTCAGGTTGCAACACTCAATGGCGCAAAGTACACCAACACACTCAGTGAGCGTGGAAGTATTTCGATTGGCAAGATGGCGGATATGATTTTAATTGATGGTGATCCAACCAAGAATATTGAGGATATCCGCAAGGTTGCTGCGGTGATTACACGCGGCAAGCTGATTTATCCCAATGAGATTAATGAGGCACTTGGTGTCAAGCCCTTTGTATCGAATCCTCCCAAGTTGCGCAAGCTGAATTGAGTCAGTGACGCTGCCTGGATGATTGTTAAAGATCCTTTTGCTGCCTGTTAGCCAGGTGCCTTAGAATTTCCTTTCCAGCAGTTTGTCCAGTGTCTGCAATTCACCCATCACACGTAAGGTTGCCTGAGCGACGGACTGATCGAGTTCCTTGCCCGCACAGGCGCGAATCACATCCATTGCCGCTTTTAATCCCAATGCGACACGATACGGGCGATGAAATGCCATGGATTCGATTGTGTCCGCCACAGCCAGAATCCTTGCGCCGATGCAAATTTCATCACCGGATAGTTTTTGAGGATATCCGCTTCCGTCCATCCGTTCATGGTGCTGGTGGACCATCTCGGCGATTGGCCAGGGGAACGGAACGTCTTTAAGAATCTCATAGCCGATTTGTGCATGCTGTTGAACAAGTTGCATTTCGATATGCGTCAGGCGAGAAGGTTTTGTCAGGATCTCTGATGGGATGGCTATTTTGCCAATATCGTGGACCAGGCCTGCCAGATAGATGGATTGAATATCGTCTGCAGACAGTCCGAGTTCTTCTGCAATCGCTGCAGCAATCAGAGCGACCTGTTTTTGATGGCCTGCGGTATAGGCGTCACGCGATTCCATCGTTTTGAATATCGCCTGGATCGTTTCGCGTTGCGTCAGTGCGAGGTCGGTCCGTGCCTGTTCTAGTGCCTGGGCCATGCTTGCATCGGGGTGGTCGTCTAAGTGTTCTTGCTGCATCTAAAGTACACCTTAGGTTATTTTATTTTTAACTATTCGAACCACAAGAGACAAGCATCACTGGCTGTCCAAGCAACTTCCAAGCAACTAGTGTAGACGCTATGGCGTATATCCTTTAGGTCTAAGCATAAAGACTTAATTTTTGTATGGTTATTATTCTTAGGTACTGTGACCAAGCTGAGGTGTCACGCCCACGGCCAGGACGTCAGGCCGGAAGTCTTTGAAATTAGTCATGATTTCGTGTGATTTCGAGTAGAATAAGAATCGTTATCGTTTGAGTTTTTGCATCATTTAGACTCCTCGCCATGGAACAGCTCCCTCAAGCCCGTATCGGACATCCCTATCGCATCGTCGCCGTTCGGCATAGTGCCGACATGCCAGATTGCGAGCGACAACTCAATGAGTTGGGTTTTATGCCGGGCGAGCAGATTGTTTTGCTCAGGCGTGCAATGCCGGGAGCAGATCCACTGGTGGTTCGTATTGGCATGTCTACCTTCGCATTGCGTGCGGCTGAAGCTGCCTGTATTGATATTTCTTCAGAGCCAGATCATGAGTGAGTCGCGTGTCTATTTCCATGCCACCGGACCACTGATCGCACTAGTGGGCAATCCCAACTGCGGCAAAACGGCGCTCTTTAACCGTCTGACTGGCAGCCGCCAAAAGGTTGCAAATTATGCTGGCGTCACTGTAGAGCGCAAAGAAGGGCGTTTAACTACACCGACCGGCAAAACCCTGCGAATTCTGGATTTGCCAGGTACCTACAGTCTGTACCCCCGTTCACTGGATGAGCGTGTGACCTGCGATGTACTGGCTGGTCGTGCTAAGGGTGAAAAACGTCCTGACCTGGTTGTTTGTGTCGTGGATGCGACTAATTTGCGCCGGAGCTTGCGACTGGTCCTGGCCGTGCAACGACTCAATATGCCCTTTGTTGTCGCGCTCAACATGTCTGACGAGGCGCGTGCCCGCGGAATCCATGTGGATGTTTCGGCGCTTTCTGCTGAGCTTGGTGTGGCTGTTGTCTCCACGGTGGCAATCGAGGCGCAGGGTGATGAGTCACTGCGCCAGTTGCTCGATACCCCTTCGATCTGGGTGCATGATGCTGATCCTCAGGTGGCAGATGACACGATTGCTCCACAGATCCAGCTTGATCACGACCGTGTGCAGCAGATTCTCCAGCATCTG
>CANCOC010000036.1 GCA_947379755.1 Alcaligenaceae bacterium | reverse complement strand
ATAATCTTCCTTATGGAGACTCTCTATATTACTCATCCCTCATGTCGTTTGCACGAAATGGGCGACTGGCACCCTGAGTGCCCGGACAGACTGGACGCGATTTCAGACCAGATGCTATCGAGCGGAATGGCCTCGTATGTGCATGCGATTGACCACGTCACGCCCGTGACGCGTGAAGCCTTGCTGCGCGTGCACACAGCCGAATATCTTGCGCAGCTCGACGCGATATCGCCACAGACGGGGTATCACGCGATTGACCCGGATACGCTGATGAATCCGCATACGCTTGAGGCTGCCTTGCATGCTGCAGGTGCCGTAGTGGCCGCAGTGGATGCCGTGATGCAGGACCAGGCGCATACGGCCTTCTGCAGTGTCAGGCCGCCTGGCCATCACGCCATGCCGGATCAGGCGATGGGGTTCTGTTTTTTCAATAACGTCGCTGTGGCTGCCGCACACGCCATGGCGACGTATGGCGTAAAGCGACTGGCCATTATTGATTTTGATGTGCACCATGGCAATGGGACGCAAGCCATGTTTGCACATGTGCCAGGTGTACTGATGTGTAGTTTTTTTCAGCATCCTTTGTTTCCAAACACAGGTGTCGAGGATACGGCCGATAATATGGTGAACGTGCCGGTGCCTGCCTACACAACTGGCGCGACCGTTCGCGAAATTGTCCGTGCGCAGTGGATGCCCAGACTGGAGGCGCACCGACCTGAACTGATTTTGATCTCTGCAGGATTTGACGCCCACCGGGAGGACGAAATGGGGCAAATGGGTCTGGTCGAGTCTGACTATGCCTGGGTGACCGGGCAGATCGTCGCACTGGCCGATCGTTACGCTCATGGCCGCATCGTGAGCACGCTCGAAGGGGGCTATCACCTCTCAGCACTTGGCCGCAGCGTCGTGGCGCATATCCGGGCCTTGTCTAAGCTGTAAAGTAGACAGATTCATGCCTGTGAAGAGGGTGTTTTGCAATGAGCAAGCCCGTAAACAGGTGAATTTGATCTGGCGGGTTAAAATCGGACCATAGTTTTTTTTGCATATCAGCCCATTAAACTGTATTGGGGCTTTTTTTATATTTGGAGATCGCTGGATGAAGGTGCTTGTGCCTGTAAAGCGCGTCGTTGACTATAACGTCAAGGTGCGCGTCAAATCGGATCAAACGGGTGTTGATATCGCGAACGTGAAGATGTCAATGAATCCCTTTGATGAAATCGCTGTCGAAGAAGCGACCCGCCTGAAAGAAAAGGGTGCCGCAACGGAAGTCATCGCGGTGTCGTGTGGTGTCGCCCAGTGCCAGGAAACCCTGCGCACAGCCATGGCGATCGGTGCAGATCGCGGAATTCTGGTTCAGACAGATGTTGAGTTGCAGCCTCTGGCTGTTGCCAAATTGCTTAAAGTACTGGCTGAAAAAGAACAGCCACAACTGATCATTCTGGGCAAGCAGGCGATCGATGATGATGCCAACCAGACGGGTCAGATGCTGGCCGCGATGCTGGGCTGGTCGCAAGCGACCTTTGCAAGCAAGATTGAATTAGGCGAAGGTGTTGCGCGCGTGACCCGCGAAGTCGATGGTGGCCTGGAAACCATCGAACTGAAGTTGCCGGCAATTGTGACAACAGACTTGCGCCTGAATGAGCCGCGTTATGTGACACTGCCCAACATCATGAAGGCCAAGAAAAAACAGCTCGATACACACACACCTGAAGAGCTTGGTGTCGATGTGAATCCACGTCTGAAAACACTCAAAGTATCAGAGCCGCCAGCACGCTCTGCCGGTGTCAAAGTGCCTGATGTTGCGGCACTGGTCGATAAACTCAAGAATGAAGCTAAGGTGGTCTAACCATGTCAGTCCTTGTCATTGCTGAACACGATAACGCCCAACTCAAGGGCGCCACACGCAACGTAGTCGCAGCTGCCACACAGATTGGTGGTGATGTCCACGTGCTGGTTGCGGGTGCGAACGCTGCTGCGGTTGCAGCAGAAGCTGCAAAAATTGCAGGCGTATCAAAAGTACTGTTAGCCGAGTCACCCGCACTTGCGGATGCCCTGGCTGAAAACGTGGCTGAGCAGGTGCTGGCGCTTGCCGGTGGCTACAGCCATATTATGTTTGCAGCGACCGCCTCCGGCAAAAACGTGTCACCACGTGTTGCCGCACGCCTGGATGTTGCGCAGATTTCAGAAATCATCGCGATCGACTCTCCTGATACCTTTCAGCGGCCGATTTATGCGGGCAATGCGATTTCAACTGTCCAGTCTCAGGATGCGGTCAAAGTCATTACCGTTCGTACAACTGGTTTTGATGCTGCACCAGAAGGCGGAACTGCAACCGTTGAATCCGTCACACCTGTAGCCTCTGCTGGTTTGTCGAGCTTTATCGGTCGTGAAGTCGCCAAGAGCGACCGTCCTGAGCTTGCCGGCGCACGTGTCGTTGTTTCAGGTGGCCGCGGTATGGGCAGCGCCGAAAACTTCAAAATCCTCGATCCTCTTGCTGACAAGCTCGGTGCAGCACTCGGTGCTTCGCGTGCTGCTGTTGACGCAGGGTACGCGCCCAATGACTGGCAGGTCGGTCAGACAGGCAAGATCGTTGCGCCTCAGCTGTATGTGGCGATCGGTATTTCAGGTGCCATTCAGCACTTGGCTGGTATGAAAGACTCGAAAGTGATTGTGGCTGTGAACAAAGATTCTGAAGCACCGATCTTTGGCGTGGCGGACTACGGTCTGGTTGCAGATTTGTTTCAGGCAGTACCTGAAATCGTCAGCACACTGTAAGCGTTACTTACACCTCAAGATGCACGGCTGATAAGGCCCGGTGCCTCTGTTAAAACCCCGCTCAAAAAAGCGGGGTTTTTTTTACCTTCTGGCTCTGAAGTAGTACCATTGTTTAAAATCACTTCGCCCTGGAAATCATGACATATCGCGCCCCTGTTGAAGACTTTCGTTTTGTGTTCGAGCATATTGCCGGATTACCCGATTTGCTCACACTTGCCGCGTTCTCGGCAGTCGAATCAGATCTGGTCGATGCCGTACTCGAAGAAAATGCAAAGTTCACAGAAGAGGTCGTGGCCCCTACAAACTGGGATGGCGATCAGCATCCTCCTGTTTACAAGGACGGAGTCGTGCAGGTCACTGCCTCTTTTAAAAAAGCATTCGGACATTTTGCTGAGGGCGGCTGGCAGGGGCTGCGTCATCCTGAGCAGTGGGGTGGGCAAGGCCTGCCACGGCTGCTGGCCACCGCAACCACCGAAAACCTCTACGCAGCTAACGTTGCTTTTTCTTTGTGTCCAATGCTGACCGATGGCGTGATCGAAGCACTTTTGCTCACGGGCTCAGATGAACAAAAGCAGTGCTATGTTCGTCCTCTGGTGGAGGGAAAATGGACTGGTACGATGAATCTGACAGAGCCCCAGGCAGGGTCGGATTTATCTATGGTCAGTGCGCGCGCCGTTGCACAGGATGATGGGAGTTACCGCGTATTTGGTCAAAAAATTTATATCACTTTCGGCGAGCATGATCTTGCCGAAAACATCATTCATCTGGTGTTGGCACGCACAGCCAATGCACCTGCAGGAGTCAAGGGCTTATCGCTTTTTATCGTGCCCAAGTATCTGGTAAACGCCGATGGCTCTCTGGGTGCCCGCAATGATGTCTGGTGTGCCTCGATTGAACACAAGCTCGGTATTCATGGCAGTCCGACGGCGGTATTGTTATTTGGCGACGATAAGGGCGATGTTGGAGTTGGGGCGATTGGAACGCTGATTGGTGAAGAAAATCGTGGACTCGAGTACATGTTCATCATGATGAACGCGGCGCGATTTGCTGTTGGCGTCCAGGGTATCGGAGTGAGTGAGGCGGCTACCCAGAAAGCGATTGCCTACGCACGTGACCGTGTGCAGAGTCGTGCGGTAGAAGGCTCGGCCGGGCCTGTTGCCATCATTGCGCATCCGGATGTGCAGCGGATGTTGACGACCATGCGTGGCCTGACCGAAGCCGCGCGTTCGATCGCCTGTGTGGCTGCTGCCGCAGACGACCTGAGCATCGAGCATCCCGATGCCGAAGTGCGTCGCGCCAACCATGCACTCTATGATTATCTGGTGCCCGTTGTTAAAGGGTTTTCCACGGAGTGCGCACTTGAAGTCACCTCGCTTGGGGTGCAGGTGCATGGCGGGATGGGCTTTATCGAAGAAACTGGTGCTGCTCAGTTTTATCGTGACGCACGCATCCTGACGATCTACGAAGGAACAACTGCCATTCAGTCCAATGATCTGGTTGGTCGCAAAACGATTCGTGATGCAGGCGCCGCCGCCTTTGGTCTTGCGCGTGATATGCATACAACCGTGGAGGCGCTCGCACGAGCCATCGGCCAAGCCCCTGCGGCACAGCGCTCTGGCTTGCAACTGATTCATGATCAACTGGGCGCAGCCATTCAGGCTTATGAGCAGTCTGTCCAGTATGTGCTGGATCACGCCAGATCGGATGTGCGCGCAGTGTTTGCTGGCAGCGTGCCATATCTGATGCTGACAGGGTATGTCCTGGGGGGCTGGCATCTTGCGCGCGCAGCACTGGTGTGTGTCAGTGCCGAGGGGTCAGACGGTAACCGGTCTTTCATGCAAAATAAATTCGCAACGGCTGTTTTTTATGCCGGAACTATTTTGCCGCGTGTGCAGGCGCTGGGACAAGCGATGCAGCATGGCGTGACGATGAACGATGCGCTGCAACATTCGGATTTATCATAAGGATATAAGTGAATAATCCTTTGGGGCAGGTTGTTTTTTGAGCAGAATAGATCACAATGGGCGATCAGGTCACTAGGCTGATACTCACAATCAATACAACAAACGTTAGCAAGGAGATACACCATGTCATCACTGCGTTTGGGCGACGTTGCCCCTGATTTTGAACAAGACTCTTCTGTTGGACGCATTCGTTTTCACGAGTGGCTGGGCAATAGCTGGGGGGTATTGTTTTCACACCCTGCCGATTTCACGCCTGTCTGCACGACCGAACTCGGGTTGACCGCCAAACTCGCAAACGAGTTTGCCCAGCGAAATGTCAAGGTGCTGGCCTTGTCCGTCGATAGTGCGGCTTCACACAATAAGTGGATTCCCGAGATCAATGCAACGCAGGACACGACGGTGAACTTTCCCATCCTGGCTGATGAAGATCGTAAAGTCTCGACTCTTTATGACATGATTCATCCGAATGCCAATGCAACCTTGACAGTGCGTTCGGTATTCATTATTGATCCTGCTAAAAAAATCAGACTGACTCTGACATATCCTGCCAGCACGGGTCGTAATTTTGATGAGTTGCTGCGTGTAATTGATTCACTCCAGCTGACTGACAAGTATTCAGTGGCTACCCCTGCAAACTGGGAGGATGGTGATGATGTGATTATTGTTCCGTCGCTCAAGGACGAAGCGGTGCTTAAGCAGAAGTTTCCCAAAGGCTATGAAGAAATTCTGCCTTATTTGCGCATTACTCCACAGCCTGATCACTAAGAAATGGACTCCAGAGCCTGCGCTCTGGAGTGAAGTGCGCTATGGCAATATTGCGTCCAGGCTGGTGCTGACCTCGACCAGAATCGGTTTGCGTCGGTTCAGTGCAGTCTGGATCACTGTGTGGATTTCTTCTTTGCTGCTGATGCGTACCGCGTCCATGCCAAAGCTTTTTGCCAGCGTTAAAAAATCCGGATTGAACAATGAGGTGCCGCTCACACGCCCGGGATAGCCGCGTTCCTGATGCAGGCGAATCGAACCGTAACTAGCGTTGTTCGACACGATAAACACAACCGGCAAGTCACGTTCAACGGCCAGGATCATTTCATTTCCCGTCATGAGAAACCCGCCATCCCCAACGATGCATACTGTCGTACGGGACGGCGCGCGTAGTGCACAAGCCAGCGCAGCGGGTGTGCCGTATCCCATGGCCCCAGCCAGTGGCGCCATCAGGCGCTGGCCATCTTTAAAGGTGAAATGCCGGTACACAGGCGCGGCAAACGTTCCGGCATCCAGGCATATGGTCGTGTCCGGTGGTGCAAGATCCATTAGCGCACGCACAACCTCTGTAAAGTTCACACCTTGTCTGGGCGTTTTGGTTGGCCACGCTGCCCAGGTCTGGGAGTGCGCGCGCAAGCTCTTTAACCATTCTTGTCGCGCAGTTGCGGGGACGACTGGTGCTGTGGCTAACGTGAGCGCCCTGACAAGCGCCACTGGGTCGCACACCAGAGGGTAATCCGCAACAGTATCCCAATTGACCATGCGCGAATCGGGATAACAGTGCAACAGCGTCTGAGGGGTCTGCGCATAGCGTGGAAACAGATAGTTTTGCGTAGTGATATCACCCAGCCGTGTTCCGAGCGCGATGATGAAATCGCTTTCCTGCAGCGTCGTCATCTGGGCTGCTGGATTCGAAAGACCCAGGTCACCAACAAATAATGGATCATCGTTGGCGAACACATCATGGCGACGAAATGACACCATCACGGGCAAGTGCCAATGGTGCGCAAAGGCGCGCAGCGCCTCGCGCCCGCCAGGGCAATCAAATATGCCTCCGGCAATGACAACAGGCTTTCTGGCGCTTGCCAGGCGTTGGGTAATGCTGGCGAGAGTGTCTGCACCAGGGATGCCAAGCACCTGGGGATGGTTCTTGAAGTGCGGTGTCTCAACAGCTTGCTGCTGAATATCCTCAGGGATCACCAGTACAACCGGACCAGGTACGCCCGAGGTGGCAAGCCTGATGGCTTTGAAGGCTGCTTCTGCGAGCTGCTCGGGTCTCTGGCATTCGAACACCCATTTGGCGACGGAGCCAAACATTTTTTGATAATCAATTTCCTGAAAAGCTTCGCGACGCAAGTCACGTGCGGCAATCTGCCCGATGATCAGAATCATCGGGACGGCATCTTGCTGTGCGGTATGCACCGCAATTGCAGCATTCGAGGCGCCCGGACCGCGACTCACGAGTGCTACACCCGGACGGCGCGTCAGGCGACCATCTGCCACTGCCATGTATCCGGCACCTCCCTCATGACGGCAAGTGACAACATCAATCTGTGGAAAGTCGACCAGTGCATCGAGCAGGCCAAGATAGCTTTCGCCAGGGACGAGAAAAACCCGGTCCATATCGTGGTCTGCGAATACCTGAAACAGGGCGTGGCTAGATGTGAATGTTTTCATGTCTGCTGAATATTTATTTTAATTTTTCAAGTCTGAAAATTAGCACAGCTTGCATGTGGACGTATGGTGATCTGAGGGCATTGCGGTGAAGGTGCGCTGTTGTAAAAAATCTGCATACGCTACAGGTAAAAATAACTGTGCTTGCAAACAGTACTGTATGTGTGTACAGTACTGTTTATGGCAACAGTTATTCATCACTTTGCCAACAAGTTTTTGCCGGTTCTAGGTCCCCGGCAACCACTTTGTGCTTCGCAAGGTGCACAAAGTGGTTCCTTACACAACAGGTAACAGGAGTAACACTATGCATCGCGAACTTCGTCACACATACTCGTCCTCTTTTGCCACAACCCGTGCTAACCGTACTGGTTCGAACGCCTGCCGCATCTGTTCAGACATCATGCTGCTCAGTTTCTGGGCTGCGGTAGTTCCTGCATTTTTATGGGTGGGTAACGCTGCAGGTTTCTAACTTCCGGCGAGCAACACGACACCCAGCCCGATCGCGCAGCAGCCTAGCAGTCGGCCCCAGCCGACAGGCTCTCGCAGTAAATACAGCCCAGCCAGGGTGACAAGCAGCATTGACATCTCGCGCGCCGGAGCAACCAGGCTGACCGGCGCACCATCGCGCAGGGCATAGAGCACCAGGATATAGCCGAGCGGCGACAATAAGCCGATTGCCCAGGCGACTGGCCAGTTTCCACGCATGGCATGACGTGCATGCGCCGGAGCCCGGGCGACGTGCGGCAACATCATGACTGTTTTTGTGGCGCACGTTGCCCAGTCGAATAAAACGGGTGCAATCACGAGTGTTTTCACCCCATATGCATCGACAAGCGTGTAGGCGGCAATCAGCCCGCCTACTGTCACGCCCCAGCGCACGCCCACGATTGCAGCAGGTTGCAACAGCTTTGTCATGCGTCCCTGGGTGGCAATCAGCATCACCCCCGCTACGACACAGAGCATGCCTCCAATGCCACGCATACTGGCAGGTTCACTCATGAACAGCACCGCGCCAATTGTAGACAGTAGCGGACCGGTTCCCCTTGCGACCGGGTAGACCACCGAAAGGTCGGCCAGTTGGTAACCGCGCTGCAGGCACAGGCTATAAATCAGGTGCAGTGCTCCAGAAAGCAGTATGCATAGCACTACAGGCACACTCCAGGCAGGCTGATCCACGATCAGAATCCAGAGCACCCAGGGCAGGTAAATCAGCGTTGAGCATAAGCCATAGGCAAAGACAAAGGCGGGTCCCACGTGGGCAGCTCGCTTATTGAGTAAGTTCCATGTGGCATGTGCGATAGCTGCGGCAATTACCAGCAGGAGTGCGGAGGTCGTCATTCGAAACCTAAAAATGTAGTAGAATCATGGGCTAACGTTTACATCCTCTGCCCGGTCGTGCCACCTGAATAGGTCAAGTGTGCACCAAAAATATCAATTTCACCGAGAGCACGATGTTATGGAGTTGTTATGAACCTGATTGCCATTCTTGAGCAAGAAGAAATTGCCCGTCTGACCGGCGGTAAGCCCGTTGTCCAATTCGCCCCAGGCGATACAGTGATTGTCAGCGTAACCGTGGTCGAAGGCGCTCGTAAACGTGCCCAGGCTTTCGAAGGCGTCGTCATTGCCCGTCGTAACCGTGGTTTGAACTCATCTTTTATCGTTCGCAAGATTTCTTCTGGCGAAGCCGTTGAGCGTACATTCCAGTTGTATTCCACCCAGATCGCTTCGATCGAAGTCAAGCGCCGTGGTGATGTTCGCCGTGCAAAACTGTACTATCTCCGTGATCGTTCAGGTAAGTCAGCACGTATTAAAGAAAAACTGGTTCGCAAGACCGTTGTTGCCGCTGCACCCGCTGCAGCCGCAACACCAGCAGCCTAAGCGTCAAGCTTTGCGTTGCCAGTTTAAAAACACCCGCGAGGGTGTTTTTTTTTATAAAAAAATCCCTCTCTAATCGGATACTCCTTCAATGATCAGTCGACGCGCACTTCTAAAGCTTTCTGCCTGTGGTCCGGTTGCCATGGCTTTCCCGCCAATAGCTGTCGCTCAAGATCAATGGGGTGCATCTGAGGGCTACCCGACAGGCTGGGGACCGTCCGGGCAGCCACAGAGCTGGGATGCGTACACAGGATATCGAGTCGGCAACTACGCCGGCGGCCTTGAAAGCATGTTCACCTACCGTACCATTCAGGCTGCCAGTCAGCCCAGCCCCCTGTTATCTGTACCAAAAAAAGTCAGTTACAGCTGGAATGGTGCGCGCCTGAGCGTTGAGGACTATCTGAAAAAATGGCCCGTGACAGGTCTGATCATCGCGCGCAAGGGGCAGGTATGGTCCGAGGATTACCGTATGGGTCGTACCGCTTCAGATCGTTTCACCAGTTGGTCCATGGCCAAGAGTGTGACGTCGTTGCTGCTTGGCATTGCGATGGACCAGGGGTTGATTAAAAGCCTGGACGATTTGCCTCAGGATTACGTGTCTTCCTTAAAAGGGACCGCACACGGACAAATCAAAATTCGCTATCTGATTAATATGATGAGTGGCATAGACGTCGAGTATGAACGCGATACTGTGCAGATCAATGATTCGGCGATGCGAGGGCTGGAAAATGCCCGTGCAAAGAACACGGATGCCGAAAAAGTCGTACGCGGCTGGAACAAGATTGCCTATGCACCAAACACACACTATAGCTATAGCGAACTCAGTGCACTGACAATTGGCATGGTGTTACGCGCGGTGAGCAAAATGAGTCTGGCTATGTTTGCACAGATCAATCTCTGGCAGCCGATGGGGGCGCAAGCTGATGCAACATGGCTGACGGACGCGATGGGACATGAGTACAACTGTGTGGGGTTTGCGGCCTGCCTGAGGGACTGGTCGCGTCTGGCACAACTGATTGCCCAGCAGGGAGAGATGCAGGGTCGACAGGTGGTCAGTAGTGCCTGGATCGATGGTTATTATTCATTCGGACCCGAGGATGCGCTGGTACGGTTTGGTCTGGTCGAAGACGGGCAGGGCTACAAGAACTTTTACTGGCATCCGCGTCCCAATGGCGCATGGCTGATGATGAATGGCAAGCATGGGCAGCGTGTGCTGATTGATCGCGCGACCCAAACTGTTCTCGTTCAAACCGCGGTGGTGGATGGTTCCGACTGGCAGAATGAGCTGTTTGCCTTGTTCGACGCAGCGGTTGCAAATTGAGGCGGGCACACCCGATATGAAAATATCAAGTGATGTGGTTTCACCCAATATCTTTGATGCGCACGTGCATCCGGATATCATTCTGCCACTGGTGCTTGCTAATTTGTTATCCAGTCAGCTTTGGGACTTTAGTGCGCGTATCACTCAGCGCGTTGCCCTGGCCACGGCTCAAAAGCCTGGCATACCTTCAGAGCCAGGTCAGGCGCAGGATATTGCCCCGGAGTTGCGCCAAGCCCAGCAACAAATCAATCGCCACTTCGAACACCTGACACATGAACGTGTCATTGAAACAAATGGTCAGCTGCATCTCGCAGATGAGAACACTCGCCTGGGTCAAAAAAATGTCAAGGCGGCTCTGGATAATATTGCGGCGTCCTTTGAATGGCGCGAGTCACGTGGAACCGCACGCGGCACAGACTCCATCAAACAATGTATCGAAGAAGGTAAATTTCCTGCATATTTTTATGCAACGTTTGATGTGATCCGTGCCAATCGCAGAGGCGTCAGACACCGAAAAAATGTCCCGATGGGACTGACTTCCTGTCTGGATGAAGTTGCAATTTTTGCCGCACTCGTCATGACGTTACCTGCGCAGACCGTTGACACGGTAGTGATTCTGGCAAGTCCGGCGCATTACACGGCTTTTGGCTGGAATTCTGCAGGACAACCCTGGTGGTTTTACGGAAAAAATGCTCTGTTCTCTTGCGCTGAGTGGCATGCGAGGGTAGCAGATCAATACCAGGGCGATGCGCAGCTCTCTTTTGAGGATTGTCTGCCTTTTGCTGATCGAATCATTTCGATCAATGGAACTTTTGATTTTCTGACTGGACAATCCTCTATTCCTGAAGACTCTCTCGCACAGATCGTCAAGATGCTCGATACTTTTTTCGGTATTCGACTTTCACAGCTTGATCAGGCTCTCCAGCAACCCCGCTCAACAGGTTCACCCTCTATCTTTGCACCCATGTTTCGGGAGCTGCTGGGGGTCGAGTCGATTGAGCGCGTGCGCGAAAGGATGATTGACAGGTCAGGTCAGAACAATGACTCAGCCGAACAGACTGTCTTGCTCTCTTACCGGTCTTTGTCGGTGATAGATCCTCAGCCATTTTTGCTTGCTGCAAGAAACAGTCCATCCTGTCGTCGAATTGGCAAGACGCTTGGCTCGCTTGAGCAGGCCATCAGTGTGGTTCAGTCGGTGACTGATCATGAGTCGATCTTCGGCGACCGGACGCGGCTGGCGATGCCGGAGGAAACCTTGCGACTGGATACCGGCAGCGATCGTGACCGTGCCTTGTTACTACATGTTTTACTCGAGTACATGTCAGAACAACAGCAACATCCCCTTGCCGTGGAAACGCTTTTTACTGAAACAGACAGCTTTGTCTGCGGACCAGATTTTTGCATCAGCATCATGCAAATGGCTCCCGTACAAAGGCCAGCGGATGGTATCGTTATACGTCTAGCAGACTGGTAGCCGTGACTGGCGCATAGCGGGTCAATCGAGACCCTGAGTCAGTCATCTGTTCCGGGCTATTCAAACAAGGAGATTCCGACTTTGATCACCAGAAGAAATTTATTGAAAACGGCCTTTTATGCGGCGGGCACACTGGGCGCATACTCCGTTCCTGCTGGATGGTCATTTGCCGCAGAAAAAATCCACCCTGATGAGCGGTCCGTACTGATTGTGGTCGATGTACAGAACTGCTTCATTGAAGGTGGCACACTGGCTGTGCCCAATGGATCTGCTGTGATTCCCGTGATCAATCGCATTGCACCGATCTTTACCAATATCGTTCTGACACAGGACTGGCACACTGCAGGGCACTCATCATTCGCAAGTGCTTACGATTACAAAAAACCGTTTGAATCAGTCAGACTGGCCTATGGAGAACAGGTACTCTGGCCTGATCACTGTGTTCAAGGTACGCAGGATGCGGCCATACATCAGGATCTCGTACTGCCGAGTGCCCAGCTGATCCTTCGAAAGGGTTATCACAAAACGATAGACAGCTATTCGGCTTTTACCGAAGCAGATCGCAAGACAACAACCGGCCTGGCCGCTTATCTCAAAGCGCATGGTATTCAGTCCGTTTATGTCACAGGTCTCGCAACAGATTTTTGTGTTGCCTGGACGGCTATGGATGCAAGGCGTGCGGGCTTTGAAACTTTTGTTGTTGAAGACGCCTGCAGAGCCATTGACTTGAATGGCTCTCTCGCTGCGGCATGGGAACAAATGTTGCAACAGGGTGTTAAGCGGATTCAGTCAGCAGACCTGGCCTCATAACCAGCCTGAGCGCCACATGTTTGACAGGTAAATCACTGTTATAGCCGGATCGCTCTCATCAGCGTGACTTGCATTCCATCCATAGACTTTGAATTGAGCAGGACGCTGCGCGCAAGGCACGAGCTGCTCACTGACCTGATCACATGCGCCTGAGCTCACCACCGGTGGCAGGCCCGTTTGACCAGACGTCATGCTGAACGCCTGCGGTGCAAGCGCCAGACTATTTATGCCAATTAGAAAAGAGCGACGGCTAATCATCGTGACGATTCAGTAAAAAAGATGAGTCAGTATAAAAAGATGAGTCACTATAAAGCATGCCAGGAAAGACCGAGCCAGGGCACCATCCTAATCTGCCAGCGACGAAAAACAAAATGCTTTGCTCATTCCGAATTTTGCTTGTGCCTGTGCACGTAGCAGGGAGGCGTACTCCTGATCTCCGGCAGCACATGCAGCCAGATGGGCCAGGTCAAACGCGCGTAGTGTCGTACGGTTCGCGATATTCAATTTAGCGAGAGATAACGCACGCATCACCTCCTGGTCATTCGCGCCGTCAGATAAATAGAACTCTGCCGCGTGATCGGCAAAGGCAAGTGTATGACGCGTTAAAAGCGCTTCGTACGCCTCAACGGCGAGTGCGTGATATTGCCGGGCTTGTTGATTTTTACCTTCTGCGCGACAGACTTGTTCGAGGCGCCACAACACTTCAGGATCACCCGAGTTCAGTATGGGCAGGAGCAACGCCTCCGCTTTTGAATACTCACCCGCTTGCAGATGAATTTCAGCCAGATGCACGCCCGCGTGTGTATAGCCTGGTAAATATGCAAGCGCCTGTCTGTACCAGTGTGCGGCACGCTCGAGATCTGGCTGGGGCGCAGATTCGCCCCACAATACGCCTAGTTGAAAACAGACCCAGGCGATTGGAAAAGGTGAGAGCTCTCGATAGGAGGCCAGCGCCTGGAGATAGGTTCGTTCGGCGAGTTCAATCTCTCCGATGTCTGCATAGAGCGCGGCGAGTGGTACCAGATTTTGCAGGGATGCTTTGTCCCTGGCGATATCTTGGCGGGTCTGGAGCACGGTTACCAGGTTTTCACCAGTTGCCTGGTCAAGAGACAGTCTGATGTCAGATACTTCATCGGGCGTTGCCCCGAGGTTTTCAGCGTTGCACAGATCCAGTCTGGCTTGTGCAAAATGATGTCTCATCGAAGCAATCCGGGCTGCCAGGAGATGTGTTTCAGGTAATTCGGCGTATCTCGTGCATCGTGTCTCGTTCAGCGCAACCAGGCGATCGAGTGCAGAGGCATCCCCGAGGAACTGGTTTCTTTTATGTTCTTCGTCAAGGATTTGCAGAGACGTGGCTGGACGCCCGGGCCATTGCCGGATCACAGACCAGCAGCGTTTGAGCACACTTTCGTGATTCAGGACCGCAATGTTGCCTTGTGTCGCCTGCGCAAGCTGGGGGAGTCTGACGTCTGCTGCGATCATGGTGACGAGCCAAATTTTGCCTGAAGTGCTGCAACCCCCGTATCCAGGAGTGTTGAAATAATAATGTTCACGATCATATCCGCCATGCCGGCATGGCGAAAATCCACCGTCCAGGTAAAGCTTGATCCCATCGCGCTTGGCTCAACACTTATCTGAGCGTTGTAGATGTCCACTGGAATGCCACTGATCATTGTGTAGGTCAGTACTCTTTTGGATGCATCAAGTGATTGCAGGCGTTCAATGATCACTTTTCCGTCGAGGGTTTCGATGCGGCGCAGTTGTCCGATACCCTGGCCAGTTAATGTCAGTGCGCCGACAAGCGGATGCCACAGCCCTCCGAAGTCTCCCACCATCGCCCAGAGCTTTTCTGGTGACGCCTGCAGATTCGTATGGCGCGAGATGCGACTGGACTTGATATTGGGTGGCTGCACATAAGGGAATACATTTCCCCCTGGTTGTGTGGCCTGTGTCGCCGGACTTTGCCAGAAAGGACCTCGGTCGCGATTTGCCAGCCAGGTCACCAGAATGTCGATGTCTTTGGCATTGAGCGTGCGTCCTCCACCTGTTGTATGAGGCCGTGCCTCAATGGCACTTTTTTCAATTTCAAGGTAGCTCGTATCGCTCGTAGGCTTGGCTACATCAATCAGCAAAAAGTCATCCAGGCGGATATTGACGTGGGCATCCAGCGCTGCAGTATCCCAATCAATCTTGTCATCATTGCGGTCCCATTGCATCAGGCTCTCGGTCAGACGCTTGCGAAAGACCGGGATCAGCTCTTCGGTCAGGGCAAACGGAGTCTGCTGATTCCACAGATCGCTCAAGTCTGTTTGGCCAGGCATGAACAGAATAAAGTTCGTTTGCTCGGGACGACCCACCCAGTCATAACGCTGGAAATTCAAATCAGCTCCAGTCTTTCCCTTTATTGAGGTTGTCTCTGCAATGGCGCCGAACAGTGAGCCGTCTTCGGGCTGGAGAATCCGCGCAGTATCGATCTCAAGCACAATGCTCAGGACATTGTCGCCTTCGATGAGATTGGCAACAGGAACCCACGTCCCCTGACGATACCAGCCGACAAAAAAAGGATCAGATCGCAGGCCTGCAAAGATGCGTACTGTGCCGTCCGCAGTGGCGATGCCTTGTTCCTGTCCGACGCTGAGTGACAGTGAACGGCCATCCGGTAAGGTGCAGACTCCCTTTTGTATATGCGGTGTGCCGTCTGTAGTCGTCTGAAGCATGTCAAACTGAAAGGTGAAACGCAGCTCAGGACCCGTAGGTTTGAAACCCGCAGCTGCACCCAGCCCGGTTTGCTGGACGCGTCGCAACACGATGCTGTACTGCGCAGCATTTGAGAAGAGGGCTGTTTCGCCAGCGAAGGGAAAAAAATCAGCAATAAAGACTGTGCGCATCGGATCTGCAGGGCTTTTGAAAGCAAACAGATCTGTGACGTCCGTCGGAGGATCCCCGATTGAGCGTGGCCCATCAATGTGGTCTGACATGGGTTCCTCTTGAGCTCAGTAAGGGTGTTTGGTGTTGAACCAGAGAGGATCCTCAGACGCGATGGCAGGCTTGGCGGGCCCCCCGTAAGGCGTGACCTGACCAGGATGATTCGGAATCGATTTCAGATATTCAATCAGCGCATAACGTTCGGTTGTCGAAAGCTCTGGTCCGATCACGCCCTTGCCACCACCGGATTGAAAAGCATGTCCGGCATTTGAGTTGCCAGGCAGTCGGGTATCAAATAAAAACCCATACGCCTGAGGCGAGGTGTCGATACCGAGTTTGATCGGGTCAAATTCCCGGTTGACGTAAAAGGTTTTGGATCGCTCTGACTCGGGTGACAAGAGTTCGTACATATTCGGAATCGAGGCATTATGCAAAAATGGTGCGCTTGACCAGGCGCCATCACGAGGTGCTGCCTTGTAGCTGTTGACGGGTCCCTTGTTGCCCGTCGGACCATATTCTTGGGTCAGGTAGCCATTCATCAGTACATGTTCTTCAGGCGTAAAAGGCCCTGCCTTTTTAATATTCTGCCGGAGCATCCTGTCGTGAATTTCACTAAAGTACTCACCAGCATTCACGGAAGTCTTGCCGTTGAAATACTTCGAAAGATGGCCTGTCTTGAATGTTTCTTTTGCTTCAAAAGAGGGGCTGTTAAGCTGTTCGGGATCCGTGCCGATGATATTGAGCGGAACCAGCGCATTTTCAATCATGCGTTTGTCCTGCAGCCGCGGTGCACTCCAGCGGTAAGGGTACGTCGTATGGCATTCCAGACAATGTGTTGAAAAAAGCTTTGCACCAATTTCAACTTTTTCGCGATCCAGTTTACCCAGAATTTTCTCGGGCCATGCCGGTGGTGCCAGGCGCCTGAGTAATTCCTCAAGTTTGATGAGTCCCTTGATATCGTGAGTGGATTCGAAATCACCTTCTATCGCCCGCGCGGAGCTCAGGTCGGTACGTGTAAAGACGCCAAGCGCCTCACTGTGATTGCGGCTGATCGGGTTTTCGGCAACCCCACTCCATTGCACCCAGGCAGACTGGGGCGCATTCCATAAAAACGGCGCCTTGACCGGTGCGGTTGATAAACGGTTGTTTTCATCGATGCCGGTTTTGATCGACATAAATAAATTATTGATGCCGCTCAGGGCATCCATGCGGCCCGGTCCGGGATGAAAGGGTACGGCCAGTTCGAGATTTGAGACTTTAGAGACAAAGGTCGCATCGTTTTCGAGCCGCATTCTCAGGTCTGACTCATCTACGGGGCCATGTGCGCGGATCCGCTTAAGCATGGCCTGAAAGCGTGCAGGATCCTCCAGCGTCTCTTGCACCGATGCATTCAGGGACTGAATCCAGGCAATCGCATTCAGTCTGTTGGGGACGCCGCCATCAATGCGGATTTGCTGCCCTTTGTACTGAAGCTGTCCGGTATGACAGGCCGCACAGGTCATCCCTGCGTAGACACCTGTGAACTGGCCTGAGGTGACGACTGCTTTTGCGATGCCAACGGGCAGCGCATCAGGGTTGTTTTTGAGGTCGGCGGGTTCTGTTAAGAGACCCAGCCGGTCACTGTTTTTAGGCGAATTGAATAAGGTTTCTGAACCCGCGACCTGCAAGGCCAGATAGATGTCATAAGACAGCAGGGCCGATCCCTGCGAGGTCCAGTAATATGCTGCGCGGTCTTGCGTTGACCAGGCCTGGTTGAGGTACGTGACTGGTTTTTGCGTCGGGGGTACGCTTTGAGCCGAGCAAGTCTGGGCAATGAGTGCCAGCCCGCAAGCGACCATCAGGCCGCTCATGACATGTATTATTTTTTTTGTATGCATTTTATTTTTACAAAGGAAAACAGGTAAGAATGTATTGAAACACATGACCACCGCCTGTCCTCATTCTTTTAAAATCTCAGGTGAGTCGCATTCAAATTGACATCAAGCGACATCATTTTTTAAATAATATGAACATGGCATTCAAAGCCTTACAATCGCAGTCAAAATCCTCCCCTTGGCTTTCTGACTCTATACAACATGCCCATTCAAAAACGCCCCGATACAGACACCGTCTGGCCAGATTTCTTTGATTACTTTCGCAGGGATTTTGGTCGTGAGGTCTACGGTTGGCGTCATGTACTTCGTTATTACGGCATGCTCACTCCGATTCTGCTGATCGCACTGGTTGCACTGTTTATCTATGTTGATCCCATGCCCCCTAAAAAGGCATACCTTGCAACGGGGCAGGTCGGATCCTCTTATCATCAGCTCTCAGAAAAATTTGCTGCATTTTTTAAGAAACGCGGCTTTGAGCTTGAGTTGGTGGAGACGCCCGGCCTGGATCAGGGCTTTGTGCGACTCAATGATGACAAGTCCCCCGTCAATGCATCGTTCTTGACAGCAGGCAGCGCAAACGCAAATGACTTTCCGGGTCTGGCTTCGCTGGGGAGTGTGCAGTTTTCACCGATCTGGTTGTTTTATCGTGGTGCTGCACTGACTGGGTCGGATGCTGCCCAGCAGCTCGTTAATCTGCGAACAGCGATTGGAATGAAAGGCACCACCACACAAAAAATCCTCACGCAGTTATTGGCGCTTCATGGCATCAAGCTCGAAGGTTTAGGCAATTTAAAGGAATTGCCGCATCAAAAGGCTGTTGAGGCGTTTATGGATGGTCAGCTCGATGCTGTATTTATTGTTGATGGAATCGATGCGCCGAATATACAAAAACTACTTGCTGTCCCTGGTGTGCAAATTTTTAACTTTAGACTGGTCGATGCGTATGTCAAAAAACTTGACTTCCTTGAGAAGGTCGTCGTCCCAAGAGGTTCGATCGATATTCAAACTGTTTTTCCAGCCAATGATACCGAGATGCTTTCGTCGACGGTGACCCTGTTGGTCGAAAAGTCGATGCATCCAGTCCATCAATGGCTTTTTTTGATGGCGGCAAGAGAAATCAGCAGTGATCGCAACCAGTTTTTTGCCAAAAAAGGATTCTTTCCTGCCTATCTGGATCAGACTATACCGCTGAGCCCGATTGCAAAGCAGTACTACAGCACGGGCTTACCCGCTGTATTTGATTACTTCCCGATCGTGCTCGCGACGCTGTTCGATCGGGCCTGGGTCATAGTCTTGACATTGCTCGCCCTGGTATATCCCTTGTTCAAAGCGCTGATGAACTGGCGTAACTTTCCTTCCAAAAAACTCATGGGAGATTATTATCAGGACCTGCGGGATATCGAAGAGGATATTGCCGCTGCAACATCTGTTGCGCAGCTGCTCCATTACCGGATGGAGCTTGACGAGCTCGAGAGCGGTATGGTGACCAAATGGTATGACGAGGGAGACCTTGGTTCTTATTATTCTTTCAGAATGACGGCGCTGCGCAATGTACGTTTGAATTTACAGGCACGCCTCAATGAGTTTGCAGAAAAAACTCAGCCTGGCGTTCAATAAAAAATATAGACTGATGATGCGTTGGAGGATATTTATTCCTGAAATCCGTAGTTTTATTTTATAGTCAGAAGGTGTCAGGATCGCTTGGGCTGTGGATTCAGATACTGCCTGTCAGGTGCCACAAGAGCACTTCTATACAAATAAGATTCAATGGAGAACATGGATGCGTATTCCGAAGAGATTTGCCTGGCTCGCGTTGTCGTGCGCGCTGGTTTCTTTTTCCAGTGTGGCTGATACCAAGGATCCCTATCCCGACAGGCCGATTCGCTGGATTGTGCCCTACACCCCAGGTGGCTTTACCGATACAGGCACTCGACTGGTGACCAGTCGCTTGAGCAAGGTGCTTGGCCAGCCTATTTTTGTTGAAAACAAACCCGGTGCCAATGCCATGATCGGTGCAGAGATCGTAGCCAAAGCTGCTCCTGATGGTTACACCTTTTTATCAGTGCTGCCACAACATGCTGCCAACATTACCTTACAGCCAGAGCGCGTTGCAGAACTGGGTCTCAAGAAGCTGATCCCCATCACGGTTGCTGCCTACTCACCATTGATCCTGACCGTGAGTAACGCGTTTGCACCGAATACGGTCGCCGAGCTGATTGCCTACGCGAAAGCGAACCCCGGTAAGCTGACCTACGGATCCTCGGGGATCGGGGCGACGGCACACCTCACCACTGAGTTACTGATACAGACGACCGGCATCCAGATGTTGCATGTGCCATACAAGGGCACTGCGCCCGCCCTGGTGGATTTGATCCCTGGCAACATCCAGATCCTGGTCGATGCGCCAAGCAGCATGATGACGCATGTTCAGACGGGGAAAGTCAAAGCCCTGGGGATGTTTTCCGCCAGGCGGCTAGACGGCGCGCCGCAGGTCCCTACAATCGCTGAGGCAGGCGGGCCGCCCATTGAAGCCGCAAGCTGGGTGATGTTTATGGCACCACCCGGCACACCCGACAAGATTGTCAACAGAATCTATGAAGGAGTCAGAGAGGTCTTGAGTGATCCGGAACTACTCCGGCAATATACCGAATTGCTGATTATCCCAAAAGGCGGGACTCCCGCGCAGACGGCACTTTTTTTGAATGACGAGGTCCAGCGGTGGGGGCAGGTCATTACAAAAGGAAATATCAAGGTCGACTGAGGTCTGTCGAGTACCCGGATACGTGCTTTGCAAACAGGCATCCGGGTCTCTGTACGATCAATCCTCATCAATCGAGTAAATCAGCCCAGCTTTTTTTAACTTTCCGCTAAAGGCGTAGGAAGTTTCGTTGTCTGTTTGAGTGTCGGGCCGTGGCATCTCTGCCGAGCTCAGCACGACTTCATCGCCAAACACACCGTTGATCCTTACCCAGCAACCTCGGTGGAGCTCAACATACGAGGCACCGTCATCGGTTTCGAGATCGAACAGGTCGCGATCCGTTTCGCCTTTCTTGCGAACATCGAGCATTAAGCTCTTGTGCACCTCAATCCTGCTGCTGCTGATGTTCAGGCCATCTTCCGTTGGCTGCTTGACCTCGATGCGATCGAGTTTGATATGTGAATTGGTCACATCGAAACCATCATCGGCAGAGTAGTAGCTGCGAATCTCGGAGATGCTCCATTCGCTGGGACCTACGCCGAGAATCGAAAAGCCATCGACATCATCACCGATGTCCAGGACCTTGCCGGTGACGGGACTGATATAAGTGTCTTTACGGCCTAGATAATAGGTAGCCACCATTTTTGCCTGAAAGCCTGAAAGCGGATTCTTACGGTTGAGCTTGACCGAGACGCCATCTTTGCTGGCATTGCTGTAATTGCCTAAAAACCATACGCCGCCGTTGTCGGCAAATTTCACGGGTGTGTGGTTCGCTGCGCATGCCTTGATATAAAGCCGTTTGGCTGCAAGCGCAGAACCTTGATCAAAAATCAGTGCAGAACGGCGAAGCAGGCTTTTTTTGAACACACCGTTCGTGAGCAAAATTGTGACCTTGTCATCGACGGTCAGTTTGACACCTTTGGTGACGTGCACTTCACCCTCGATGACATAGATTTTTTTGTCGCTCAGTTTTCTGTTTTTGGTAATGTTGGCAGATATAACTTCAATTTTTAACATGCGTGACGCTCTTGTTAATAGTGGGAGGCGACAGGAAAGTAATCCGTCGCTCATGAGATCAGTATGAAGCTTGCTGAGCTTATCGTATTCGTTCGTGCCGGGCAATCTTTTCAGTGCTGTGGGGCGGGGTGTGGGCATGCACATTTTCATGTACTAGAGACACTCGTACAATTGTCCTTATGCCCTATAACCTGATCACTGGACCCCGATGCCCGAACGCCCGAGCCTGAACGATGCATGGCGATGCGAAGCGATTCGCCTCAGGGAGGTGCAATGGGGCGCACTGGATGATCGTGCTGCATGTTTGCGTGCCCAGGGCGAACCCGGGGCGCTCAGTCAGATCACGGTCAGAGCAGACGTGCTCGCCGAGGCATCTGGCCTGAACCAGGTCCTCCAGCGGTTTGCTTCCTCCATGATGTTCGCGCTGATCCTGTTGCTGAGCGCTGCGCTGATCGGCGGGGCAGGGAGTGCGTTGGCCGCGCTAGGCGACGGTTTGCGTCCGGTGAATGTTATCTCGGCCCTGATGCTCTTGCTGGGTCTGAATCTGCTGAGCCTGTGCGCCTGGTTCATCAGCATGCTCGGATGGTCTGCTCCGGGTGGCATGCTGGCCCAGTTCTGGCAATGGCTGGCAGGCAAACTGTCGCGCGGTCCGGATATTGCCCTGGCAGGACAGGCCTGGTGGTCGATCTGGCGTCAGGCGGGAGCGCTGCGCTGGCTGCTGAGTGGTATGACACATGGCCTCTGGGTCGCAGCAAATATTGCGATGCTTGCCGTGATGGTATTTAATTTGTCGACGCGAAGTTTTAGTTTCGCCTGGGAAACAACCCTGCTTTCAGCAGATGTGTTTGTGGCGATCACCCATGCACTGGGTGCGTTGCCCCAATGGCTGGGGTTTGCGATCCCGGATGCCGAGACCGTGCGGGCCAGTGGACGTATGCCCAGCACCGCAGCAGATGCGCAAGTACTTTGGGCAGGCTGGTTGCTTGGTGTGTTGACGGTCTATGGACTCGCGCCCAGATTGCTGCTGCTGACCTGGAGTGTGGTGCGTGTGGTCTATGCCAGGTCACTTACACAACCAGACTTGAACACGCCGTATTACCTCGCTTTACTGGTCCGGATGCAGGGTCTGGCATGTTTGCCTGAAGGGCTGCCTCCTGAGCACGTTGTATGGCGTCCCATGCGTTCGCCTGACGGTGCACCGGGCGTGACAAAGGCGATGCTGACAGGAATTGAACTGGACGCTTCGGCTCAGTGGCCTGTGCACGGATTGGGAACTGAAATTTTCTGTGCGCCCGTCATGGACTCACGCGAGAGTCGGCGTGTCGTGCTTGCTACTGCAGCGCAGCGCAGGCCTGAGCATTTGGCGATCGCCTGTGATGCCCGTCATACGCCTGATCTGGGCACCATGCGCCTGATTGCCGAACTGTCCTCCTTTGCAGGCCATACCCTGATCTGGTTGCTAAACGTGAACGATGACGCGTCGCATATCAACGCCTGGCGTTCACAGGCGCACAGCCTGACAGGAGTCGAATTACTGGAGTCAGACGCATTTGAGCCTGTGTCCAGCTGGCTGGGGCACTCACATGACTGATCAGGATATGCTGCATATTGCAGTGGTGGGACACACCAATACAGGTAAGACTTCATTACTACGCACATTAACCCATGACGTCAGTTTTGGTCAGGTGGACGACGCGCCTGGAACGACGCGTCAGGTACATGGTGCTCGGGTGTTGCTCAAAGACCGCTGTGTTCTGATTTTGTATGACACGCCGGGTATCGAAGACAGTATGGGGTTGCTCGATTATCTTGAGCAAATCTCCCCGCCGGGAGACCGGCTGGATGGACCGGACAGAATCCGTCTGTTCTTGCAGGGACCAGAGGCTTCAGGACGGTATGAGCAAGAAGCACGCGTGCTGGCCAAGCTGCTGGACTGTCAGGCTGGGTTGTACGTGATTGATGCGCGTGACCCCGTGCTGGCCAAACATAAAGACGAGCTCTATATCCTGTCGAGTTGTGGTCGGCCACTGCTGCCGATTCTGAATTTTGTCGCAAGTCCTGGCGCCAGGAGCGCCGAGTGGCGTGCGGCACTTGCGCGCCTTGGGCTGCATACCAGCGTTGAATTTGACAGTGTCAGTCCGCCTATTGACGGTGAGGACACACTGTATCGAACGCTTTCGATTCTGTTGTCCGCGCATCAGCCCTTGTTCCTGTCCCTGCAGCAGCAGGCCGCAGAACTGAAAGTTTCACGCCGTGCCGCCGCTCACACATTGATTGCAGGGCTGCTGATTGATGTCGCAGCCTTGAGAACAACTTCGCGCCTTGGGTCCGAACAGCTGCAACAGGCCGTCATTGCACAACAGGCTGTCGTGCGACAACGCGAGCACGCGGGGGTCCAGGCACTGCTTGCACTGTTTCAGTTTCGACAGGACGATTATCTGGCTCATCCCTTGCCTGTCACTGATGGGCGCTGGTCGATCGATTTGTTTCATCCGCAAGCAATCAAAAGTATGGGTATCCACGTCGGTAAAGGAATGGCTGCTGGCGTCGTGGCAGGTGCTGCTGCAGATGTCCTGAGTGCTGGCCTGAGTCTGGGCACAGGCATGCTGATTGGTGCTGTGGCTGGTGGTGCCTTGCTGGGCGTTGAGCGGTGGGGAACGCGTGTGCTGGGCCGTCTGCGTGGGTATCGGGAGTTAACCGTTCAGGATGAGATCTTGCTCTTGTTATGGCTAAGACAGTCACTGTTGCTTGATACCCTGGAACGGCGCGGACATGCGGCCATGGGGCCAGTTCAATTGCCAGGTCAGGTCGATGACGCCATCCGCGTGCGCAAGCTGCCAAAACAACTCGAGGCTGCACGCGCGCACCCCGAGTGGTCGTCAGTTGGTGATCAATTTTGCGACAGCCATGCACGTCAACAGGCGATTGCTGTGCTGGCGCACACTGCATTCATTCAGGGCTGAGCACAAGGTGATTGGTCAGAGGGCTCAGCCTGGCCAGACGCTTATTTGATTTTTTTCAGCTGATAGCACCCTGCAATATTGACACTGGTCAGCAACGTTGTGAAACAGGCTTCCATTTCGTCGCCGACTATTTCACCAGAAAGCGTACCAATGTCGCTCGAGATGACAAACCGCTTTGCATCTTTTCTGAACGCCCCGGCGATCAGGTGGTGCTCCCCATCTACAAGTTTGGCTTGGCCATCAAATACACCACTCTTTTGACCGGAGACGATAATCTGTTGCAGTCCTGATTCACCATCAGGCGTCAAGACCGAAGGTACTTTGTTTTGTGCGGTACCTGTCACTGCCCGCATCCCTGAAACACGCTCCCAGGTACCCGCTATATTTGGGTATTCTGCGCTGAGGGCGTGACCAGAGGTGATGCTGCCTATGCACAACAAGAGCACACAGGTCAGTCTGGATGGTTTGAGGATCAGAGTCATATTTTTTTGTTTGTAGAAAGATTAAAAGTAAAAAGATGATGACGAAATTGCGTTTTTTTAGCTAAAAAAACTGGCAGGGAACACAAGCGCGCCATGCATGCATTTATTGTTAATATTCAGGCACACTCAAGCAGGCGTTCGCAGAGACTTCTCTGCGCTGAGTGTTGAAGTTTAACCATCGAAACAATAAAGAATAACAAACATGCCTAATGCTTGTGTATCGCGCAGTCATTCCTTCCGTTTTTTTAAATCAAAATCTGCGCTGCTTGCGTTGGGCCTGACATCCCTCGTGCTGATGAGTGGGTGTTCATCGATCAATCCTGACTTCATGGATATGACCGAGGCCTATGAACGTTCGATTGATATGCACCAAAAGAAATCGCTTCTTGCGAATATGTTGCGTGCCTCAAACAATCTGCCGCTTATGTTTACGGATATTACTACGGTCGCGGGCACGGGCTCCATCAGTACCGCCAGCGCTGTTGATGGCAAGATTCTCGCCTCGAATCCAGGTTCTATTGCCGGGTTTTTTACACCGTCGCTTGGAAGCTCGTTTGGTCTCGGTACTGGGCTGTCAACCAATCGCTCTTTTACGTTTAGTTTGGGGTCACTCAATAATGAAGAGTTCTACAGCGGATTTTTAACAGACACTCCGCTCGAAGACATGCATTTCTACATGCGTTCGGATAACCCTCCCAAGGAGTTTGTTGCAGCGCTGCTAGTGGATTCTATAGAAGTGACTGCAAAGAATGGCACAAGAAAGATCTATTTGAATGATCCGTTCAGCCCAGATTACAAGCATTTCCAGTCGATGATCTATCAATTGCTGGATGATGGCCTGACAACGGAAATGAATAACGAACTGGTAGATATTGGACCTGCGCTGTCTAAAGATGATTTCACCAAAATACTGCCTGAAATTTCAAAAATTGTTCAGGCAAAAGTGCAGGTGCGTAAAGTGGGTACGCATCCCGAGACTTTCCAGCTTTCGATGATTCAGCCTAAAGCAAAGTTCTGCATGGACTCACCTAGTGCCTTGCGGCACTGGGGGCAGCACATGGACTGTGACAGCACCCCGAATTTTCCTCCTAAAGTGCGGGACGCCAAAACAAGTGATCCCTCCGTTGTAGAGGAAACGATGATGATCAGACTGCGGTCGACAAAATCAGTGTTCCGGTTTTTGGGCAAACTGATTGCTTTGCAATCTGGCCCGAATCCTGTCGTCACCATGATCCGCGTACAGACAGCAAATGGACAGTTTGAGCAAAAACCCATTATTGTTGTCAAAAAGGGGGCGCCTCCACCGGCGGATCGACTGATTGCCACGACGAATTATCAGGGTACGCAATACAGTGTGTCGCTTGATGAGAGCGGTTATTCGGCTAGGGTGTTTGACTTGCTGTCTGTCATGGTTACCATGAACAAAATTACCGGATCGATTCCGGCTTCACCCGGGGTGCTGATTCGTTGAGTCCGGGCGATGGCGCTCAAAATGTCGGGTACCGTAATAATTTAAGCTAAATACAATTGAAAATTCCATATTTAGCAGAAGATTCGGTTAAAAAGGAAGTAGCGATTCTTAATTGGTTTAAATTAGCCGGATATGTCAGAAAGCTCTCCCAACGTCCCCCGGGTGCGACGCCCCCCGTTCAAGACTGCATTTGATCCCCATACACAGCCCTGGGTATCGCCCACACATGCTTTTTCGTCAGTTCCGCCACAGCATCTGACGCCACAAGCCATTCGTGCAGTCCTGTCATCGAAGATCCAGAGACGCCTGGATATTCCGGATGAATCTGCCAAGCGCTACCCTGGCCGTGAGGGCACTCCAATCGAAGCCGCCGTTCTGGTTCCGCTTGTCATGCGACCCGAAGGATTGACGATTTTGCTCACCCAACGCACCGCACATCTGAATGATCATGCCGGACAGATCAGCTTTCCGGGTGGCAGAATCGAGTCGAGCGATCAGAATGCCGTCGCAGCTGCTTTACGCGAAACAGAAGAAGAAACGGGTTTGTTGCGTGAGTTTGTGGAAGTGCTTGGTGAATTACCCAGGTATCTGACCTCTTCTGGATTTGCAATCACCCCCATCACCGCGCTGGTTGATCCAGGCTTTAGCCTCAGCCCGGATACCTTTGAGGTGGCCGAGGTATTCGAGGTGCCACTCGCTTTTTTGACTGATCCACAGCATTTTCGCTTGCACCATGCCACACTGACCGACGGCACTACACGTCAGTACTATTCAGCACCCTGGAATCAATATTTCATCTGGGGGGCGACGGCGGCCATGCTGCTCGGCTTGTGCCAGATATTATCCGAGGCAGCCGCCCTGGAGGCAGCCACCTGAGAGCCAGTGTTCAGCTGTAGGAATCGTGCGCAGCTTTGGCCTCGACCAGACGAACATATAGGGCATGCCGGGCGGCATTGATTTCATGACGACCGAGCGCGGCCAGCACACCACAGTTTGGCTCGTGCTGATGCGTGCAATTGTAAAAGCGGCATTCAGCGAGATATGGGCCAAACTCTGGAAATCCGCGTTCAATGTCTTCGCGCGTCAGATGCAACAGCCCAAAGCCCTGAAAGCCTGGTGAATCGATCAGATCGCCGCCAGCATCAGGCAGGTGATATAGCCTGGTGCTGGTGGTGGTGTGTTTGCCTGCACCGAGCGCCACGGAGTGTTCGCGTGTTGCGGCAAGTGCCAGAGGCACGAGCGTGTTGAGCAGCGTGGATTTGCCCATGGCACTTTGACCCAGCAAGAGCGTGGTCTTGTCCCTCAGCAGCGGCAAGATCAGTTGCTCAACCTGCTGCGGATCACGTGCACAAATTTCAATAATCTGTACACCGAGCTGGTAAAAGGGGGCGAGTCTGGCGCGTGCGGCCTCCAGCCCTTCAAGCAAGTCAACTTTGTTGAGCACGATCACAGGAGTAATGTCGGCGGACCAGGATCCGGCAAGCGTGCGGCCCAGCAAGTCATCCGAAAAATTTGGCGCGACCGCAATGATGATCATCAGTTGATCGACGTTGGCCGCAAATTGTTTGCTGCGGTTTTCATCTGACCTGAACAGCAGATTTTTACGTTCAAGCACTTTTTCAAGCGCTGCCTCGTCAGCTCCCTGCATCGTGAGTTCAACATAGTCACCAACCGTCGCGTCATTTTTTTTGCCGCGCGGAAAACACTTGATCAGTGCACCATCTGGGAGCTCAACGGTGTAGTGCCGGCCATGTGCCGCAATGACACGACCCTGAGTGCGGGCGGTCATACGGTCTGCAAGTGACGAATACGGATGGCGGCGGGTGGGTGGCTGTCATAAAAGGCAGAGTGCACCGGATCCGGGGTCAGCGTGGACGCATTGTCATCGTAGAGTTTGACCAGTGCCGATACCAGTTGTTCAGGCGCACTCTGTGTTGAAGCAAAATGATCTGCCTGGAATTCGTCTTTGCGAGAAAGCCAGCTAAATAAGGGGGTCAGTGCAAAAGTAAAGACCGGGATCACCATGAAAAACAGGATCAGAGCCATTGCATCATTGCGTCCGTTTAGCCGTGGCGTGACCCCCAGGTCGGTATAAAACCAGCTTTGCTGCGCGAGCCAGCCCAGAACTGCCAGGAAAAATAAAGCCCCCGCAAAGCTCATCACCATGCGTTTGATGACATGATGATGTTTGAAGTGACCGAGTTCATGGGCCAGTACGGCAATGATTTCATCTGTTGTCAGGCGCGCGAGCAGCGTATCAAAAAATACAATGCGGCGGGTACGTCCAAAGCCAGTGAAGTATGCGTTGCCATGCGCAGAACGCTTGGAGCCGTCCATGACAAAGAGGCCCTTGAGGGCAAAACCACACCGCTGCGCCAGTCCGTTGATGCTTGAGGCGAGGTTTTCGTCCGTCAGAGGGGTGAATTTATTAAAGAGGGGCGCGATCCATGTTGGATAGATCAGCAATGCTAGGATATTGAAGGTAGACCACAGCGCCCAGGCCCACAGCCACCATAAGGATCCGGCCTCGGCCATCAGCCACAAAACGGCGGTCAGCAGGGGCAGGCCGATGATGGTGGCTACCAGTATGCCTTTTATTGTATCGGTCACGAACAGGCGGGGTGTCATGCGGTTAAAACCGAATTTGGCTTCGAGGCCGAACTGACGGTAGATCGAGAAGGGCATGCCAATGACCCCAAGCATCACACCGAGCACCACCATCAGCAACACCTGGCGCAGCAGTTCATGCGAGCTCAGGCCGCTGACCACGCTATCGAGCCATTGCAGGCCACCCAGCAGGGTTAGTGCAACAAGTACCACAGCATCAAAAATTGTCTCAAAAATAGCCAGCCTGACACGTGCAGCGGTGTAGTCTGCTGCACGCTGATGGCTCGTCAGACTGATCCGCTCGGCGAATTCCTCAGGGACAGCAGACCGGTGCGCCAGCACATGGCGGACCTGACGCGTCGCGAGCCAGAGTCGTACTGCCAGCGTAGCAAGTAAAAAAGCGATGAAGAGTGTGGTGAGCATAAGACCTGTCGGTGTGAGAAAATCACGTTTTAATTGGATGATTATATGGCCAACACCACTGCGAAGGCTTCAAAAAACGGTTCCAGGTCAGCTGCGGCAACCGCAACCACTAACGAGTTCCGCCTGGTGTGGATCGATATGGAGATGACCGGGCTGGATCCTGAAAAGGAACGCATCATCGAGGTCGCTGTGGTGATCACCGAGCCTGATCTGACAATCGTGGCAGAGGGACCAGTGATGGTGATCCATCAACCCGACAGTGTGCTTGATGCGATGGATAAATGGAATACCTCGACCCATGGCAAAAGCGGTCTGATCGAAAAGGTCAAAGCGTCGACTATGACAGAAGAGCAGGCCGAAGACGCGTTGATCGCCTTCATGGCGCAATATGTGCCAGCGGGCAAGTCACCCTTATGCGGCAATACAGTCAGCCAGGATCGCCGGTTCATGTTCAATTACATGCCTAAGCTTGAGCAGTTTTTTCATTACCGCACGATTGATGTCAGCACCCTTAAAGAGCTGGCACGTCGCTGGAAGCCTGCACTTCTAAAGGGTTTTGAAAAGCATAGCAAGCACGAAGCGCTCGCTGATATCCATGAGTCGATCAATGAACTCAAATATTATCGCGAAACCTTCATCAGGCTCGATCCGGTCGAGCCTGAGTCTTCCGATATGCCCTCCTGACGACTCAGGCCAAGCGTTCGGACTGTCTGGACGACGCTGGCCGGGGCACCGCCAAAGCGCATGAATACCGATGCCGGGAGTGGCTGGTGCTGCGGATTGTCAGACGCGAGTCGCGACTCAAGATAGATCTCGCTCGCTGCAAATACCTTCCAGTACAGGCGCTCGCATAACGCACGTGCTGTTTGCCCGGCCCACTTGGCGGGCAACATCGCCGCAGGCAGCTGGGGGTCGTGCAGCACCACACGGCGCCAGGCGTGCACCAGTAGCGCCCGTAGCATATGGGCCAGTTCAGGGTCGAGCTCGGTTTCAGTCAGAACCTCAAAGGGTGCAAATCGCTCATAAAACCGCTGATACTGAACAGAAAGATCCTCAAGTTGCCAGCACTGGTTCGCCAGGCTCGCAATTGGCAGTCCCGTAGGGGTGGCATTGTCATTCGCATGTAAAACCAGTGCCAGATCCGGGATACCCAGTTTTTCAAGAATGTCATGGGCGATTTGTGCGTTGGCATGAGGATGGGCAAACACACCGGGAGCTAGCACACCAAAGCCTTCCCACACCAGCTGATTACGCAGGGCGGTACGTTCTGCCAACCCGTGGCTGCCAATGCGCGGCAGAATCACAATGGTCCAGGAGTCATCCCACTCTATTGGCGGGCCGACATAAATCCGTCCCGAAGCGCGCGCTGTGAGCTTGACGCCTTGTTCAGCCAGTGCATATTTTGAGCGCCTGCCGGCACGCTCAGACTTCAGCCACCCCTGGGCGACCAGTCTGAACACGCTCGTTCTGAGCAGTCTTTCGTTGATGCCGAGCGGTTCAAGCAGTTCGATCAGGTTGCCTAGCCAGGCAACGCCGCCGTGGGGGCCGATCTCATCACCCAGAACGGTGACGCAAAGAGATTTTGCACGAGGGGGATCTTGCACGATCAGAGAACTGAGATGGGCTCGAGGGCTAAGTTTTATTTTTGACATGCTCGGGTATCTAAATCAATGATCCGGAATAAGGGTAAACCTCAACATGATACATAAATTTGAAAGTGATACAGTATTTAAGTTGACAGTGAAAATTATGTATTAAATAATGACACCAGTTTGTTGATATGCAACGCAGCAATTCAGTTATCCGGAGAGATCTCTATGTACGCGCAACTAGTCGAGACAGGCGTGACCCAAGTCAAAAATGCTGATCAGCTTTCGGGCATTGAGCAGACGTTTCAGCGTCGTATTGACGAGGGCATCAAGATTGAGCCCAAAGACTGGATGCCGGAGGCGTACCGCAAAACACTGGTGCGCCAGATTTCGCAGCATGCACACTCTGAAATTGTCGGCATGTTGCCCGAAGGCAACTGGGTGACCCGTGCGCCTTCCCTCAAGCGAAAAGCTATTTTGCTTGCCAAGATCCAGGACGAGGCCGGCCACGGCCTATACCTGTACAGCGCGGCCGAAACGCTTGGCGTGGCGCGCGAAGATCTCGTCGATGATCTGCTGGCTGGTCGTGCAAAATATTCCAGTATCTTTAATTACCCCACACTGACCTGGGCTGATATCGGCATGGTTGGCTGGCTGGTGGATGGTTCGGCCATCATCAACCAGATTCCCTTGTGCCGTTGTTCCTATGGCCCGTACGCGCGCGCCATGGTGCGTGTCTGCAAAGAAGAGTCCTTTCATCAGCGTCAGGGCTATGACCTGTTGCTGGCCATGTGCAAAGATGGCACAGCAGAGCAGAAAGCCATGGTGCAGGAGGCCTTTAACCGCTGGTGGTGGCCTGCGCTCATGATGTTCGGCCCTTCCGATGCGGAGTCAACCAACAGCACGCAGTCCATGGCCTGGAAGATCAAGCTATTTTCCAACGATGATTTGCGCCAGAAAATGGTTGACCAGACCGTACCGCAGGCTGAGTTTTTAGGACTGACCGTCCCCGACAAAGATCTGAAATGGAACGCCGTACGCGGCCATTACGATTTTGGTGAAATTGACTGGTCCGAGTTTTATGCGGTACTCAAAGGCAACGGTCCCTGCAACCGCGAGCGCTTGCAGGCCCGTCGCGATGCCCATGCCAATGGTGCCTGGGTGCGCGATGCCATGACCGCTTATGCAGATAAAAAAGAGGCGCGCGCTGCGGCCTGAGAGACGTTAAATATTATTTTCAGCCAGGTTCCAAGCTGGTATCGAGGACGACATGACGACTAAAAACATACCTCTCTGGGAGGTCTTCATCCGCAGCCAGCATGGTCTGGCGCATAAGCATGTGGGCAGTTTGCATGCCACGGATGCCGAGATGGCTATTAACCATGCACGTGATGTTTATACCCGTCGCAATGAGGGAATGAGCATCTGGGTCGTGCGTGCAGCTGACATCACAGCCAGCAGCCCGGCTGAAAAAGATTCATTGTTCGAACCCGCCAATAGCAAGGTCTATCGCCACCCGACGTTCTTCCCGATGCCGGAAGAAGTCAAACACATGTGAGGAAGGCCTGATGACTGCCGTATTAAATACTTCTGTTGCACCGCTTGTCGAAGGCTTGCTGCGTCTGGGTGACAGTGCGCTGATCTTGTCGCAGCGTCTGTCCGCCTGGTGCGGTCATGGTCCTGCGATTGAAGAGGACATGGCATTGACCAATGTTTCCCTGGATTTGCTGGGGCAGGCTCGCATGTGGTTGTCGCTGGCTGGTGAACAAGAGGGCGCCGGTCGCGACGAAGACGCGCTCGCCTACTTGCGGGATGCACACCAGTTTAAAAATGTACTTCTGGCCGAACGCCTGGATACGGATTACGCGCAAACCATCGTGCGACAATTTTTCTTTGATGTCTGGCATTATTTTTTGCTCGAACGCCTCACGCAATCCAGTCGTGAAGATATCGCCGCTATCGCGGCGAAGTCACTCAAAGAAGTCACCTATCACGTACGACGGTCGTCTGACATGGTTGTGCGTCTGGGCGACGGCACGCCAGAGAGCCATCAGCGGATGCAGAGTGCCATAGATGGACTCTGGCCGTATGTCGGAGAATTGTTTGTCGATGACGCCATCGATCAGGCCTGGCAGCATGCTGGCTGGGGGCCGCTGCTTTCTGCCCTGCAACCAGATTGGGAAAAACACGTTCTACAGGTCATCAGCGAAGCAACGCTGACGCTGCCCGGGATGGACGCTGCGATGTTCCCTGCCTTTCGTGGAGGACGCATTGGACGCCATACTGAGCAGCTCGGTTTTCTGCTTGCCAAAATGCAGTTCTTGCCACGTGCCTATCCCGGAGCCGCGTGGTGAGTGACGCACGCGAGGGGTTGCCGACTTCTGAGCATGTGCTGAGCTGGCTGCAAAGTGTCGCCGACCCTGAAATTCCAGTATTGTCGATTGTCGATCTG
>CANCOC010000035.1 GCA_947379755.1 Alcaligenaceae bacterium | reverse complement strand
CGATACCCGCCCCCAATACCCCCCCCAATCCCGCTCCGGCGGTCCGGATGGTGGAGGTCACCGAAGAAAACGACGGCCAGCGTCTGGATAATTTCCTGATGGGGCTGTGTAAGGGCGTGCCCAAAAGTCATATCTATAAAGCAGTCCGTAGCGGTGAAGTGCGTATTAATAAAGGCCGGGTGTCACCCGATGCACGCATCAGTATCGGTGACTGGGTGAGGGTGCCACCGATGCGGCTGCCCGCGCCCGGCCAAAAAAGGCCCGTGCCAGGTACCGAATTCCCGATTGTTTACGAAGACGACGGCCTGTTGGTGATCGACAAGCCTGCCGGAGTCGCCGTGCATGGTGGCAGTGGGGTGTCCTTTGGGGTAATCGAAGCCCTCAGGGCTGCACGACCCGACGCAAAGTTCCTAGAGCTGGCACACCGGCTTGATCGTGATACCTCGGGACTGCTGATCATTGCCAAAAAGCGTAACGTTTTGCTCAGTCTGCACGAAATGTTCCGTACTGGCGGCGGACGCAAGCATTACTTTGCCCTGGTTGAGGGTGACTGGGTCAACGACCGCCAGCATATCCGCCTGTCGCTGACCAAATGGACGACACAGTCTGGCGAGCGCCGGGTCAAAGTGGATGCCGAAGGACAGCTTGCACATACGATCGTGACAGCGCAAAAGCGGTTTAAAGGCGTAAGTCTTGTGGATGCCGAGCTCCGAACCGGGCGCACTCACCAGATTCGTGTGCATCTGGCTTCCAGCGGTTTTCCGATTGTGGGCGACGATAAATATGGTCGGGACGAAACCCGCGCGCAATTTGCCCGGATGGGTTTCTCGCGTATGTTTTTGCACGCCCATCGACTCGAAATGCCCCATCCTCTGACTAAAGAGCCCATGATTCTTGAGGCACCGCTCCCACCAGCCTGTGCCAAAATCCTGCAACAACTGGAGTCCCTATGAAAGCTTATTCCGTCGTGATTTTTGATTGGGATGGCACGCTGATGGATTCCACGCACAGCATTGTGTCGGCGATTCAGGGGGCCTGCCGCGATCTTGAACTGCGTGTGCCTTCAGTCTCAGAGGCAGCCTGGGTCATTGGCTTGTCACTTGAACCTGCTTTGCGTCGCGCCGTACCGGATCTGACAGCCTCGCTGGAGCCTTTATTCCTTGAGCGCTATCGCTACCATTATTTATCTCGCGACACACAGATCAAGTTATTCGACGGAGTGCCAGAGATGCTGGATGACCTTCACTCTGCGGGTGTCACCCTGGCCGTTGCAACAGGTAAAAGCAGGGTCGGTCTGAATCGTGCCCTGACGGCGACCTCGCTGCATCATCGTTTCAAGGCCACCCGCACGGCGGATGAAACCTTTGGTAAGCCCCATCCAGGGATGCTTCTTGAGCTGATGGATGAGTTAATGGTTGAACCTTCGCAAGTTGTCATGGTTGGTGACACCTCACATGACCTGAATATGGCGACTAATGCCGGGGTTCATAGTCTTGGAGTGACTTACGGCGCCCACCCTGAGCAAGAATTACTGAGTTGTGCTCCACACGGGATGGTTCAGGATGTTCCTGGCTTGCGTCGATGGCTCATGGATCGCGTTACCTGACACAGAATTCAATAGCCTTTTCTTATCAAATCGTATTAAATTGATTCTCATTTGACCCGCACCGTGTGCGGGTTATGAACCCGCTGTGTTTGTCTGTATCTGGAGCTATCCGTGTCAAACGATCGATATCCACGCATTCGCGCCTCCGAAATTACCCCTGAAGAAGTCTGGCTGAGTCGCCGCGACTGGATGAAAACAGCGGGGATCGCCATGGCCTCAGGCGCACTGGGCGGTCTGCCAGCTCTGGGTCTTGCCGCCAGTCCCCCAGCGCTTGCCGCGCTTGCAGCCAAGCGATCCGCTCAGTATGTTGTCATGGATCCGTCTACTCCCGAAAAAGACGCAACCACCTACAACAACTACTACGAATTTGGTATGGATAAGGCAGATCCTTCCAACTACGCCCACACACTCAAGACCTCGCCGTGGACCGTGAAAATCGAGGGCGAGGTCGTTGCACCTAAAACGTTTGATATTGACGCCTTGCGCAAACTCGCACCGCTCGAAGAACGCGTCTACCGGATGCGCTGTGTGGAGGGCTGGTCAATGGTCATCCCCTGGGTTGGCTATTCCTTGTCTGAGTTGCTTAAACAAGTCCAGCCCACAGGTAATGCCAAGTATGTTCAATTCGTGAGCGACGTGCAGCCGAACAATATGCCCGGCCTGGGGGCACGTTCCATTGATTGGCCCTACGTAGAAGGTTTGCGCCTGGATGAGGCCATGCACCCCTTGACCATGCTGACAATGGGGATGTATGGCAAGGTGTTGCCCAACCAGAATGGTGCGCCTGTGCGCCTGGTTGTGCCGTGGAAGTATGGCTTTAAATCCGCAAAATCCATTGTTGCGATTCGCTTTGTTGAAAAACAGCCTGCCAGCAGCTGGATGAAATCGATTCCAAGCGAATATGGCTTCTATTCCAACGTGAATCCGGAGGTTTCACATCCGCGCTGGAGTCAGGCGACCGAGCGCCGGATCGGTGAAGATGGTCTGTTTGCGCCCAAGCGCAAGACGCTGATGTTTAACGGATATGGCAACGAGGTGGCCTCGCTTTATCAGGGGATGGATCTGCGTAAAAACTTTTGAGATTGCGCGTGAAATCTTTATCTGTACAAACAGTGGATCGTGCCAAGTTGGCGCTGTTCACTCTGGGTCTGTATCCTGTTTTTCGCTGGATCTGGCTGGGTCTGAACAATGGACTGACTGCCAATCCGACAGAGTTCCTGACGCGCTCAGCAGGGACCTGGACGCTTGTCTGTCTGTTGGTAACCTTGTCGATCTCGCCACTGCGTCAATGGCTCAGGCAGCCCGCGCTGTTGCGCTGGCGACGCATGTGCGGCTTATTTACATTTTTTTATGCCGTGCTGCACGCCATGGCCTGGTCCTGGTGGGATCAGGGTTTTGAGTTGCAGGCCATGCTTGCGGATGTCTGGAAGCGTCCATTCATTATGGTCGGAATGGCTGCTTTTCTGACAATGTCGGTATTGGCGGTGACCTCGACCCGCGGCTGGATGCGTCGGCTCGGCAGCCGTTGGCAAAGCGTGCACCGGCTGATTTATCTGATTGGCTTGCTCGCTATTCTGCACTACTGGTGGCATAAGTCCGGTAAAAGCGACTTTTCAACAGTTTCGATCTATGCGTTGTGTATGGCAGGCTTGCTGGGCTGGCGCCTGTATCGCTGGAAGTCACGCAAGACTTGAGCGCATCGCATCCCATCGCCACGTCCAGTCGCAGCCAGTCGCAGCCAGGTCCTCATATCGGCCTTTCTTTGCTAGCGCTGACCAGCTTGCATGCCGGTTGATACCGCCAGTCCTGAGCCGTTCGTCGGCAGTGCGAGCAGGCGCGCAGCAGTTTGTGCATCTGGCTTGCCATTGACCAACTCGGGTCTGTAGTGCATTTGAAAAGCTGAAATGATGTGGCGTGTATTGGTATCCAGTACGCCGGTTTCTGGCACGCTATAACCCACCCGCTTGAGTTGGGTTTGCCACCATTTTGCATCAGGCACACCTTTTTTCATAAAGTCCGCTTCGTACGTCTCGGCCGCTGTTTCGTTAAACCATCTTCCGACACCGGCCTGGGCGAGTTGCTTCCACGGGAATGAAGGGCCAGGATCCTGCTTGCGCAAGGGTGCCACATCGCTGTGACCGATAATATTTTCTGGGTTTATACCGTAGCGTCTGGCGAGGTCCTGCGTCAGCGCAATCACTGTATCAATTTGTGCGGGCGGGAAGGGTGCGCCCATGGCCCCGTTGGCATTGCGCTCCCACCCAGGATGCACAATCTCGATACCAATCGATCGCGGATTGATATAAGTGCGGCCATACCAGCTGCTTTCGCCCGCATGCCAGGCGCTCATGTTCTCATCTACCAGCCGGTAAACAACAGGCCGTTTGTCATCGCTGACGACGTAATGTGCGCTGACATCACGATTGGTCAGTACCATCAGGGCGGTTGGCTTTGAAGATGCTGTGTAGTGCAGCACGATCATGTCAATGCGGCTGTTTTTACCCTGAGCTTTAAGCGAATCGTCGACCGGGTAGCGGCCGCTGGATGCGCATCCAGCAAGAATCAGGACAAGAATACTCAGGGCAATGCGTTGAATCAGCGTAGAGGTTTTCATGTGGCAAGAAATAAAAATAAAGTGGGGTGCTTATCAAGCAACGGTGCGGGCTGTGCCTTCCATTGCGCGACGGTCATGGTGCGGATCCATTCCTCTGGCGTGGTGAGTGCGCGTGCAATGCACAGGCGTGTGTTGCCTTTGAGGTGTTCAGTCAGGCTGGCAAACATGGCGTGATTGCGATAGGGCGTTTCGATCAGTAATTGCGTCTGTTTCTGTTTGGCAGAGACCTGCTCCCAGACTTTTAACTGTTTGACACGCTCAGCGCTGTCGACAGGCGCATAGCCGTGAAAAGCAAAGCGTTGCCCATCCAGTCCGCTCGCCATCAGGCCCAGCAGGATCGAGGATGGGCCGACCCATGGTTTGACTGTGATTCCCCATTTATGAGCAATTTCAACTGCGCGCGCACCTGGATCAGCCACCGCAGGGCAGCCAGCTTCGGAAACCAGGCCAATATCTTGCCCGGCATGCAGTGGCTGCATCCAGGCTTGTAGCGCAGCGTCATCGACACGGGGGCCGAGCTCATGAATGGTGACATCCTGCAGTGCGTGCGCCAGTGGGGTCAGTTTCAAAAAAGCCCGGGCAGTTTTTGCATTTTCGGCAATGTAGAGTCTGAGTCCGCCAGCGACGGACTGTACCTGAGCAGGCAGCCAGTCATTGACCGGGGCATCGCCCAATCCGACAGGGATGAGATGAAGGGTGCCTTTGGCTGGTGTTCTGGATGTGGTCATTTGGGTGTCTGAGCGTGCAGGAGGGGGTCGAGACCAAAATGGGTCAGCATGCGGGTCAGTTCGATCAGTGGCAAACCTATAATTGCGGTTGGATCTGAGCTGTGCATACTTTGCATCAATGCGATGCCCAGGCATTCTGCCTTGGCACTGCCAGCGGTATCAAATGGCTGATCGATCGCGATGTAGCGGTCAATCGCTGCGTCTGACAAAGTGCGGAACACACATGTGGTGGTGATGTCCGCATGCGCGATGTCTGGCCCCAGGATGACGGCCATTGCGCTATGGAAGACCACAGACTGGCCGGAAAGCTGCCGCAACTGTTGCCGAGCGGTGATGATGTTTCCAGGTTTGCCAAGCGGCTTGTCGTGCAGACAGGCCGCCTGATCGGCGCCAATCACAATCGAATCCGGGTGTCGTGCGGCCACTGCGCGAGCTTTTTCTATTGCCAGACGCAGAGCAAGCTGCCCAGGGAGTTCGTGTGGCAGGGGTGTTTCGTCGACTTCTGGAGCTACCACGGAAAATGAAATTCTTAGCCTTTCGAGGAGCTCGCGCCGGTAGGCAGACGTTGAAGCAAGAATAAGAGGGGGTGGTGATACAGTCATGGTGGTGTTTGAAATTGACGAAAACAGGGTAAACACGCTATTATCTCTTGCTTTGCTGCTTTTATTAAAGCGGGTGAGCAAATAATGAACCCAAGCAAAAAATGAACTCAAGTCATCCAGAATCAGGTCATACCTCAGGCGAGAACGCAGTCCAGGCTCACGCGACTGGGCAGGAGGGTGCAAACTCTGTTGCCCACTGCGTACTTGGCGTGCCGGGTTTGATTGATGCATTTGAGTTTGCGAGGCGCGGCCGCATCCAGACGGGTGTGTTGAGTGTGCATCGCTTGCAACGTTTACTTGATGGTCTGGCAGATCAGCCGGATGTTGAATTAACAGCTTTGTCCAGTGCCCCGCAAGGGCCTGGTTTAGTACGCTATATCTTGCAAGGCAGGCTCAGCGCCGTCGGCAAGCTACAGCTGATATTGACTGTACAGGCTACTTTGCTGCTTGAGTGTCAGCGTTGTCTGGGACCGCTTTTGTTGCCAATTGACCGGCAAACAGTTTTTGACCTCGTCAAGCGAGAGTCGGATCTGGATGGCGACCTGCTTGACGATGTCAACCTGGATCAGCCAGAAAAAATTGTTGGATCCCGCCAGCTCGATATGCTGGATCTGATTGAAGATGAATTGATTTTGGAAGTGCCCTATGTCCCAAGACACGAAATGTGTACGGACATGGCAGAAACAGAAAGTGAAATTTCTGATGATGCTGGCGGGGAAGAGCCCCCATCGCCGTTCGCGGTGCTGGGTCAGCTCAAAACAAAGGGTTAGTTGATTGTTATTAAGATGGTTGGCGTACAATTCGCCGATCTACAGGAGTTGTCATGGCTGTTCAGCAAAACAAAAAATCACCATCCAAGCGCGGTATGCACCGTTCACACGACTTTTTGACGAATCCGTCAACGGCTATTGAGCCGAACACGGGTGAGCAGCATATTCGTCACCATATCAGCCCAACAGGCTTTTATCGTGGTCGTAAGGTCCTCAAGACCAAAGCTGACGAATAACTCGCGGTTGACGGGCTGATTTCGCCCACACGCACCGCTTTGTTCGAGCACGTGGCTCCCGTAATTCGCATCGCAATCGACTGCATGGGCGGTGATACAGGTATTCCTGTCACTGTCCCGTCTGCTTTCGAATTCGCGAGGCGTTTTCCAGACACAGAACTGTTGCTTGTCGGCTTGCCCGATCAGCTTGCAGCTGCTGTCTCACGTGTGAGCAAACAATATTCTGATGTAGCCCCGTCGCGTTACAGAATTCTTCCTGCCTCAGATGTTGTGAGCATGGATGATCCTGTTGAGGTTGCATTGCGCCGCAAAAAAGACTCATCCATGCGTGTGGCTGCCCAGGCAGTCAAGGATGGTTTGGCAGATGCATGCGTGTCCGCAGGTAACACCGGTGCATGGATGGCAATCTCACGCTACGTGCTGAAAACCATTCCAGGTATCGATCGTCCCGCGATTGCTTCAGCATTGCCGACTCAGAGCGGTGGCACGACCACCGTGCTGGATCTGGGCGCCAACGTTGATTGCACGCCTGAGCACTTGTTGCAGTTTGCCATAATGGGCACAGCACTTGCGCAGGTCGGCAAGGCGGGTGCCTCTCCTTCGGTTGGTTTGCTCAACATCGGTGAGGAAATTATCAAAGGTAACGAAATCGTCAAGCAGGCCGGTGAGCTCTTGCGCAATAGTTCCCTGAACTTTTATGGCAATGTCGAAGGCGACGATGTCTTTAAAGGTACCGTGGACGTTGTGGTCTGTGACGGCTTTGTCGGTAATGTTGCACTTAAAACCGCTGAAGGGATCTCGCGTTTGTTTGGCAACATGCTGCGCGAAGAATTCAAGCGTAATATTTTCACCAGGGTGATGGCTGTTTTGGCCATGCCCGTTCTGAATCGTTTTCGTCAGCGTCTGGATAATCGTCGCTACAATGGCGCAGCCTTGTTGGGTCTGCGGGGCGTGGTGATTAAAAGCCATGGCTCGGCAGACGTCTTTGCGTTTGGCTTTGCCTTGCAGCGTGCGCGCGAAGCAGTTGCCAATGGCCTGCTGGAACGCACAACCACCGCCATTGCAGAACTGACTCTCGCCCATACAATGCACGAAACCGATTGTCTCGGAGACTCTTTATGAGTTCGTCCATGTCCTTTGCACGTATCGTTGGTACAGGCAGCGCCTTGCCGCCCAAACTGGTCACGAATGATGACCTCGCTGCCGATATGGCAACACGCCAGATCGAAACCTCGGACCAGTGGATCGTTGAACGCACGGGTATTCGCCAGCGTTATATCGCAGAACGTGGTTTTAAAACCAGTACGCTTGCCACGCAAGCTGCACAGCGCGCGCTGGCAGATGCCGGCGTCGATGCGAGCGAAGTCGATCTGATCATCCTCGCCACCTCCACTCCCGATTTCGTCTTTCCAAGCACTGCTTGCCTGGTGCAGGCAAACCTGGGTAACAAGGGTGCTGCGGCGTTTGACGTGCAGGCAGTGTGCAGCGGTTTTGTCTATGCACTGACCACGGCGGAGTGTTTTATTCGTGCTGGAAAAGCGCGTTGCGCACTGGTCATTGGCGCTGAGGTCTTCTCCAGTATCCTTGACTGGAATGACCGCGGGACCTGTGTGTTATTCGGTGATGGTGCAGGTGCTGTCGTGCTCAAAGGCAGTGATACCCCTGGGATTCTGGCCTCCGAATTGCATGCTGATGGCAGTCAGACTCATATTCTGGCGGCAGCAGGCAATGTGGCATATGGACAGGTGACGGGTGATCCGTTCCTGCGCATGGATGGCCAGGCTGTTTTCAAACAGGCTGTCACTGTGCTGGATCGCTCGGCGCGCTCAGTGGTTGCACAGGCCGGCCTGACGCTTGCAGATCTCGACTGGATGATTCCACACCAGGCTAATTTACGCATTTTGACTTTTCTTGCGCGCAAGCTTGATGTGCCGCTCGAAAAGGTTGTGATTACAGTGGATCAGCATGCCAACACTTCGGCCGCGAGCGTACCGCTTGCGCTGGATGTTGCGCGGCGCGATGGTCGGGTTCAGGCGGGGCAGCTTGTGTTGCTCCAGGGCGTCGGGGGTGGTTTTACCTGGGGTTCTGTGTTGGTTCGGATGTAACCTTTTCCTAAACAGCTTTGAGTTGAATGTCGATCATATGAAATTTGCATTTGTATTTCCAGGGCAGGGATCTCAATCAGTGGGCATGATGGATGCCTGGTCGGCGCATCCTGCGGCAATGCAAGTCATTGCCGAGGCTTCGGCAGCGCTCGGTGAAGACCTTGGTGCGCTGATGGCCCAGGGGCCCGCTGAGCAGCTCAGTCTGACAACCAACACACAGCCAGCGATGCTGACTGCTGGTGTGGCCATGTATGCCGCCTGGTGTGCGGCAGGTGGACCGGCAGCTTCGATGATGGCAGGCCATAGTCTGGGTGAATACTCGGCACTGACCGCTGCGGGATCGCTTGCGCTGGCTGACGCAGTGCGCCTGGTGCGCATCCGTGCGGATGCCATGCAGGCGGCCGTGCCTGTCGGGACGGGTGCGATGGCTGCCGTCCTTGGTCTGGATGATGATCTGGTCGTGGCCGCTTGCGCGCAGGCGGCCGAAGGTGAAATCGTCGAAGCGGTAAATTTTAATGCGCCTGCACAAGTGGTCATTGCGGGCCATGCAACAGCCGTACAGCGCGCGATGGTGGCCGCCAAGGCTCTGGGTGCCAAGCGTGCAATGCTGTTGCCAGTGTCTGCGCCATTTCACTCAAGCCTGCTCAAGCCCGCCGCAGAAGTGCTCTCACGGGCGCTGGCAGGCATCGGCGTACAGGCACCTAAAGTGCCTGTGATCAATAATGTGGATGTGCTGGTGCAGCAGGATCCTGATGCCATTCGTGATGCCCTGGTCCGCCAGGCATGGCACGCTGTGCGTTGGGTTGAGCTGGTTCAGGCGATGAAGCAACAGGGTATAACCCATGTTGTCGAGTGTGGCCCCGGTAAGGTACTGTCGGGCATGGTCAAGCGCATCGAACCTGACATGGTTGCCATGTCCGTTACCGACCCTGAAACCATGCAGGCAGCCCTCGATATGCTGGCTGCACAAGCTTGAGGAATATATTGTGAATTTAAAAGACAAAGTGGCTTTGGTCACGGGCGCCACACGCGGCATTGGCCGTGCGATCGCACTGGAACTGGCTGCACAGGGTGCAGTCGTGGTAGGTACTGCAACAACTGAGTCTGGTGCTCAGGCTGTCACTGATATGCTGGCTCCTTACGGTGGTCGTGGCGTGGTTCTGAATGTGACTGACGCCCAGTCCTGTGATGCCCTGATTGAAACCCTCAGCAAGCAAGAGGGTGGTGGTCCGCACATTTTGGTGAATAATGCCGGTATTACGCGCGATAATCTCACCATGCGCATGAAAGACGAAGACTGGGATGCTGTGTTGCAGACCAACCTGACTTCCGTGTTTCGTTTGTCACGCGCAGTGATGCGCGGCATGATGAAAGCACGCTGGGGGCGCATCATCAACATTACGTCCGTGGTTGGTTCAAGCGGCAACCCTGGGCAGGCCAATTACGCGGCGGCCAAGGCTGGTGTGGCTGGCATGTCGCGTGCATTGGCGCGTGAGCTAGGCAGCCGCGGAGTGACAGTGAATTGCGTGGCACCAGGTTTTATTGAAACTGACATGACAAGTGGTCTGGAAGAATCCCAGACTACTGCCTTATTAGGGCAGATCCCGCTCGGAAGACTGGGTTCTGCCTCAGATATAGCACACGCGGTGGCCTTCCTGGCATCGCCGAATGCTAGTTATATTACGGGTACAACATTACATGTCAATGGTGGCATGTACATGTAATAGGTTTTTTTTTACCGGTTAGCTATAATTCGCCGGACTTTTCCCCTTTGGAGATCTGCATGGAAAGCATCGAACAGCGCGTCAAGAAGATAGTCGCTGAACAACTTGGCGTTAATGAAGCCGAGATCAAGAACGCATCTTCCTTTCTTGATGACCTCGGTGCCGATTCGCTCGACATGGTCGAGCTGGTTATGGCACTCGAAGACGAGTTCGAAACTGAAATCCCTGATGAAGAGGCCGAGAAAATCACGACCGTTCAGCAAGCAGTGGATTACATCACTTCGCATTCCAAGCAATAATCAATTCACGGCATCAGGCAGCCTGTCTGCTTGACTGTCGGGCGGTTGAGGCGAGCATTGCAATGCATCACGGGGCTTCGGTCTCGTGTGTATCCGCTTTGGTCGTCTTTGCCGCCTTTTTATATATATAAGGAGTGATCCGTGAAACGACGTGTCGTCATTACAGGTCTTGGGATTGTTTCCCCGGTAGGTAACGATATCGCAACGGCCTGGGACAATATCGTTAACGGTCGGTCCGGTATCGGACGGATTACGCGCTTTGATCCAAGTGCTTTCAATGCGCAAATTGCTGGTGAGGTCAAAGGTTTTGACATTACCGAGCTGATTACTGCCAAAGAAGCACGCACAATGGATACATTTATCCATTACGGCATTGCTGCCGGCGTTCAGGCCTGGAAGGATTGTGGCCTTGAAATTACAGAAGCAAACGCCGAGCGGGTGGGGATTATCGTGGGTTCCGGCATCGGCGGCCTGCAACGCATCGAAGAAACACAGACTGAATATCTTGAGCGTGGTCCACGCCGGATTTCTCCGTTCTTTGTTCCGGCTTCGCTGATTAATCTGATTTCTGGTCAGTTATCAATCATGCTCGGCCTCAAAGGTCCTTCCTACGCGGTCGTCTCAGCCTGCACGACAGGTCTGCATTCCATCGGTGATGCTGCACGCATGATTGAGTACGGCGATGCCGACGTCATGGTGGCAGGCGGTGCGGAGTCAACTGTTTCTCCTCTAGGCATTGGTGGGTTTGCTGCGATGCGTGCATTGTCACAGCGCAATGATGACCCTACGACTGCTTCGCGTCCCTGGGATCGTGATCGCGATGGTTTTGTTCTGGGCGAGGGGGCAGGTGTCCTGGTGCTCGAAGAATATGAGCACGCCAAAAAACGTGGCGCACGCATTTATGGTGAGTTCTCTGGCTTTGGCATGAGTTCGGATGCGCATCACATTACAGCTCCTGATCGTGATGGTCCACGTCGAGGCATTGTGAATGCCTTGCGTAACGGTGGAATCAACGCCGATCAGGTCAACTATGTGAACGCCCATGGAACATCGACCCCGCTTGGCGACCGCAATGAAACTGAGGCGCTGAAACTCGCTTTTGGTGATCATGCCAGTAAGCTGGTTGTGAATTCGACAAAGTCAATGACCGGACATCTTCTGGGTGCTGCTGGCGGAATCGAAGCGGTATTCACGGCGCTCGCTGTCTATCATCAGATTTCACCACCGACGATTAATATCTTTAATCAGGATCCGGATTGCGATCTTGATTACTGTGCAAACACGGCGCGTGAGATCAAAATCGATGTGGCCATGTCGAACTCATTTGGGTTCGGTGGCACCAACGGATCGATGGTCGTTAAACGTATTTGAGTTTGACGGACAATATGACGATGACGGTCAGGCTATCGCGTCCTGCACGCGTAGCCGCCGTCGAATATTTTGTTTTGTGCGCAGCCGGCTTTGCGTTGATGAGTGCCGTGTTGTGGCTGACCGACTCGACATGGCTGGCCTTAATTGCTGCTGGCATGCCGCTGCTTGTCAGCCTGCTTGATCAATATCATCGAAAAAGTCATTTAAATCCTGATTTTCTGATCATTCATCCAGAAAAAACCTGGAAACTAGGCACTTTTTCCGGAAATGCGGCTCAAACCTCCCTAATCAAGGCACAATCAGTGCAAGGTCATGAGGGACAGCAGTTGCAGTCTGTTCGGCTGATCCAGCGCTGGCAGCACTTTTTAGGCTTGACGTTGAGTTTGAAAATCCAGAATCAGCCCCATAACAAGTCTGAAATCATTGTGACGACGATTTGGCATTGCAATATGCCAGCCGATGCATACCGTCGGCTGTGCGTCATGGTCGCTTGGCAAGTTGATCAGCCTAACAAAGTACAAGATCCGGAGACTGTGTGAGTGAACGTGATGTAGATGCCGAACTGGTTGCCCGTGTGCAAAGTGGCGACAAACAGGCATTTGACCTTCTGGTTCTGAAATACCAGCGAAAAATCATGCGATTGCTCTCGCGCATGATTCGTGATCCTGCGGAAACCGAAGACGTTGCGCAGGAAGCTTTTATCAAAGCGTACCGGGCCTTGCCTCAATTCAGAGGCGATAGCGCCTTTTATACCTGGCTGTACCGGATCGCCATCAATACTGCGCGCAACTGGTTAGCTACAAATAAACGTCGTCCAGTGAGCTCTTCTTCATTTGAAAACGAAGATGGTGAAACTTTTGACGAAACTGAGAACCTAACAGACCATAGCACTCCAGAATCTGAGCTTGCAAGTCGTGAAATTGCCCAGACAGTGAACAAGGCGATAGAGGATTTGCCAGAGGAGTTGCGCAATGCAATTGTGATGCGCGAGATAGATGGGATGAGCTACGAAGATATCGCACAAAGTATGAATTGTCCGATTGGGACCGTTCGTTCAAGGATTTTCAGAGCCCGAGAGGCCATTGCAACAAAATTACGTCCCATTTTGGGCAACACCAGCGATAAGCGCTGGTAAGGATAAATAACCATGCAACAGTCTAAACAGGGCCTAGTTGGCCAGGATGTGTCCAGCGGAGAAGATGCGGTCGGAATTTCTGCCTGGATGGATGGCGATGATCAGTCGTCGATGCCGGACTGCCTTAAAACAATGCATGGCCGTGAAACCTGGCAGATGTATCACTTGATTGGTGATGTGCTGCGCACTCCTGAGCTTGCACATTTGCCTTCAAGTGCATTCTCAAAGCGGCTGTCTGATGCAATTGCTGATGAACCAACTATTCTTGCGCCCGCCGCTGCGCGCGCAAACCGTCCGGCGACATGGATGCGCCGCTATGGCTTGCCAAGTTTTGCGATGGCTGCTGCAGTTGCTTCTGTTGTCTGGGTGGCGCGTCCATTCTTTATTCCTGAAATGTCTGCCACACACAGTCAGGTCGCCTCGAGCGCGCCATTGAACATGCTTGCCTCGCGCGATGACACGGCCTCGGTTCAAAACTACATCAATGCCCATCGACAGATCGCTGGCCCGACTGCAGTGCGTCAAGTCTCATTTGGAACTTCCAGGTAATGATGCCGATCCACCACTCACCATTTTCTGCCATGGGCGCGCGTGTGGGTATGCAGCCATTATTCATGCGTGGACTTGTCTGTCTGGTGCTGCTTGTCGTCTGTGCGTGGCAAGCCGCCATGGCACAGTCTGGCGTGCCCGCGCAGTACGATTCCAAACTGCTGATACAGATCCAGCAGGCTGCACGCACGCTAAATTATTCAGGCGTTTTTGCATATCAGCAGGGTGCAGAGATCGAGTCTTCTCGAATCGCACATACCTTTGATGGAACGAATGAAAAAGAGCGAATTGAATTGCTCAATGGTTCACCACGTGAATATCTGCGCTTAAATGATTCTGTCCAATGCCTGATTCCCGAAGAGAAAAAAATCGTTCGTGAACGTGAGCGCGGAGCGCGGTTCCCGGGGTTGTTGCTGGCCAATACAGAATCGATCGATGCGAATTACAGTGTGCGTGTCCTGCCCAATCCATTGCGTGTGGCGGGGCGCCAGTGCCAGCTTGTTGATGTTGTACCGCGTGATCCTTATCGCTATGGATATCGGTTGTGCGTCGATACCGAGACTCAATTGTTGCTCAAGGCGCAGACCGTAAATGTTGATGGTGTGGTGATCGAGCAGGTCGCATTTACACAAGTGAGTATCGGTCAGGAAATCAGCGAAAAAATGCTGCGCCCCTCTTGGTCGACTGAGGGCTGGACAATGGTTGAGTCCAGGCAACAGTCGGTTGATCTGGGGGCCCTGGGCTGGAAAATTTCTGCGCCTCCGGGCTTTACCTCGAGCTCGCAATCACAGCAAGTATTTGACCACGACAAACTGGTTCATCAGCTCGTGCTTTCAGATGGGTTGGCAACGATATCAATATTTATTGAACCTTATCTGAATGAGCGGTCTGAATATAAACCTGTTGGTGCTGCACAGATCGGTTCTGTCAATATCTACGGAATTAAAGTTGCAAATTTCTGGTTGACTGTTTTGGGAGAAGTGCCGGCCTCCGCCCTTGAACAGTTAGCGCAGTCCATTCAATATGTGCCAGCTTCGAAGTCAAAATAAATATTCGCAACTGGTGCATTTCAAAACGGAGTTCGTGATGCAAAATTTGTATCAGTCTTATGTGTATCAGCCTGCTGCGCAGGTGCGCCGTATGCTGTGTGCGCTGATGTTGGGCGCTGTGCTGGTCACAGGTGGCCTGCATACAGCACAGGTGCATGCGCAAGCCATTGCGCTGCCTGATTTCACCACCATCGTTGAAAAAGCAGAACCTGCCGTTGTCAATATTCGTACCACTGCCAAGATCGCAGTGCGTGGTCAAGCGCCCAATGGTCAGGATCCTTACGAGATGTTCAGGCATTTCTTTGGTCCTGATTTTCAACCTCCAGGCCAGGGTGGCAAACCCGGTCCTCAGCAAGGGCCACGCGGTAAACGTGCCGATCCCGAAGAGCGTACAGTTCCTCGTGGTGTCGGCTCGGGATTCTTCATTTCTGAAGATGGTTATCTGCTGACCAACCATCACGTTGTTGCCGATGCCACAGATATTTTTGTGACCTTGACCGATGGTCGTGAATTCAAGGCTAAAGTCATCGGCAGTGATGAGCGTACGGATGTTGCACTGCTTAGAGTTGAAGCAAAAGGGATGGCATTTTTGCCCATCGGAGATCCGAAGGCATTGAAAAAAGGTCAGTGGGTACTGGCAATTGGTTCACCTTTTGGACTTGAGTCAACTGTCACCTCGGGCATTGTCAGTGCGCTGGGGCGTGATACAGGTGATTACTTGCCCTTTATCCAGACGGATGTGGCCGTTAACCCAGGCAACTCGGGCGGACCGTTACTCAATCTGAAAGGCGAAGTCGTGGGGATCAATGCCCAGATCGTTTCGCGCAGCGGTGGCTCAATGGGAATTTCCCTTGCGATACCGATCAATGAAGCCATGACAGTTGTCGAGCAATTGCGCACGACAGGCAAAGTGACACGCGGTCGTATTGGTGTGCAGATTGGCGAAGTCAGCAAAGACGTGGCCCAGGCGATCGGTTTGCCTAAAGCTGAGGGTGCGCTGGTCAGTGGCGTCGAACAGGATGCTCCTGCTGATAAGGCCGGTATCCTTCCTGGGGATGTCATTACCTCTTTTGCTGGCAAACCAATCAACAAGTTCTCTGATTTGCCCCGCCTGGTCGGTGAGGTCAAGCCAGGTACCAGTGCGCCGATTGAAGTCTGGCGCAAGGGTAAAGTGGTCAAGCTGAAAGTGACCGTGGCTGAGATCAAGGCAGATGCCAAGGTTGTCGCCAAGGCTGAAACCAAACCTGATGCACCTCAGACCACTGTTTTGGGTATGAGTGTGGTGCCTGTCGATGCAGATTTACAGACTAAATTGCGCATCAAGGGTGGTGTAAAGGTGACTGACGTTGAAGCCCCGGCCGAAGCTGCAGGGGTTGCAGAGGGCGACATTATTCTTGCCGCCAATGACGCAGACATCACCAGCCCCGAGCAGTTTGCCAAGGTTGTAGCCGCTCTGGATAAAACCCGTCCGGTTGGATTGATGGTCCGGCGCGGGGATCAAACCCAGTGGGTCGCTGTCCAGCCTGCTAAATAGGACAAGACCGGCTAGAATAGCGGTTTGACGCATAAAGGGGCGCCGGGCGCCCCTTTTGCATGCTGGCTCACTTATTAGGCGTTATGCAGCATATTCGCAATTTTTCTATCATTGCCCACATTGATCACGGCAAATCGACTCTCGCAGATCGGCTGATTCAGCGCTGCGGAGGTCTGGCTGCACGCGAAATGTCCGCCCAGGTGCTTGACTCGATGGATATCGAGCGCGAGCGCGGAATCACGATTAAGGCCCAGACCGCCGCACTGCAATATAAAGCTGCAGACGGGCAGGTTTACGCTTTCAATCTGATCGATACGCCTGGGCACGTTGACTTTTCATACGAAGTCAGCCGGTCCTTGTCGGCCTGCGAAGGTGCCTTGCTGGTGGTGGATGCCTCCCAGGGTGTTGAAGCACAGACTGTGGCTAACTGCTATACCGCGATTGAGCTGGGCGTCGAAGTCGTGCCAATCCTCAACAAGATGGATTTGCCACAGGCAGACCCTGAAAGTGCACGGGCTGAAGTCGAAGACGTGATCGGGATTGATGCCTCGGACGCCATTCTTGCCAGTGCAAAAACAGGTCTGGGCATTGACGAAATTCTCGAAGCCATTGTTGCGCGTATTCCTGCACCCAAAGGGGATCCAGCGGCAGAGTTGCAGGCACTGATTGTTGACTCGTGGTTCGACAACTATGTTGGCGTCGTGATGTTGGTGCGCATTGTCAACGGTGTACTCAAACCAAAAGATAAAATTTCGTTCATGGCAACCGGTGCTGTCCATCTGTGCGAGCAGACCGGTGTGTTCACGCCTAAGTCCGTGCCACGTCCGCACTTGTCTGCTGGTGAAGTGGGCTTTGTCACGGCAGGCATTAAAGAGCTTGCTGATGCAAAGGTCGGCGATACCATCACGCTTGCCGCAAAGCCAGCAGCCACGGCCTTACCAGGATTTAAAGAAGTTCAGCCCCAGGTGTTCGCAGGCCTCTATCCTGTTGAGAGCAGCGAGTACGATCAGCTGCGCGACTCACTGACAAAGCTCAAGCTCAATGACTCCGCGCTGATGTTCGAGCCCGAAGTCTCGCAAGCACTTGGGTTTGGATTCCGTTGCGGTTTTCTTGGGCTCCTGCACATGGAAATCGTGCAAGAGCGTCTCGAACGCGAATTCGACATGGACATCATTACAACGGCGCCTTCGGTAGTTTACGAGGTGGTGTTGCGTGACAATTCAGTTATCCAGATTGAAAGTCCTTCGCGCATGCCAGAGGTCGGACAGTTTATTGAAGTCCGCGAGCCTATCGTCACGGTCACGCTATTCATGCCTCAGGAATATGTCGGCCCTGTCATGACGCTGTGCAACAACAAGCGTGGTGCACAGCTTGATATGACCTATCACGGCCGCCAGGTTCATCTGCACTACGAAATCCCACTGGCCGAAATCGTGCTTGATTTCTTTGATAAGCTCAAATCCGTTTCGCGTGGCTATGCCTCGATGGATTATGAATTCAAAGAATATCGTGCTGCGGATGTCGTCAAGGTTGATCTGTTGATTAACACCGACAAAGTCGATGCCTTGTCTGTCATTTGTCACCGTGCCAATGCGCGTTACCGTGCACGGGATGTTGTGACAAAAATGCGTGAACTGATTCCGCGCCAGATGTATGACGTGGTGATTCAGGCTGCAATTGGTGCCGAAATTATTGCCCGTGAAAATGTCAAGGCACTGCGCAAGAACGTTCTTGCCAAGTGCTATGGCGGCGATATCAGCCGTAAGAAAAAACTGCTTGAAAAGCAGAAGGCCGGCAAAAAACGCATGAAGCAAGTCGGCAGTGTAGAGATTCCGCAAGAGGCCTTCCTGGCCATCTTGAAAGTAGATAGCTAATCACGGTCCTCTGACGTGATGCACCCCATGCATGTAAGGTTGAATTGATGAGCTGGAACTTTGCCCTGATTTTGTTTGTCCTGCTGGTGATAACCGGAATTGTCTGGACGATTGATCGCTTCTGGTTGCGCCAGGCACGCGCCAGGCGTGTGGCCGATGCGCTGGCGCTTGCCCGTCCGAGCTGGTCCTCATTGTCTGCGACAGAAATTCAGTCGCGCCAGGAACAGATCCGTTTTGATCTGGGACGCATGCCCTGGTATATCGAGTATGGGGTTAGTTTTTTTCCTGTCATCCTGTTTGTATTCGTCCTGCGCTCTTTTATTGTCGAGCCATTTCGTATTCCTTCAGGCTCGATGTTGCCGACTTTGCAATCTGGTGATCTGATTCTGGTCAATAAATTCACCTACGGTATACGTTTGCCTGTTATCGATACCAAAGTGATCCCACTGGGTTCTCCCCAGCGCGGTGATGTGATGGTGTTCCGTTACCCCGTTGATCCTTCGGTTGATTACATCAAGCGTGTGGTGGGTTTGCCTGGCGACGAAATCGCATATCTGGATAAAAAACTGTTTATTAACGGTAAAGAAGTGCCACGCAAGCGCGATGGTGAGTATTTTGAACCAGACCGTGTGGCATATACGGCACAGTTTACCGAACAGCTTGGTGATGTATCCCATGAAATTCTGCTTGATGAGCGAAGATCGCAGGACTTAGGGCCAATTACGAGTTTTCCGTATCGTGAAAATTGTGAATATCTCCGTAATGGCATTCGTTGTCACGTCCCGGTCGGTGTTTACTTTATGATGGGCGATAACCGCGACAATAGTCTGGATAGCCGCTATTGGGGATTCGTCCCAGAGGCCAACATTGTTGGTCGTGCATTCTTTATCTGGATGAACTTTGGCAGCCTGGGACGTATTGGTCGCTTTCATTAATTTTTTTTCTCCTTTTTAACTGCACTGTTTAATGTCATTTGCCGCACTAGAAACCTCGCTCGCATATAAGTTTTCAAAGCCTGCTTTGCTTGAGCAGGCCTTGACACATCGCAGCCACGGTGCGCGTCACAATGAACGACTGGAGTTTCTGGGCGATTCAGTGCTGAGTGTCACAGTAGCGGCCTTGCTTTTCCATCAATACGGCACGCTCGATGAGGGTGACCTCTCGCGTGTGCGCGCCAACCTGGTCAAACAGTCCTCATTGGCAGATATTGCACAAAAACTCGATCTTTCTCGCTTTTTGCGTCTGGGAGAAGGCGAGCTCAAGAGTGGTGGTTTTCGCCGCCCCTCAATTCTTGCTGATACCTTTGAAGCGGTGTTGGCCGCAGTCTATCTGGATGGTGGTTTTAGCGCAGCCCAGGCTTTGGTTGAGCGCTTGTACATTCCCATTCTCGAAAACGTTGATCCACTGACGCTTGGCAAAGACGCAAAAACACTCTTGCAGGAATTCCTGCAAAGTCGCAAGCTTGCGCTGCCCGTCTACAACGTGGTGGCTACGCATGGTGCGGCACATAGCCAGCAATTCGAAGTTGAGTGTTCGATTCCCACTTTTGATATTAAAGTCGTTGCTGCCGGTTCAAGCCGGCGCGCAGCAGAGCAGTCAGCAGCAAAGCTGGCGCTCGAAGGTGCCGAGGCGGCCAGCCCTGCACCTGCAAAAAAGCGTTCGACCCGGGCGCGCAAAACGGCACAACTTACGCTGCCGGTTGCGGTTGCCCAGGAGCTTAAATGACAGAAAAAGTACACCGCTGCGGTTATATCGCAGTCGTTGGTCGTCCTAACGTTGGCAAGTCAACGTTGACCAACGCTCTGATCGGTTCAAAAATTACCATCGTTTCACGCAAAGCACAGACGACGCGTCATCGCATCCAGGGCGTGCTGACGCGAGAGGATGAGCAGTTTGTGTTCGTGGATACTCCGGGCTTTCAAACGCGTCATGGCGGCGCCATGAACGTCATGATGAACCGTGTGGTGACACAAACGCTGGCCGATGTTGATGTGGTTCTTTTTTTGGTTGAAGCAGGAAAATGGTCGCCAGGCGATGCAAAGCTGTTGTCCTTGCTGCACAACCCGGAGCGTACGATTTTGGTGATCAGTAAGATCGACCAAATTAAAAATCGTGATGAGCTGTATCCATTTGTTTCTAAAATTACGGCTCTCTACAACTTTGCTGCCATCGTGCCTGTCAGCTCGACCAAGCGTCATCAGCTTGATCAGCTGCTGGACGAGGTTGCTAAACGACTGCCAGAAAACGAGCCGTTTTTTGAAGCGGATACGCTTACCGATCGACCGATGCGCTTTATCGCAGCTGAACTGATCCGTGAAAAAATCTTCCGGCTGGTGGGCGACGAGTTGCCTTACGGTTGTACGGTCATGATTGAGCAGTGGGATGAGAGCGCGAAAGGTGTTGCGATTGCAGCGTGTGTGATTGTCGAGCGCGAAAGCCATCGTCCGATTTTGCTCGGCGTGGGTGGCTCGCACATGAAGCGTATCGCGACTGAGGCGCGCCAGGACATGGCCAAGCTTCTCGATAAACCGATTCACCTTGAGGTCTACATCAAGGTGCGTAAAGGTTGGGCCGACAAGGCTGCCAGCCTGCGTGATCTGGGTTATGAGTAGACGCGTATTACGCGTACTCGATTCGCCGGGCTATGTGTTGCATACAACGGCCTGGCGCGAAACTTCCCTGATTGTTCAAGTATTTTCCAGAGATCATGGTTGGGTGACGATGGTCGCCAAAGGCGCCAAGCGCCCGCACTCCTTGCTCAGGCCTGCGTTGTCTGTTTTTCAGCCTTTGTTGCTGTCCTGGACGGGGGCCGGTGAGGTCAAGACACTGACGCGTGCCGAATGTGCAGGGGTCCATCCCTTGCAAGGGCCAGCCATGATGTCATGCTGGTACATGAACGAATTGCTGTTTCGTTTGTTGCCACACGAAGACTCCCATCCCGTCTTGTTTGATGCGTACGTGATTGCCTTGCAACGACTGGCAGCGGGGCAGTCTGCCGCAGGGGAGTTGCGTCGCTTTGAATGGACACTGCTGCAGGAGTCCGGGTATGGTCTGGATGAAGAGGAACCAGACTTTCAAAATGCGCAGACAGAGCCTGAATTACGCATCAGGTTGCGTGAACGACTCTCTGAGCATCTGGCCGGTAAGCCGCTGGCGACACGCCAGGTGTTGATGTCTTTGCAGCGTTATCAGGCCGCAAAGACTTGAGGGCCAAACTTCATTCATCAACATTCATCAGTCAGGCTGATTCAAAAAAAATGCCCGGCAGATTCACCGGGCATTGTCTGACTTCAATTGTTACTTAAGCTGTCAGTACTGCGCGTCCTGTCACTTTGCCCTCGCGTAGCGATGTCAGGACCTTGTCTGCATCGGCAAGCGGATGTTTGTGAACAGGAATGGGCGTAATCTTGCCATCTTTGACCAGCTTCATCAGGTCGCGCATCTCGGCTAGTGAGCCTGTGTAGCTGCCGATGATCTGCAAGGCTTTCATTGGAATGAAGGCGATCGGCCAGGGTGCTGCACCACCAAACAATCCAACGATGACCAGTTTGCCACCTTTGATCAATGTGTCAAAACCCAGGCTGGTCGTTGAGGGGGCACCCACCAGATCAATCACTGCATGCACAAGTTTGCCACCATTGGCTGCAATGATTTGCTGCGCAGCGTCAGGTGCTGCACCATCAATCGCAGCCAGCGCACCTGCATCCATCGCGGCTTTGCGTTTAGCGGGATCAATATCAACCACGATTGCACCGGCACCATTTTGTGCCTTGAGCAGTGCCAGACACATCAGGCCCAGACCACCTGCACCCATGATGACGACAGGATGTTTCTGGAAGGTCTTTGCACCGACTTTGTTGAGTGCACCAAACGTGGTGATCCCAGAACACGCATAAGGTGCGATCATGGCAGGATCCAGATCACCGATGTCGATCAGGTATTTTGCGTTTGGCACCAGAAGATGATCGGCATAGCCGCCATCACGGTGCACGCCAAGATATTGAGGTGCGGCGCAATAGTTTTCCAGATCATCCTCGACGCAGGCAGGGCATTTGCCACAGCCAATCCAGGGATAGACCAGATAGTTTTTACCCTTTTCGATGCCTTTGGCATCTGGCCCCATCGCCACGACCGTGCCAGCGGTCTCGTGACCCATGGTCATCGGCAGTTTGATGCCGCGCTCTTTGAGTGAGAGCGTGCGACCATTGCCCAGATCATAGCCACCTTCCCAGATGTGAATGTCACTGTGACAAACACCTGCGGCACGTACTTCAATCAGAACCTCGGCTCCCTTGGGCTCAGGGGTGGGTTGGTCCATCATTTTTAGTGCGGTTTTAAAATCGACCACGCAATAGCATTTCATAATAAAAGTCTCCTCGATCTAAAGATCAGATTGTTAGCTTACAAAATATCTGTATGTGTTGTTTTGTTATTTCCTAAGCAAGCCATCACTATACCCAAAGGCTGGCTTAGGGGAATCCCTGATTTTCAATCTGGAACTTACATCACCAGTTCAATCAGTCGTGGGCCTTTTTCACTCATGGCCACACGCAATGCTCTGGTCAGATCCTCAAGTGTGCTGACTTGAACGCCTGGAACACCATGGCCTTTGGCCAGCGAGACAAAGTCAAGATGGGGTTTGTCCAGGTCGAGCATGCGAGCGGCACTGACGCCAGGCGCGGGACCACCCATGTTGGCCAGTTCGCCGCGCAGGATCCGGTAAGAGCGATTGGCAAAAATCACGACTGTGACATCGAGTTGTTCGCGTGCCATGGTCCACAATGACTGGATGGTGTACATGGCGCTGCCATCGCCAATTAGCGCCAGCACTTTACGGTCTGGGCAGGCAATGGCGGCACCGACAGCAGCGGGCAGGCCAAAGCCGATTGACCCACCAGTGATGTCGATGCAGTCGTGCGGTGCAGCGAAGGGCAGGGCCTTGCCAAATTGTCGGCCAGAGGTCACTGCTTCGTCGACCATGATGCCGTTTTCAGGCATGACGGCGGCGATGATGTAGCCGATGTTGTCGGCAGTGGCCGCTCCAGTTGGCAGGTCCGTGATCGCGGGTTCTGTAGAGAACAGTGCAGGAGTGGCATTGTTTGCACCCAGTGCATCAACTAAAGCCTGGAGCGAGGCCTCGATGTCATGCGTGAGCGTGGCAAGCGTATGCACTTCGCAATCGGGCTGCTTGATCATGCGGGGTTTGTCGGGATAGGCAAAAAAGGCGACGGGTGTGGCACTGCCGACCAACACCAGATGCTTTGTATCCTTGAGCATGTCGACCGCACCTGCAACGGGGAAGGGCAGCGATGTAACGTTGACACGTCCGCGGCCGCGTTCCATGCGCGGATTCCGGGGCTCGGAGGCGAGTTTGCAACCCGTGTGTGCGGCAATTCTGCCGGCCAGTGTTGCAGACTTTGCGCGCAGAGCCGGCCCGCCCAGTAGCAAGGTCGTTTGTTCGGCGAGGGCGCGATTCGACAGTAATTTTGCCAGGGCCAGTACGGTTTCTGTCAGGGGGGCTGCAGCAGACTGCGCTGGGGCTGTCGAGTAATGTCCTGGCTCAGAGGGCTCCCAGGCGCAGTTTGCAGGCAGCACCAGCGTGGCGACGCGGCCTGGTGTGCTGCGTGCTTGTGAAATGGCTTCGGCGGTATCGATCGGCGCAGCGGTCGCAGACATCGTCGTCTTGACCCAGTTCGACATCGGGCGCGCAACGGCTTCGACATCGGAATTCAAAGGCGCATTGTTATGGATGTGATCGAGTGCATGCTGACCGACAATGTTCACAATGCCGGAGTAGGCGCGCTTGGCATTGTGCAGATTAGCCAGGCCATTGCCCAGGCCAGGTCCAAGATGCAGCAGTGTCGCAGCGGGTTTTTCAGCCATCCGGTAATAGCCATCGGCAGCGCCGGTCACGACACCTTCGAACAGGCCCAATACACACCGCATCCTGGGTGCACGATCGAGTGCAGATACAAAGTGCATCTCAGAGGTGCCAGGATTGGCAAAACATACATCAACCTCGCCTGCGAGCAAAGTGTGAACCATTGCTTCTGAACCGTTCATCTTTATACCGCTCCTGTTTTGTTTTTAATGGTCTCGCGTGCGATGACAACTTGCTGGATTTCAGTCGCACCTTCATATATTCGTAATGCACGAATTTCACGATACAACATTTCGAGTGGATGGCCGACTTTGACGCCCAGGCCACCGTGCAGTTGCACGCATCGGTCGATCACCCTTTGAGCTGACTCTGTTGCAAACATCTTTGCCATGGCTGCTGAGCGTGTGGTGCGCTTTTGCAGCACATCACGTTCCCAGGCTGCGCGATAGACCAGCAGCGTAGCAGCATCGACTTCTGTGCTCATGTCTCCGATGGCTGCCTGTGTGATTTGCAGATCGCCCAGCATGCCGCCAAACATCGGACGTGTATTGGCGCGCGCAATGCCCAGGTCCAGCGCGGCCTCTGCGAAGCCCAGCGCTGCCGCACCGACCGAGGCACGGAACACATCGAGATTCTGCATGGCAACCTTGAAACCCTTGCCAGGCTCGGTTAGACGCTGCGAAAGTGGAATCTCGCAGTTGGTAAATGTAAGTGTGCCAATCGGGTGGGGTGCACAGAGCTCGAACCGGTCGGTGACCTTCAGGCCAGGCGTATTGGCATCCACGACAAAGGCAGTGACACCATCGACCTCATCGTTTTCTGTACGGGCAAAGACGGTGTAGAAATCTGCAATATCAGCATTCGAAATCCAGGTCTTGACACCATTGATGCGATAGCCGTCTCTGGTGCGTGTCGCACGCGTGGTCATCGCAGCCGCATCTGAGCCCGCATCTGGTTCAGACAGTGCAAAGGCCGCTAGCATCTTGCCGGAGGCAACGTGGGGTAAATACTTTTGTTTCAGATAATCCGAGCCAAAGAGCGAGATGGGGCCACTGCCCAGACCTTGCAGGACAAAAGCGAAATCTGCCAGGCCATCGTAGTACCCGAGCGTCTGGCGGATCAGACACAGGCTGCGAGAGTCCAGTCCGGGCAGAATGCCACCGTATTCGGCAGGGACACAATAACGCAGCCAGCCCGCATCGCCTAGCATCCGCACAAGCTGCTGGCAACGCTGATCGACGCTACCTGTGTGAATCCGTGTCGGCAGGTTGGCGCGTGACCAGTCATGCAGATCCTGATGCAATGCACGATGCGCATCATCAAAAAAAGGTAACAGCATTGAATCGTTATTAAACATGTACATGATCCTCAAACAAATCAAATTTCATTTGAACGTATCGGGTGGGGATTTCCAGCCGGGCAAAGTAGATGACTCTTTCCGCTATGCAGGCAAAGCGCCGGATTTCTGCAACGGGGGCCGCAAGCGGCAAGTGCAGGGCTTCTGCGGAATCTGCACCCGCTTCGATGATCGTCAGCAGCTGGCCTGCATGGGTCAGGGATTTGCCATGCAGCTCATCGAGTACCGGCGCAACAGTGGAGTGACGGTAGCGGGCAGGATGCTGACGGTAGAGTTCGCGGTCCAGATAGACTTCGGTGTAGCAAAATGGACCTGCCGAGGTGGTGTGAATGCGCCGCAGGTATTGAAAGCTGCCGAGCGTGCTGTAAGGACATTCCATGCCCAGTGATGCGGGCAGGGCAACGTCTGCATTGGACTCCATGATCGTGGTCGTGCCCAACGCACTGGAAAGCGCTACGGTTTCTGCCCATGTTTTAGGCAGCGTTAATCTGAAGGTCTCAGGTAACTCATCATTAACATAGGTGCCGGAACCGCGTGAGCGGTGAATCAGACCTTCGCGTTCGAGCAGGCCAAAGGCCTGCCGGATGGTCGCGCGTGAGACGCCCAGTGTCTCGACCAATGACTCGAGCGGCGGGACTTGCTGGCCGGGTGGCCAGATCCCGCGTTGAATGTTGCGGCGGAAAATCGTCGCGACCTGTAGATACAGAGGCTGAGGACTACGCGAATACAGCAGGCCGCTGGAGGCTGTCATGCGTCAGCCGCCAGCAATTGATCTGCCATTTCGCGCATCTTGTGTTTCTGGATCTTGACGGCATTGGCGCTTTCGATTGAAGGGAAGGCGCTCAGTACTTCAAACCTGACCGGCACTTTAAAGCCCGCCATGCGTCGCTTGCATTCTGTGGTCCATCCGACGGTGTCCGGTATGGCGCCGGGTTCCAGAATGACAAAAGCGACCGGTAATGTTTTTGTGCCAAGCGTGGCACCGACCACCTGGCAAGCTTTCACGCCTGGTAAGGATTCAACAGCTTGTTCGATTTCGGCAGGGTTGACCAGAAATCCTGAAAGGCGCATTGAGTCACCCATGCGCGCCTGAAAGACAAATTGTCTGTCGCTCACGCAATATCCGAGGTCTCCGGTTTTAAAATACCCATCTTCCGTCATCACTTTTGCGCTGGCCTCGGGCTGGTCCAGATAACCCAGCATCCTGCTTGGAGACAGGATTTCGAGTTCACCTGACTCTCCGAGGGGCAGAGTCTTGCCCGTGGAGGGGTCGCTGACCCGCACAAGGGCTGTGGGATGAATCAGTCGGCCTCCGGCCAGATAGCGCACGCTGACATCGCCCTGAGAAGGATCTGTAGGTTGTGCGGCCACCAGCGCCTGCAACTCGCTGGATCCATACAGGCCGGTGAGGGGCAAGCCGTTACGGTCAGCTTGTGCGAGCAGATTAGTGACGGCAGGAGAAAAATTGGCAAAGCCAAATAACTTGCAACTTGCGAAGTCTGTTGGCGAAGCTGAGGCTTCAAGCACCTTAAGAATGGATTCGTTATTGGCATAGGTGTGCGTGACCTGATGACGGCGTATTTGTTCAAGCGTGCTCTGGGTGTCTGTGACAGGTTCGCAGACGACCGTACAGCCTGTCACCAGTCCGCCCAGCAGCGTGCAAAAACCAAAGGCTCCACAAAAGGGGGCGCTTGCAAAGATGCGGCTGTCAGCGTCGTAGCCATAGGCTGTCTGCATGCCATCTCCATGTGTAAGCAGGCTGGCGTGGTCATGCAGTACGAATTTGGGCAGCGAGGTCGTGCCGGAGGTAGTAAAGCACAGCACACCCGCATTGCCATGTGGCGCGGGTGTGTCACAAGGCCTGTTGAGCAAATCTTCAAACGCATGAACATGATGGCCGCGTGCGGCAATCGCCTGGACTGCAGGACTGCGGCTGTCACCCAGCGTGACGACGCCACGCAAGCGCCCAAGTACTTCCTGGTCGACATCTGCCAGGATCTCGGCAAAGGCAATGCCTTTGAAGTCGGGCCACATGATCAGCCAGTCTGCATGGCCACGACCGATAATGTCTGCGACTTCTTTGCTGCGAAACCGTGTGTTGACGGCCAGTACGGTTGCACCCAGGTGCGCACAGGCCAGAAATGCCTGAACCCAGGCCAGACAGTTTGGCAGCCAGATGGCGACACGATCATTGGCTCGAATGCCCAGTTTTGCCAGATTTCCCGCCAGTTGGCTGACCTGCTCATTGAGCTGGCTAAACGTCGTGACGATATTGCGGTCGATCAACGCAGGGTGACTGGCATGTGTACGCGCAATGCTTGCCATCCGCGCTGCAAAAAAAGGAGTGTTTGATGTCATTGCGGTCGTCCAGTAAATAGGGTGCCAGAGCGTTTGCCGTGTGCTATTGTTTGAATCAGAATGGCACTATAGTACTTATTTACGTACTTTATCAGTCGGATCATAAAACTAAAAACAATCGCGGTCATGCACCGTCAGGAGAACATATGCATCAACGACGTTTTTTTATGCGCACGCTGGTTTTGGCCGCCGTCATGGGTGGTCTTTGGGCGCAATCTCCTGCTGCGCAGGCTCAGGATTTCCCAAACAAGGCGCTGACAGTCGTTGTGCCATATCCTGCGGCCGGCGCAGCAGATATCTTTGGTCGCTCAATTGCTGCCGCGATGGAAGACGCGCTCAAGCAGACCGTGGTGGTTGAAAACCGACCCGGTGCGGGTGGCAATTTAGGGATGACTTATGTGGCGCGTAGCAAACCAGACGGCTACACCATTGGCCTGGGAACAATTGGAACCCAGACGATCAACCAGTTTATATATCCAGAAATGCTGGTCGATCCTGAGAAGGACCTGATTCCAATCGCATTGGTTTCCACTACGCCTAACGTGCTGGTGGTGTCTGCGACCTCGCCCTGGAAGAATCTGGGTGATGTGATCAAGGCGGCACGGGACGCCAAAGACAAAAAGCTCACTTACGGAACACCTGGGATTGGTTCGTCGCCGCATTTGACGGGCGCATACTTCGAGGCGATGACCGGTGTTGAGTTGTTGCATGTTCCGTTCAAAGGCATCTCTGGATCCATGCCTGCGTTGATTGGCGGTCAGATAGATATGTTATTTGATAATTTGCCAGGTTCAATCAATCAAATCAAGGACGGTTCGCGCGTGCGTGGGATTGCAGTGACATCAGCTGAGCGCAGTCCGTTTGCCAAAGATTTGCCTACCTTTGCCGAGTCTGGTGTAACAGGTTTTGATGTGACAGCGTGGTTTGCGATTTACGTAGCCAAAGGCACTCCGCAACCGATCGTGGATAAACTGATCGAAGCAGCCCGCATCGGACTTAAGACCGAGAAGGTGGCGCAGGCTTACGAGAGACTTGCTGCAACACCTGGCAATTTATTTGGTCCTGATCTGGCTGCTTTTGAAAAGACAGAGCGCCAGAAATGGGGAAAACTTGTGAAAGAACGGGGGATTCAAGCACAATGAAAGGCGCAACTGCATTGGTAACCGGGGGCAGTCGCGGCATTGGCCGTGCTGTGGTGCAACGTCTCATCGATGAAGGCTATGAGGTCATCAACTTTAGCCGTACCGCACCAAAAGAACTGTTGCCCGGTGAGATTTTTGAATCAGTCGATCTGAGTGATGCCAGACGCACACGCGAGGCGGCCGCTGACTGGGCCTCCAAAAAAGATATCCTGAATCTGGTGAATAACGCGGGCATGATTCACGTGGGTAAAATTGAAGATATCGAGCTTGAGGATATCGATCAGATGGTGGCACTAAATATGGTTGCGCCTCTGTTACTGACACAGGCGGTATTGCCAGCGATGCGTGCCAACAAGTATGGCCGGATTATCAATATTGGTAGCCGTGCAGGCTTAGGCAAGTCGGGCCGCACCGGATACGGCGGCACCAAGGCGGGTCTGGTTGGCATGACTCGGACGTGGGCGCTCGAAACCGCGACCCAGGGCATTACTGTCAATGCGATTGCCCCTGGGCCGATCGAAACCGAATTATTTACCGCCTCGAATCATCCCGACGCTCCACAAACAATCAAGATTCGCGAATCGGTTCCGGTTGGCAGGTTCGGCACACCCGAAGAAGTCGCGCATGCCGTGTGCATGCTCATCGACCGTCGCGCTGGTTTTATTACAGGACAGTTGCTATACGTCTGTGGCGGACTTTCAGTTGGGCTGACAGGTTAAAGGGATCAGATTACATGCTGAATCAATCTGTTGTGGGTGTGCGCAGGGCGATGTCCGGGCGATATTTTTTTGGGTGCTGCATATCAGGACTTTTAGCACTGCTGGCCAACGTAAACGTGGCTGCGCAAACGACAGATTATCCAAATAAGCCCATCACCATGGTGGTGCCTTTTGCCGCGGGGACGCTGACGGATATCCTGGCCCGCACACTGGCCAACAAGTTAGCCGAAAATCTGGGTCAACCCGTCATTGCTGAAAACAAGGCGGGTGCCGATGGCAACATTGGTGCGAACTTCTTGCTTGCCTCACAGCCTAACGGTTATACCTTGATGGTGGGCCCCACCAGTATCGGTGCGATCAACGTGACGCTGCATAAAAATGCCAGGTACGATCCGCAGCGCGATTTTGTTGCGATCACAAACATTGCAACTGTTACCAATGTGCTGGTGGTCGGGCCGCAGGTGCCGGCCAGGACGCTGCCTGAGTTATTGGCTTTGCTTAAAACGCAAAGCATGAGTTTTGGTTCGAGTGGGGCAGGCGGCAGTATGCATCTGTCCGGTGAGATGTTTAAAAGCATGGCGCATGCTGACATGATTCATGTGCCATACAAAAGCAGTCCTGCCGTCGTCAACGATGTGATCGGCGGTCGGGTCGACATGATGTTTTGTAATCTGCCGATCTGTTTGCCACTGATCCGTTCAGGCAAACTGACCGCGCTCGGCGTGACTTCTGTCAAACGCTCTGCGCTGCTGCCAGATGTGCCAAGCATCGCTGAAGCAGGCCTGGCTGGTTACGAAGTGGAAGGCTGGTTCGGACTCTATGCACGCAAGGGCACACCGCCCGAGATCATTGAAAAGCTCAATGCTGCAAGTGTCAAAATTCTGGATGATCCAGAGATCAAAGATCGTCTGCTGTCTCAAGGTGCGGTGACGGTCGGAGACTCAGCTGCGCATTTTGATGCGTTTGCCAGACAGGAGCGCGTCAAGTGGGCGCAAATCATCCACGATGCCAAGATTGAACTTGAGTGAAGGCTAAAAGTGAGCTGACCCGGACTGCTTTTGCCATCTTGTTATTGGTTGGCCTGCTGATGGGGGCGAATCACGTTGCAGCCCGTGTGGCGTTTAACCACGGGCTTGATGTTGCCACGGCTGTGACGGTACGCAGCTGTCTGACTGCGCTAGTTGTGACCCTCCTGATTTTTATCCAGGGAGTTCCGGTGAAGTTCACCGCGCGACACAAGAAAGTGCTTCCTGTCATCGGAGTGTTGATGGCGGTTCAAAGTCTGACCCTTTATTCCGCCGTGATGAGGCTTCCGGTCTCTCTGGCCTTACTTTCCTTTAATACGTATCCACTCTGGATTGCCCTGTGGGCCCGCATTTTTTATGGCCACCGTCCCGAACCTCAAGTCTTGCGTGCCATGCCTGTTTTGCTCATTGGTCTCGCGCTGGCCCTCGATGTGTTTGGTGCAACGTCTGGACTGGGAATGCAGGGGCAGTGGAGTGCGATGGGTGTGGGGGTTGCCTTTGCCCTGACTGCTGGCGCGACGTTTGGTCTGGCGATGGTGCTGACACAGCATGAAGCTGCCGATCTGGATGGGCGCATCCGCACGGCAACCACAATGTGGATGGTCGGGGTGCTCGCTTTCTGTGGCACGCAGTTATCCGGAGATTTCCACTGGCCAGATGCGACCGCAGGTTGGTGGGGGTTGGCTGCTCTGGCGGCCTTGTATGGGACGGGTTTTACCATCATGTTTACGGTTCTGCCCAAGCTGGGTGTCGTGGGAAATTCAGCGATCATGAACGTTGAACCGATTTTTGCCCTGGTTCTTGCGTGGCTGATCCTGGGCCAGTCCATTGCTTTCATTCAGGTGCTGGGTGCGCTGATTGTGGTGGGGACTGTGATAAAACTGGGCCTGCGCAAACAATCCAGGTAGGCATTCGAGACCATGATGCAACAAGTTCCCTTTCTGCCTGACCAAAAAGTTCAGCATGTTAAAACCGGCGGTTTCTACCGCATCGTGTGTCTCGCAAAAGTCGAGGCAACACTCGAAGACGTTTATGTGTATCAAGCGTTACGCAATATGACTTACTGGACCAGACCCCAGTCTGAAATGCTGGATGGACGCTTTATCCTTGTGAACAGTGAGCTCAGTTAACGGACTGAATCAGATTGCGCACCACGGGATAGATCTGTGCTTCCCAGCGTCTGCCGTTAAATACGCCGTAATGCCCGACGCCTGCCTGCAGATGATGAGACTTTTTGTACGCAGCCAGGCCGGTGCACAGATCCTGGGCGGCTAGCGTCTGGCCAATGCCACAGATATCATCTCGTTCGCCTTCTACCGTCAGCAGAAATGGACGTTTGATTGCCTTCAGGTTCAACGCCTGACCCTGATAAGTCAGCATGCCTTTTGCGAGGGCATACTCCTGAAAGACCTGCTTGATGGTCTGCAGATAATAATCGGCCGACAAATCCATGATGGCAAAATATTCTTCATAAAAATCACGGATCACATCTGCTTGCTGATGCTCACCCTGGATGCGGTGTTCATACAATGTTTTGAAAGACTGTTTATGACGGTCCGGATTCATGCTCATAAATGCAATGAGCTGCAAAAACCCCGGATAGACTCGACGTCCACCGCCAGCAAATTCTCTTGGCACAGTATCAATGAGTTTTTGCTCAAACCATTCGTACGGTTTGTCATTGGCAAGTTCGTTGACTTTAGTTGGATTGATCCGCGCATCAACGGGGCCTGCCATTAATATCAGGCTGACAGGCTGACATGGATCTTTTTGCTCTGCCATGACGGCCGTCGCAGCCAGACAAGCCACGGTCGGTTGGCAGACGCCCATCAGATGAATGTTTGGCCCCAGGAATTGTATGAACTCAATAATATGGCTGATGTACGTATCCAGACTGAACTCGCCATCGCTGAGCGGCACATCACGGATGTTTTTCCAGTCTGTCAGATAGACCTCGTGGTCTTTGAGCAGAGTGCGAACGGTACCAGTCAGCAGTGTTGCAAAGTGCCCCGACATCGGAGCCACCAGCAGAATTTTTGGTAAAGGTACTTTGCTTGCCCTTTTGAATTGCAGCAGGCCGCAAAATGGGGTGGTATGGACGGTTGACTCTTGAACCGGGTGAACCAGGCCCTGCGGGCAGGTCACCTCGTGGATATTGAAAGCGGGTCGCGCGTGCGTCAGTCCCATCAGGGAAATCTGTTCGTACTGTGCATCCATGTGCGGGAGTGCAGATAAACCAATGGATTGCATCCATTGATTCGAGGCATTCTGGGTGATATCCCCAATCGATCGTACGGAATCGATCCAGTTTGAATAGCTTTGATATGACTGATAAAGCATACGCTGAGCTCCTGTGAGTCGGACAGATATCCGACGGGAATGTATGCTTTCAAGCAAGACGCATGCCAGACTGGCATGGTTTTTGCATTGGATTTTTTTATCCGTTGTTCAAACTACATTCTGGATGCATCGATATGGCGACCAAAACCACACTTACGATTAGCAGCAAAAACTACTCATCCTGGTCGTTACGCGGCTGGTTGATGCTCAAGATGTCTGGCGTACGTTTCACTGAGGTTCTGGTAGAGCCTGGGGATCTGGATGCGCGCGCAGAGCTCTTGTTGCTGTCTCCTTCGATCCTGGGACCTTGCCTGAGCCATCAGGGCAGCAAAGTCTGGGACACACTCGCGATCGGTGAATACCTCAACGAGATTGCACCAAATGCGGGACTTTTGCCTTCCAATCCGGTGCATCGGGCACATTGCCGATCCATTTGCGGCGAGATGCATTCCGGGTTTTCAGCACTGCGATCCGCGCTTCCGATGAATATCAAGGCACGCATCAGCGGTTTTAAAGTCTGGTCAAAAGCACAGATGGATATTGACCGGATTGTGGTGATCTGGCGCGAGTGTCTGCAGGCGTACAGCGGTCCTTATCTATTTGGGGGTAACCTGACGGTAGCGGATGCGATGTTTGCGCCGGTTGTGACGCGTTTTCTGACGTACGGTATTGAGCTTGATCCACTTTGCCAGGCCTATTGCGACCGGATACTGGACTTGCCAGAGATGAAGGCATGGGCGGCAGAGGCGATTCAGGAACCCGAAGATATCGAAG